>NZ_BAABBE010000003.1:0-437962 GCF_039537795.1 Lentzea roselyniae
TGGCGTCTTTCAGCAACGCGTCGATCGCCTCGGGCGCGAACGCCCCCGCGAGCCGCCGCGCTGCCGCCTCATCTCCCTGACGAGACGATGTGTCCTGTGTCACTCGGTGCCCCCTCCGACCGCCAATGCGGCGCGTCGATCTTGGTACACCTCTGACTTACACGGTTCGCATGACACGCCCCATTCCACAATCGGGTGAACGTGCAGGTCAGCGCCCTATGGCACCGTGCGCGCACACTCTCTCTAGTACGCAACACGCGCCCAGCAACCACCTGCGCAACCGGCGCCCGTCGCACGCACCAGGTCCACGCCCAGCAACAACCTACGCACGGCGACCACAGAAATTCGGTCCGGCGCACGCCCGACGCAGGAGGGCATGTGCCGGGTCGGCGTAAGGCGAAGCCGTGCCGCCCCAACGCAACCGCCGCCCAACCCACGCACCGCACGCATCCGCAGAACCCGCTGCGTTTCACCCGAACGAGCCGGTACCGTGGAGTAAAACCAAGGCATAGCGTCGGGCGCATGACCGCGACCACCTCCACCGCCTACAGCCGGGACCTCGGCGACGAACTGCGGCTGCTGCGCGAGACGTGCACCAATCTCAACGGCCGCGCCTTCGCGATCCACCTTGGCTGGGATCCAAGCAAAGTCTCGAACATCGAGCACGGCAAAGCGCGCGCCAGCGAGATCGATCTCGTCCAGTTCCTCACGGCCTGCGGCAAGGACCTCGACTACTTCCACGAGTTCCGCAACAGGTACCACAACGCCTTCGACCCGTACTTCGCCCAGGTCTCCGACAACCTCCGCACGCTCGCGATGACGGAGTCGATGGCCAAAAAGATCACGGCCTACGACGTCCTGACCGTGAACGGCCTCATGCAGACGGAGAAATACGCACGAACGTTGATCATGGAGACCAGATGGCACGACGAGGCTGAAGTGGAGAAGTTCGTCCAGATCCGCATGGAACGACAGGCGGTCATGCGGCGCCCGAACCGCCCCGAGTGCGTGTTCTACATCCATGAACTCGCCCTGCAGATGCTGCTGGGTGATGCGAAGACCGTAGAGGACCAGTACCTGCGCTTGCTCTTCAACACCCACGTACTGCGGGTCGTGCCGGCGGACGTCAAGGCTGCCGCCTTCCAGTCGAAATGCACGATCTACGAGTTCGAGAAGGCGCCACCGGTGGCCTACACGGAGACCGACATGGTTCAGGTGTTCGCCCAGGACAGCGCCGCTGTCGAGCAGAGCAGGAGGCTGTTCGAGCGACTAGATGCCGTTGCCTTGGATGAGGAACAATCTCGGAGCAAGCTGGCGGAGTACGTCAGCGGACTGCGAGAGGACCCTCATGACCACGGAACGGACCTGGCGTAAAAGCAGTCGCAGCCACGGCAACGGCAACACCGATTGCGTCGAGGTGTCGCTCGCCGGCAACGCCCTGGTACGGGACTCGAAGAACGCGAGCGGCGCTGTTCTCGCGTTCTCCGCCCCGGCGTGGCGCGACCTGGTCAGCTGGCTGGGCTCCCGCTGACCGGAGCCGTCCTGACGGCGGCCTCCTGTCTGGCTGTCCGCAGCAACGCACCGGAAGCGCCTATCAGCAGGAACGTCAGCCCGGTCGCCACGCTGAAGCTGAGCGAGTCGAACGTCGCGGCCCCCAGCGCCGACGTCAGCATCGCGCCGACCAGGCACACGGCGATGCCGCGGATGTTCTCGTCCTTCGAGAGCGCGCGAGCCCGCAGCGCCGCGAAGATGCCGCCGAGGAACAGCAGCACGAAGGCCAGCAGGCCCAGATAGCCGTTCTCGATCATCGTCAGCAGGTACTGGTTGTCGAGGATCGTGTACTTCGACGGCAGGAACGTGCCGAAGCCGCGGCCCAGCCACGGGTGTTTGGCGATCTCCAGCCACGCGCCGTCGTAGTCCTTGGTGCGGCCCTGGAACGACGGGTCGTCCTCGATGTTGGAGAACATCGACGTCACCGTTCCGAACAGGCCCGGCACCACGGCCGCCGCGCCGCCCAGGAACACCGCGCCCACGCCCAGCAGGGGCAGGCCTCGCCGGCGGGGGAGCAGCAGGCCGAGCACGATGCCCGTCACCACGAGGCCGATGATCGCGGTGCGGGACAGCGACAGGATCGCCATCAGGCTGAGCAGCGAGAGCGCGAACCACCAGCGGCCCTGCGGCTCGCCCCGGTCACGCGCCTGGAAGACGAAGTGCGCGGCGAACGGTACGCCCAGGACGCACACCAGGCCGAACTCGATGGGGTGGTTCACCGTGCCCGCCGGGCGGAAGAAGATCGACCGCGACTCCAGCGCCGAGTAGCCGTTGTCCTGCACGCGCAGGCCGGGCAGGGTCACGTACGACGCGAGGTCGACGCCCAGGCCGAACTGGATCAGGCCGATGAACGCGCCGAACGTCAGGCAGCCCACCATCACCCGCAGCAGGCGGCCGAGTCGTTCGCCGGTGCGCACCGCGTCGCACACGAACACCGCGAGTGCCGCCATCGCCACGATCCGGACCAGGGCCGAGTCCGACACCGACAGCTCGTCGGCCGGCAGGTAGCGGCGCGTGGCGATGGCGTAGGTCGTGAGATGCAGGACCACGTACGCCGCGAGCAGGGTGCGCACCGCGTTTCGGCCCTTGGCCATCGCCAGGTGGTCGACGAGGTGCGCGGCGAACCACACCACCGCGAGGCACAGCGCCACGAACAACGCCGGCGGCAACGTGATCGGGACGAACGCGATGGTGAACCTGGCCGGGACGACGAGGAGGGCCAGGACGTAGAAGATCAGCAGGGTGGCGCCGTCGGCACGCTGCTCGGTCAGTCGTCTTTGGTCGGCCATGCCGGGTTCGGTGGCTTGGGCGCGGGGATGATGACCGTCTTCTGGTGCGCGTTGGGCACGGCCTGGGCCGGGGGCCGGTGCGGGTGCCCGCCGTTGCCCTGCGGCTGCGGCCGGGCCGGGGGAGCGTGCGAGGGCGGCGGCGCTGCGGGAGCGTCCTTCCCGGACGGTGCCCCGCCTTCCTTGCGGCGCTTGATCTTCAGCAGGATCGAGTCGGCGGCGAACGTCGAGGCGATCGTCAGCAACAGGAGCACGACCGTCGCCGCGCCCACGTACCGGACCTTGCCCCCGATCTTGGCCGAGGCCGTCGTCGGCTTCACCAGGATCTGCGCCGTGATGAACGTCTGCTCGGGCGCGTTCAGCGCCTTCTGCTGCGAGGCGAGCTCGGCCACGGTCTTGTCGAGCACCTTGCCGACCAGGCCCTCGGCCGCCTCCGCCGAATCCGCCTCGGTCGAGACGAACAGCAGCGGGCCGCCGACGGGGCCGGTGTTCGCGGTGTAGGTCGCCGTGGAACCCTTGCCCGCCAGCTCCTCCGCCGTCTTCGGGTCGCCGAGGATCTGGGTCAGGATCTGCGCGGTGGTCGTGAGGCTGCCGTCGAACTGCAGCAGCGGGTTGACCTTGACGACGTCCTCGGGCTTGGTCTTCTCCGAGTACCGGCCGCCCGCCGCGGGGGAGGTGAGGACCAGCACGCCGCTCGACTCGTACCGCGTCGGCACGGTGATGTAGACGTACAGGGCGAGGACACCGGTGAGCAGCACCGCGGGCAGGGCTATGTACCACCGCCGCCGCAGCACTCGTACGGTTCCCCAGAAATCCATCAAAATCCCCGATCCGCGGCTCGGTCTTGCGAACGCAATGTTTGTAGGGTATCGCCTGCCTGGAAAATCGTGGTGAGCTGCCAACTGTTACAGGCCGTAGCCGTACGACGATGAAGAAGAGGAATCCAGGAGGCAGCATGCGTGTACGACGACTGACCGTGACCGTCGCGGCCATTCTCGTGGTCATCGGCGGGACAGCGGCGTATGTCGTCACAGCCGCCACCGAGGCGAACGAGCCGGCCGCCAACGCCGAGCACGTCTCGCAGGCCAAGACCGGTGATCTGCTGTTCGTCGACCTCGCCGGTGGGCAGAACCGCGTCGAGAAGCTCGCCGGCGGGGGTGCCCGCACCTCGACCGAGCTCGCCTGCCAGCGGTTTTACGTCGCCGGCGGCACGAGCGCGTGCCTCAAGCTCGCCGGTCCCGGTCCGTCCTACGCCGCCGAGATCAGCCGCGACGGCAAGGTCGTGAAGACCGTCGCGCTGCCCGGCATCCCGAGCCGCGCGAAGGTGTCCCGGTCCGGGAACGTGGTGTCCTGGACCAGTTTCGTCACCGGCGACTCGTACTCGGTGCCCGGCGGGTTCTCCACCCGCACCGGCTTCTACGACGTCCGCACCGGCGAGACCGCCGAGTCGCTGGAGCACTTCGCCGCCACTGTGGAGGGTGCCCCGCTCACAGCGCGTGACATCAACTACTGGGGCCTGACCGTCGGCTCCGACGACAGGACCTTCTACGCGACGCTGGCCAGCGGTGGCTTCACGTGGCTGGTCAAGGGCGATCTCGCCGCCAAGACCGTCACGTCGCTGCGCCGCGACGCCGAGTGTCCATCGCTGTCCCCGGACGGCACGAAGGTCGCCTACAAGAAGCGCATCGGCCGTCTCGGGCCGTGGGACCTGGCGGTGCTGGACCTCGCCACGAACACGGAGAAGCGGCTGCCCGGCACAGCAGGAATCGACGACCAGGCGACGTGGCTGAGCGAGACTGAGCTCGCGTTCGCCGCGGTGCCCAGGGACGCCAAGCTGCCCGCGGTTCACGTCACCCCTGCCGACGGCTCGCAGCCCGCGAAAGTCCTGATCCCGGACGCCACTTCGCCGTCGCCCGTCATGTAGCGAGTTCGCGGCGGAGCACCTTTTCGAGCTCATGGCCTGCCGCATCCCAGGAACGTCCCTCCACACTGGACGCGGCCGCGCGGGCGATCGCGTCGAAGTCCGGCGATGTGACCACTTCGGACAGCGCACGCGCCAGTGAGTGCGGGGTGGGTGCCGCGTACCGGACGTGGTCGTTGTCCAGGACCACGCGGTTGAAGTGCGCGTCGTTCACCACGGGAATGCAGCCGGCCGCGAGCATCTCGTGCGGAACGAGTGACACGTTGGTCATCGACAGTGACAACCCGGCGAAGCAACGGTTGTAGATGGCGTTCAGGTCGTCGGGCGTGACCAGGCCGTGGTCGACGAACTGCGGCCCCAGCTGCCCGATCTTCTCGCCGTAGACGTGGATCTTCACGTCGGGGTGCTTCTCGGCGAACACCTCGAGCGCCAGCACACCCAGCTCGAACGCGCGCCGCGGTGCCTTGCGCCGGGCGTAGAACACGATGCCGTCGCGCTTCTCGCCGCCGAGCTTGTACCGGTCGGCGTCGCAGCCGAAGTCGAAGTGGTCGGCGGGCATGCCGTGCTCGTCGCGGACCTTGTCGGCGAGGAACCGACCGGCGGTGAAGCCGTGCATGCCCATCCGGTAGGTGTTCTCCGCCAGCGCGTAGAGGCCGCCGGACGGGTAGAACCACGGCTCGTAGTCCTGCACGAGGTAGAACCTCTTGCCCGCGCACGGGTCGTTGAACGCCGGGTACGCGGTGATCCACGCCGTCGCGAACACCGCGTGGGCGTCGGCCATGCCGTCGGTCACGTCGTGGATCGGGCCTTTGAAGAACGGGAACGCGTCGCGCACCACGGGTTCGAGGTCGGCGACGGTGTTGCCGAACGTCTCGTACAGGTACAGCCGGCACTCGTGGCCGAGCGACTCGAGGTGCTGGATGAGGCGGAACATCGTGGTGTGGCCACCGGATCCCCTGGACGGGGGAGCGGTCACCCAGTTGATCGTGAGCTTGCCGTCCTGCGGGATCGGCGGGATCACCACCGGCCTGCGCGACTCGACGTCGGCCTTGCGGACGTCCTCCAGCCGCACCGGCAGGTCCTCGCCCTCGGCGCCGAGCTTGCGCGTGGCCGCGTTGAGGACGCGGATGCCGAGCTGGCGGGCACCCTGCTCGCGGACGATCTTCGTGACCTGTCTCAGTCGTCTCACGCGTCGGCTCTCTTCCGCAGCACGCCAAGGATTTCGTGTCTCATCGGGAACACCACGAGCACGTAGGCGAGGCACGACAGCGTGCCGCCGACGAGGATCTGCAGGAGTTCACCGTCGATCAGGCTCCGCACCGCGAGCACGACCGCGACCATCAGCACGCCACCGAGGAAAGGCCGCAACAGCCGGGCGCCCAACGCACCCGCGCGCACGCCGTAGGGCTTGAACGCGATCAGGTACGCGGGCGCGATGAGCAGAACCGCGACGATCACGTGGGCCACCGCGACCCCGCGGATGCCGTCGAGCTTCGCGCCCAGCGCCAGCAACGGCACCAGCGCGCCCAGCCACACCAGGTGGATCACCAGGATCGCCCGCGACCGCCCGGCGGAGGCCAGGTAGTCGTAGCCGAGCTCCAGCGCCACCCGGACCGCGCCGAGCAGCACCAGCATCGCCAGCGCGGCCGCCGCGGGTGCCCAGCGCTCGCCGTAGACGACGCGGATGAGCGGTTCGGCGAGAGCCGCCAGCAGCACGCACGCGGGCACGGTGACGAGCGCCAGGAGGCCCAACGCGCGCCCGAACGACTTCTGGAACAGCTCGGGGTCCTCACGCACCTTCGAGAACGCGGCGAGGGAAACGCTGCGCACCGGGGCGGAGAACGCCGACACCGGCCAGCTCGCCAGGTTGAACGCCAGCAGGTAGAAGCCCAGCGGCACGGTGCCGAGCAGCGAGCCGACCACGATGTAGTCGACGTTCATCACGCCGAAGATGAGCAGGCTCGACCCGGCGAGCGGCAGGCCGAACGCCAGCAGCGCCCGTGCCTGCACCGGGTCCCAGCCCGGCCGGAACCGGTCCTTGGTGAGCCAGAACATGATGATCGCCGCGGCCAGGTTCTGCACGATCCGCTGCCACGCGAGGCTCCAGGCGCCGAAGCCCATGAACGCGAGTACGACGGCGACGGCGGTGCCGCACACGAACGCGGCCGTGTCGGCGTAGAACTTGTGGTCCTGCCGGAAGTTCCGCTGCATCATCGCGCCAGGAACCGCGGTCGCGCCGGCGATGACGAGGGCCACCGACATGAGCTGGATGACGCCGGTCGCCTCCGGTGTGTCCATCGCGTTCGAGAACCACGGCGCGCCGATCACGCAGATCAGCGCCAGCAGCGTGCCGGACGCGAGCGACAGCGTCGTGACGGTCGGCGCCATCTTCTCGACCGGGTCGTTCGTGCGGACCAGCGCCGCGCTGACGCCGAGTTCGGAGACGCTCAGCACGATGTTGAGCACGACCAGGGCGACCGCGAAGACACCGAACTGCTCGGGCGCGATCAGCCGGGCGAGCAGGATGCTGAAGCCGACGGCGGCGAGCCTTTGCAACAGTGAGTTGACGGCACTCCACCGAATCGCGGAGGAGACCTTGCCTTCGAGCTGCCGGGTGCTCACCACTCGCCCCGCCACTTCCAGCGCTGCGTGCCGACCCACAGCTTGGCGCGCTTGTAGGCGTGGGGCGCGAGGAACAGCTGGGTGCGGCTGAGGAACGAGGGGCTGAACTTCCGGCGCCGCAGCAGTGCCCGGTACTCCGGCAGCTCCTCCAGCGCGGGGTAGGTCTCGCGGGCGAAGCCGAGCAGCTCCTTCTCGGTGCCGTCGAGCTGGTCGCGGTCGTGCAGCCGGACCGCGCGCCACAGCGCGTCACCCGCGATCGCCTTGCGCACCAACGGCTTCAGCCGCGCGGGCAGGCCGGGGTTCTGCTCCAGCACCAGGTCGAACACGTCACGGCGCTGTTCCAGGTCGGCGAACACCGACTTGAACGTCGTGCGCATCATCGAGTTCTCGTGCACCCGGTAGTACGCGGCAGGCTTGCCGCTGACGTACCCGATGTCCGACACGGCCGCGATGCGCAGCCACATCTCCAGGTCGCCCGCGTGCGGCAGATCGGCGCGGTAGCCGCCGACCTTCTGCTGGATCTTGGTGCGCACCACGACCTCCGGCGAGGAGATCACGTTGCGGCTGCTGCGGAAGCGGTTCTCGATCCACTCCTCGCCGCGCCAGACCTTCGACGTCGTCGGCAGCTGGGTGACCTTCGGCAACGCGTCGTGGTCGCTGTAGTAGACGACCCGCCCGTAGACCATGCCCACGTCCGGGTTCTGCTCGAAGACCGCGGCCGCGCGCTGCAACGCTCCCGGTGCCAGCAGGTCGTCCGCGGACAGCAGCACCGTGTAGTCGGCGCTCGCCCAGTCCAGCAGGCCCTCGTTGTACGTGGCGATGTGCCCTTTGTTCACCTCGTGCCGGTACCCCTCGACGCGCTTGTCGGCGGCCATCAGCTCGGCCATGACCTCAGGGGTGTTGTCCGACGACGTGTCGTCGATCACAAGCACTCGCACGTCCACACCGGGCTGGTCGAGAACGCTGCGGACACAGACCGGCAGGAAGTGGGCGTAGTTGTAACAGGGGATCACGACGTCCACTGTGGGAAGCGTTGGCACAACCTGGTTATCGGTATGGCGCCGTTTTCGTTAGCGCCGCAACGTTTCGTGCCGTTCGGACGATGTAGTGGTGACCGGAGTAAGGGGAGTCATGGACCACGTCATCCTGACGCGCTTCAACCTGCCGTCGAAGGGCGCCGAAAGTTACGTGCGGGCGAAGGAAGGATGGCTGACCGAGCGCGTTGCGCTGTTCGAGCGCTACTGCCTGCCATCGGTCCTCGCCCAGACGGACAAACGGACGCGGTGGCTCATCTATTTCGACCCCGAATCACCGAAGTGGCTCAAGGACAAGATCGCCGGACACGGTGACGCGTACACGCCCGTTTACCGCGCGGAGGTGTCGCGGGAAGAGCTTAGGTCCGACATCCGGTCGCTCTACTCCCAGACCGGCGACGAGCTCATCACCACGAACCTGGACAACGACGACGGCCTGGCCGTCGACTTCGTGGAACGGCTCTGCGCGGCGCCGCGGCCGACGACCACGGCGGCGTACTACCTGGTCAACGGTCTGATCAAGTCGCCGGGCGGCCTGTACCACCGGGTGGACCGGCACAACGCCTTCGTCTCGGTCCGCGAGACCTGGGACGAGCCCGTCACGTGCTGGGCGCACTGGCACAACCACATGCACCTGCACTTCCCGGTCGTGGAACTGGGCGGCGCGCCGGGCTGGCTGCAGGTCGTGCACGGCGGCAACGTGTCCAACCGCACACGCGGCCGGCTGGTCTCGCCGGAGCCGTACCGGGCGTCGTTCGGTGACTCGCTGGACGACGTGGCATCGCCTGACCTGAAGGCCGTCGCGCAGGACCGGCTGGTGGCTCAGCCGATCCGGTTCATGCGCGACTCCGGCCGGGTGGCCGCGAAGAACGCGGCGATGAAGGTGCTGGGCAAGGGCGGCTTCGAGGCCGTCAAGCAGAAGCTGGCTGCTCGCGGTTGATTCCGCTTCCGCTCACGAGCGCTCTTCTCGTGAGCGGAAGCGGACCTGGTCTCGTTGGTTCAACACAGCGCTGATGATCAGCGTGACGGTGAGTGCGGCGAGCGCCACCGTCACGCCCGTCCCGAAGCTCGTGTACTGCAGCAGCAGTCCAAAAACGACGGACGAGACGAGACGCCCGAGCGCTTGGCCCGTCTGCACGACGGAAAGCCCCGATGCCCGCAGCGACTCCGGCGCCGTCTCGCTCACCTTCGCCGACAGCACGCCGTCCGTGGCCGCGTAGAAGAGTCCGTGCAGCACCAACGCGACCACCGCGACGACCATCCCGCCCTCGGGGATGAACAGCAGCGCGTACACGCCCAGCAGCAGTGCGTGCCCGGCGAGGAACATCCGCCAGCGGCCGGCCCGGTCCGCGAGCTTCCCGAGCGGCGTGGCGGCCGCGAGGAAGACGACCGCCGTGCCGAGCGGGAGCAGGGGCAGGAAGCCGAGCGAGATGTTCGTGGCCTTCTGCACCAGCACGTAGACGAACGCGTCCGACACCGTCGCGAGCCCCAGCAGACCGGCGGAGATGGTGGTCCGGCGGAACTGCCGGTCGTTCAGCAGGTCGAGGCCCGCCCGGAACGACGGCCGCGGCCCCTTCGGCTTCTCCTTGGCAGGGGTGTCCCGCACGAACGAGATCAGCACGATCAGGCCGATGACCGCGAACGCCGCGGACACCGCGAAGATCGGCCCCGGCACCATGCCGATCTGGGCGAGCAGCAGGAACGTCACCAGCGGCCCGAGGAGCGCGCCGAACGTGTCCATGCTGCGGTGCACGCCGAACGCCGCGCCCAGCCGGTCCTCGGGTGTGGCCAGTGAGATCATCGCGTCGCGCGGCGCCGTCCGGATGCCCTTGCCCGCCCGGTCGGCGGCCATCAGCGCGCCGATGCCGAACGGTGAGGCGCCGACCAGCGGGAAGAACACCTTCGTCGCCGCCGACAGCCCGTAGCCCGCGGCCGCGACGGCCTTGGGCTTGCGGAACTTGTCCGAGATGCCGCCGCCGACCAGCCGCAGCACCGCCGTGGCGCCGGTGTAGATGCCGTCCAGCAGACCGAACTGCGCGTAGCCCAGCTGCAGCGTGAAGAGCAGGTACACCGGCAGGAACGCGGTGATCATCTCCGCCGAGATGTCGGTCAGCAGGCTGACCGTGCCCAGCGCGAAGACGGTGCCCGGCAACCGTTTGCGGAAGTCGGTCTTGGAGGGGCGGGACGAGGCGACGTACACGGCGGGCCTACCAGCTCAGGGTCTGGTGCCACACCTCGAGCGACAACAGCGTCCAGATGCGCGGCTGCTCGTTGCGGTCACCCGAGTCGTGGTCGTCGAGCAGCGCGCGGACCGCCGCCCGGTCGAAGGTCTTGCCCACGAACGACGTGGGCCCGGTCAGCAGGTCGTAGGCCATGTCCCGCAACCCGTCGCGGAACCACGCGTCGAGCGGCACCTTGAAGCCCGACTTCGGCCGGTCGACGACGTCGGCCGGCAGGTGCTGGCGCGCGACCTCCTTGACGACCCACTTGGTCGTGCCGCGGCGCACCTTCACGTTGCCGGGCAACGAGAACGCGAGCTCGGCCACCCGGTGGTCGAGGAACGGCGGGCGCAGCTCCAGCGACGCGGCCATCGACATGCGGTCGCCGCGTTCGAGGAGGTTGTCGGCGAGCCAGGTGTGCGAGTCGGCGTAGAGCATGCGGCGCAACGCGTCGCCGCGCCCGTTCTCGTACGGCGCCAGCACGGACCTCGTCGCGGGCCCGCCCAGCAGCGCGGCCCGTTCCGCCACCGTGAACGGCGCGAACCAGCCCCGCATGCGTTCGGCGTACGAGGGCTCGGCGATCGCGCGGACCGCGATGCCCAGCCGTGCCCTGGACGCCGGGAGGGCCTTCTCGAAGCGCCGCAGGACAGCGGACGGCAGGACGCCCGCGTACCGGGTGGCGTTGGCGAAGCGGTACTTGGGATAGCCGCCGAAGAGCTCGTCGCTGCCCTCACCGGACAGCACGACCTTCACCTCGCGGCGGGCCAGCTCGGCGAGCCGGAACACCGCTACGTCGGCGGGCTCGGACAGCGGCGCGTCGCGGTGCCAGGACAGCTTCGCCCAGCTGTCGCGGAAGTCGTCGGCCGTCACGATCACGCTGTGGTGCCGGCTGCCGACGATGCCCGCCACCTTCTCGGCCCAGTGCAGCTCGTCCACGCGAGGGTCGCCGAAGCCGGCGGAGAACGTGTGCAGCGGGGCACCGTCGCGTTCCCTGGCCACCAGCGCGGTGATCAACGACGAGTCCACGCCGCCGGACAGGTACGCGCCGACCGGCACGTCAGCGACCAGCGCGTCGCGCACGGAGGCCGTCAGCGCCTCGTCGACCAGCCGGACGGCCTCTTCCGGCGTCACCGCACGGATCCGCGACTCGCGCGGCAGCTCCCAGTACGGTTCGGTCCGGACGGAGCCGTCGGCCGACACGACGAGGTGGTGACCCTGCGGCACCTTCCGCACGCCGCGCAGCAGCGTGTAGGGCGCGGGCACCGACCGGTGCGCCAGGTAGTCGTGCAGTGACTCCTGGTCGACGTCGGCCGAGCCGATCGCGGGCAGCAGCGCCTTGATCTCGGACGCGAAGGCGAAGAACGACGAGTCCGCGTAGTAGTACAGCGGCAGGATGCCCAGCCGGTCGCGGAACAGGTGCGTCTCGCCGGTCTTGGCGTCGTGGATGGCGTACGCGAACTGGCCGCGCAGCTTGGCGACGCCCTTCGCGCCGTGCTGTTCGTAGATCGCGAGCAGCACCTCGGTGTCACCGTTGGTGCGGAACGGATAGGACAGCTCCGTGCGCAGCTGCCGGTAGTTCAGGATCTCGCCGTTGAACGCGATCTGCGTGGTGCCCGACGCTCCCGCCATCGGCTGCGGTGAGCCGGCCAGGTCGATGATCGAGAGCCGCGTGTGGGCGAAGCCGATCGGCCCGTCGGACCAGAAGCCGTTGTCGTCCGGGCCGCGGTGGTGCAGCCGCTTCGCCATCTCGGCGAGCAGCTCACGGGAGACGGGCGCGCCGTCGAACCGTCTGACGCCTGCGATTCCGCACATGGTCAGCGACCCTCCGCGATCTGCATGAGCTCACGGGCACGGGAGTCCCACGACGCGGTCAGCACGGCCGCACGCCGCTCGGCCGGGGTCTTCAGGCCGCCGTCCTTGAGCGTCAGGCGGATCTGGTCGATGAAGTCGGCCTCGCCCTTCGCGATGCGGATCACGTCGGCGTAGCGCTCGACCTCGGGGAAGTCCGTGGACACCACGGCGAGGCCGAGGGCCAGGTACTCCTTCATCTTGATCGGGTTCGCGTGCTTGATCCAGTCGTTGTCGAGCCACGGCATCAGCGCCACGTCGAAACCGGAGCCGTAGCCGGGAATCTGCTCGTACGAACGGAAGTCCAGCCAGTGCACGTTGGGGTACCTGGCGTAGCGCTCCATCGAGCAGGTGGCGTCACCGATCAGCACGACCGACGCCTCCGGGAACTCCTGCGCGACCTTCTCGATCAGGTCGAAGTCCACCAGGTAGTCGTCGAGGCTGCCGAAGAACCCGATGCGCGGCCCGGGAATCGACGCGATGTCGGCGGGCAGTTCGTCGCGGCGGGTGAAGTGGTCGACGTCCACGCCGTGGTCGAGGAAGTGCGCGCGTTCACCGGTCAGCGGGGACTCTTCCTCCTGCAGCGCGCGGCTCACGTAGAGCACGGTGTCCGAATTGGACAGCAGCTGGTTCTCCAGCGCGGCGATCGTGCCCTGGTCGGCCTCGGGGAACGCCGAGTGCCGGTCCGAGCGGTTGAAGATCAGGCCCTTGTGCCGCATGGGCTCCACGACGTCCCACGCCGTGGGGATGGTGGCGACGACGACCGGCGTGCCCATCCGCAGGAACAGGCACACGAGGCGGACCTGCGTGCGCACCAGCACCGAGTTGAGCTTGCGCAGCCACGGCTTGCCGTAGAACGGCAGGGGAGCGGGCGTCATCACGTAGAAGTTCGGCGTCTCCGGGATCGGCCGGCGCACGAGCATCGCGACGCTCTTGGCCTTGCGCAGGATCCGGCGCAGGAACTGCGTGCTCTTGCCGGGCGACGGCATCCGCAGGCCGATGCTGTTGACCAGCAACACCTTGCGGTGCTTCGCGACCCGGCGCAGCAGCTGGAAGTCCGAGTGCGCCCGGTTGTGGTACCACCAGTCCTGCGCCGAGAAGCACAGGTAGCTCGGGCCCTCGGAGGCCACTTCCTCCGGCCAGGTCCGCATCCGGAACAGTCCCTTCAGCGCGGCCCGGTGCTTGGGCGAGCGGGCGCGCAGGCCCTCGTTCAGCACCACCGCGAGCCACATGAAGAACGCGGCGACCTTGCCGTGCCGCTCGCGGTGCAGGCGGACCCGGTTCGCGGCCAGGAGCGACCACAGCCGCGCGTTCGTGGAGACCTCGCCACCGATGTGCGTGGCCACCGCGCGCGGCTCGTACCAGACGCCTCCGGCGCGCAGCATGTACTCGACCTCCTCCGAATAGAGGAAGTAGCGTTCGTCCAAAAGGCCCAGTCGCTCGATGGTCTCGCGCTTGACGAGCCACGCGCAGCCGGTGGCCCATTCGGCCGGGTGAGCGTGCTCGTAGGCCTTGAGGTCGGTCACCGTCGCGCCGAGCCCGATCCGCCCGGCGCGGTGGCCGCCGATGAGGGCCTCGGAGATCGCGGTGCGCAGCCTGGGCTCGCGGCGCAGCGAGAAGTGGGTGAGCCCGTCCACGCCGACGATCTTCGGCACGGTGATGGGCTTGTCCGCCGCCCGCAGGGTGTCGATCGTGCCGGGGTGCAGGCGGGTGTCCGCGTTCAGCACGAGCACGTCGTGGCCCTCGGCGGCTTTGATGCCCAGATTCACGCCCGCGGCGAATCCCGCGTTCACCGGGTTGCGGATGATCCGCGCGTCCGGTCGAGTGGCGGCCGCCACACTCACGGTGTCGTCGGTGGAAGCGTTGTCGACGACGAAGACCTTCACGTCGTCGGGTAGCGAGGCCAGGCATCCCGCGATGACCTGTTCGCTCTGGTACGTGACGATGACCACCGCGACAGGTGACCGCTCCACAACCGCTCCTCGCTTTTGGGCTTGTGCCCGCTACATCGAGCTTTTCGGAACCGTTGTTACCGGTGCTGTGATCGTCGGCCTTCGCCCCGTGTTCGGCGGTCAGACGGGTGCATCGTGGTGCCGGCCCCGCGTCCTCATCCTGGTTGGCTGTGGGCGTGGGGCCGGTGCCGCGAGGTGCCCTGCTGAGCGTCGAAGACGCGGTGGAGGTCGGCGGTCACGGCGCTGGATTGGCGCGAGCTGTAACCGTTTCGCCCTCCCGAACGAGAACAAAGGCGTGACGTCATCGCCGCACGTGTTGATCATCGTGCAGAACCTCCCCGTGCCGCTGGACCGCCGGGTGTGGCTCGAGTGCCGCGCCCTGACCGCCGCCGGCTACGAGGTTTCGGTGATCTGCCCCAAGGGACCGGGTGATCCCGCTTACCAACTGCTCGACGGAGTGCATCTGTACAAGTACGCTCCGCCGCCCCAGGCCGAGGGAGCCCTCGGCTACGCGTGGGAGTTCCTGTACTGCTGGGTGCGCACGGCGTTGCTGAGCGTGAAGGTTCGCGCGCGCAGGCGGTTCCACGTCATGCAGGCCTGCAACCCGCCGGACACCTACTGGGCGCTCGCCCTGCTGTGGCGGCTCGGTGGCGTCAAGTTCGTCTTCGACCACCACGACCTCAATCCCGAGGTGTTCCTCTCGCGGTTCGGCGAGCCGAAGGGTGCCGCGGGCAAGCTGCAGTACCGGATCCTGAAGTGGCTGGAGCGCCGGACGTTCCGCACGGCCGACCGGGTGACGTCGACCAACACCTCGTACCAGAAGATCGCGTGGACCCGCGGCTCCGTGCCGCCCGAGCACACCACCGTCGTGCGCTCCGGCCCGGACACGACCGTGATGCGACCTGTCGAGGCGGTGGACGAGCTCCGGCGCGGCGGCAAACATCTGGTGGCCTATCTGGGAATCATGGGGCCGCAGGACGGCGTCGACGGCGTCCTCGAAGTCGCACGCAGAGTTGTTTTCGACCGCGGCCGCACCGACGTCCGGTTCGCGCTGCTGGGCTTCGGCGACTGCCTGGAAGACCTGAAGAAGCAGGCCACGGCCTGGGGACTCGACCCGTACGTGGAGTTCACCGGACGTGTCGGGCCCGAACAGATCACCCGTTATCTGTCCACGTCGGCCGTCGGTCTCGGCCCGGATCCGTTGTCGCCTCTGAACGACGTGTCCACTATGAACAAGACCATGGAGTACATGGCCTACGCGCTGCCGGTCGTCTCGTACCGGCTGACGGAGACCGTGGTGTCCGCCGGCGACTGCGCCGTCTACGTCGAGCCTGGTGACGTCGAGGGGTTCACCACGGCTCTGCTGGATCTGCTGGACGACGCGGAACGCCGCGGACGCCTCGGCTTCGAGGGCAGGCGCCGCTGCGAGGCGGAGCTCGACTGGCGCCCGCAGGCCGAGAACTACGTGGCGGTGTTCGACGGGCTCACCGGCTTCGCCTCGCGCGGGCCGTTCCCCGACGGCAGGCCGGCGCTCGGTGCCGGCACCGACCAATGGGGCAACAAGATGATCGACGTGAGCGACGACGCCGTGCTCCGCACGTTCGCCGTGGACCGAACGGGAGAATGATGTTCGTCAGAAGGATCGCGGTCGTCGGCACCGGCTACGTCGGTCTCACGACCGGCGCCTGTCTCGCGTCGCTGGGCCACCGCGTGGTGTGCGCGGACGTCGACGCGACCAAGGTCGAGCGGCTCTCGCGCGGCGAGGTCGACATCCTGGAACCCCGGCTCGCGGAGCTCGTCGCGGAAGGCCTGGCGTCCGGCCGGTTGACCTTCGTGCTCGGCGCCTCGGCCGCGGTCGCCGACGCCGAGGTCGTCTTCCTCTGCGTGCCGACGCCGATGGGTGTCGGCGGCATCGCGGACCTGCAGGCCGTCGAGTCCGTTGTGGACGAGACGCGCGACCTGCTGCCGTCCGGCTGCGTGATCGTCAACAAGTCCACGGTGCCCGTGGGGACGTCCGTCCGGACCGCGGAGCTGTTGCGGCGCGACGACGTCGCCGTGGTGTCGAACCCCGAGTTCCTGCGTGAGGGCTCGGCGGTGCACGACTTCCTGAACCCGGACCGGATCGTCGTCGGCTGCGACCAGCAGGACGCGGCCGAGCGCGTCGCCGCCCTGTACGCCCGCCTCGGCGCGCCCACGGTGCTGACCGACGCGGCCTCGGCGGAGATGGTCAAGTACGCCGCGAACTGCTTCCTCGCGATGAAGCTCTCGTACGTCAACGCGGTGGCGGAGCTGTGCGAGCGGCTCGGCGCGAACATCACCGACGTCACCGAGGGCATGGGCTACGACAAGCGCATCGGCCAGGCGTTCCTCAACCCCGGCCCCGGCTGGGGCGGCTCGTGCCTGCCCAAGGACACCCACGCGATGCTCCAGGTCGCGGACGCCGCCGACTTCGAGTTCCGCCTGCTGCGCGCCACGATCGACACCAACGAGCGCCAGCGCCAGCGGATGGTCGAGAAGGTGCGGCTCGCGGTCACCGGCAAGCGCGGCGGCTCGCTGTCCCACGTGCGGCTCGGGCTGCTGGGCCTCACGTTCAAGGCGGGCACGGACGACCTGCGCGACTCGCCGGCGCTGGCGGTGGCGGCCCTGCTGAAGCAGGCCGGTGCCGACCTCGTTGGCTACGACCCGGCGCTGACCGGCGGCACCGACCTGGGCTCGGTGTCCGTTGTGGACGATCCGTACCAGGCGGCGAAGGACGTCGACGGTCTCGTCGTGCTGACCGAGTGGCCGGACTTCCGCTCGCTGGACTGGGCGCGTCTCGCGGAGACCGTGCGGCAGCCGGTCGTGGTGGACACCCGCAACCTGCTGGACCCGGACGTCATCCGCCGTGCGGGGTTCACCTGCACGTCGCTCGGACGGTAATCCATTTGAGACAGTCCTTTTCGGCTCAATGGTGTGAGTCGGCGAGCGGTGTTGCCGTGCTGGCGCTTTGATCTCCGGCAACACCCGGCGGGACCAGCCGCCGAGGTGCGTCGGAAGGTTTCACCGTGGGTGGACTCATGGACGTCATCAGCGGTCTCGTCAACCAGGCGAGCGGTCTCCTCGGCCAGGCGAGCTCGCTCGCGAACGGCCTGCTGTCCGCGCTGCCGCTCTGACGCCGGGTGACGGGGGCGCTCGACGGAGCGCCCCGCTCACCACCGCGGCAGATCCGGGCCGTGGCCGGTGATGCCCGCGAACAGGTCGGTCTCCGGCAGCGGCGCGTCGGTCGTGTCGAGCGCGCGGAAGTAGTGCTCCTGCACGGCGAACGCCCCGTGCACCTGCTGGCTCGCGTGACACCGCAACGCCTTGCGCTTCACGTCGGCGACCTCGCTGATGTCGATCGTCGTGGAACCCTCTTTGGCGGTCAGGTAGAGCTTGGCCGGGATGCCGGTGCGGTGGACGGCGAGCTTGGCCATGCGGATCACGTGCATGTGGTCGCGGTGCGAGCTGTAGTGCGTGACGACGACCTGAGGCCGGTAGTGCTCGATCAGCGCGGCGAGCCGGCCGGCCGCGGTCTCCACCGGAATGGTGCAGAGCCCGCCCTCCGGCACCTCACCGCTCAGGCCGGAGTCGTGATAGCCCAGCAGTTCCAGATCCGAGATGCCCAGCGCGTCGCACGCCGCCTGCAGCTCGGCCCTGCGATGCGCCGCCACGGCCTTCGGGTGATGGCCGACCTCGCCGGGCACTGCGCCGTTCGGAGCATCGTCGAACTCCCCGTTGGTGCATGTCACCACCACGGTTCTGGCGCCCTGTCTGGCGTAGTGCGCCAGCACGCCCCCGGTCGCCGTCGACTCGTCGCCGGGGTGGGCGTGCACGGCCAGCAAGGTTCTCGGTCCACCGAACTGCACGCGGGCGAACGTACCCGGTGGCTAGTCTGCCGCGCGTGACCGACTTGCCGTCCGGCCTGAAGCCGCTGGAACTCGCCAACCACGTCCGCGCGCAGATCGAGCGGGGCCACGCCTATGCCCGCTCCCGCAAACACCGGTTCCGCTGGAAATCGGTGCTGGTGAGGCTGACGACGCTGGTCCTTTCGGCGGCGTCGACGATCATCCTCGGGCTGCAGAACCTGGATCCCTGGACGGGCACGGCGTTCTCCCTGATCGCGGTGGTGACCGTGGTGTCCGCTTTGGAGCCCTTCTTCGCCTGGCGTTCGTTGTGGGTGCTGATGGAGGACGCGAGCTACCGGTTCCACCGCCTCGAAGACGACCTGGCGTACTACATCGCCTCACGCCCCGCCGAGGAGATCGACGTCGAGCGGGTGCGCGAGATGTTCCAGCAGTACCAGGAGATCTGGGACTCGCTGAGTTCGCGCTGGCTCAAGTACCGCGACAACGGCTAGGGCCCCGTCCGGTTGGGCGATCCGCTCCTGCTTCCCGCCGACGCCGGGGACCCAGCGTTCCCTTCGTGGCCTCGATCGACGTCGCGGCCATGCCCACCGGGGCGACGTTCGAGGAGCACCCGCGGGGGCCGCTGCGGGCGGCGATCGACGTGTCGCTGCCCTGTCACGGCGCTCCCGTTGCCGGACGGCCGCCCGCTGCCAGGGCATCCCGATCTGAGGAACTGGCCGCCCGGTACGTCGGCGTGGAGGACTGAGAGAACGCCACCGTCCACTGGCTGATCCAGCGCCAGGACCTGGCCGCGCGGCGCTTCGACCGCGCGTTCACCAGCGTCTTCCACAATCCGTGACCTGCTACGGCGTGCCCGCGGGCTTGCCCTTCGCGTCCGGGGCGTTGGGGTCGAGGAGGTAGTTCTCCTGCCACACCGCCCACTTGTAGCCGACGTTGTTGGAGGTCACGTAGGCCGCGCCCCAGCCGCTGCCGGTGAAGCGGTTGTTGATGGCCTTCATGTTGCGGCCGTACTGGTTGCCGTGGCTCGACTCCAGGCCGAGCTGGTAGCCGCCGCCCTCCAGGAGGTTGCCCTCGACGGTGACGTTGTCGATGTCGCCGCCGTAGGTCTGGATGAACAGCGCGCCGGTGTCCTGGCCGGTGGAGCAGTCGATCCGGTTGTTGCGGAACGTCAGCGTGCGACCGGCGTTGCGGTCCAGCGGGAAGTCGCGGACGGTGGCGCCGTCGTTGTGCGCGTCACCGGCCGTGCGAAGGCCTCGGACGTAGTTGCCCTCGGCGAGGCCGCTGAGGGTGTTGCCGGTGTTGTAGAAGCAGATGCCGGAGCCCATGCCGGTGATGTAGTTGCGCTGCAGGGTGCCGACGCCGAGGAACGCGCAGGACTTCGCGATCGTGGACGCGGACAGCCGGGAGCCGTCGATGTTCGAGTCGCGGATGGTCACCGGGGCGCCGGTGACCTGGCAGGAGTTGCTGCCGCACGGGCCGTTCGTGGTGACCAGCGGGGCGGCCTCGTTGAGCTTGGTCGGGCGGATGCAGGACTTCTCGATGGTGATGTTGCCAGCGAACAACGTCAGAGCCTGCTCGATGCGCTTGCCCGAGATGACCGTGCCCGAGCCGGGGGTCGCGGGGCCGGTGTAGACGGGCAGGGAGTCGCAGTTCAGGCCGACTGCGGCCAGACCGGTGTTGGCCTGGGTGAGCTTCCAGCCGGGAGAGCCGGCGGGAGCGGGGGTGCCGGGGTTGGCCGGGGGCTTCACCGGGCCGTTGGTGGCGGACTGCGGTGCCGGGGCCGGGGCGGAGGAGCTGCTGCTCGGGGCGGGAGAACTGCTGGACGTGCTGGTCGAGGTGGCGCTCGTGCTCTCCGCTACGGGTGTCGGGTTGACCGCCTTGGTCGGGGAACAGGCGGCCAGTGTGATGACACCACCGGTCAGCAGTACGGCCAATCTCAGTTTCACGGCTGGTTCTACCTCCACGCGCGTTCACGACGGGGGACCGTGAACTCGCTTATTGTGTCGTCGGCCGGTGCGGAATGTGTACGGAACTCGTGCGACGGAGTTCGCGCTGGGCCGTTGAACGGACTGCACATTGCACGGGCCGACGGGAGGAGTCAAGCGGATCTCCTTGTGCCGCAAGGTCATCTTCGCACCGGGCGGGAATAGTCCGTCCGTGTGACCTGGCAGATCACGGTTTTATCTCCGAGCCATATGATTCCTTGATGTGTGAGATCAACGACCCAGGAATGTGGCGCGGCCGGGACCGTCCGTGAGGAAGCTGTGCACAGCCCGTGGCAGATCCTGGGTCTCGAACAACGCGGACGCGATCGTCGTCACGTGAGCGTCGGCCTCCGGAACGCCTCCGTTTTCGAAGTGCGCGAGCACCTGTTTGGTCGCGGCGTGGGCCCTGGTGGGGCCGACGGCGAGCGAGAGGGCGAACTGTTCGGCGGCCAGCGCGAAGCCTTCGTCCGGCAGGACGCGGTTCACGACGTTCCAGCGCTCCAGCGTCGTCGCGTCGTAGAGGTCGCCGGTCATCACGAACTCCTTCGCGCGGCCAACCCCCGCGCGGGCGGCCAGGCGTTGCGTGCCGCCCATCGTCGGTGTGAGGCCCACGACCTTCTCCACCAGGCCGAAGCGCGCGCTCTCGGCCGCCAGGATCAGGTCGCACGCCACCGCCAGCTCGAACGCCCAGGTCAGGCACAACGCGTGCGCGGCGAAGACGGTCGGGATCGGCAGCGCGGCGAGGCGTTGCGGCAGCAGCAGCATGCGGTCGAACAACGCCTGCGCGTCCTCGCGGTACTCCTGGGCCGCGAACAGCGACACGTCGACCCCGCCGGACACGACCTTGCCCGTCGCGTTGACCAGCAACGCCCGTGCGTCGCCCAGCTCGTCCAGGGCGTCGTGGAACTCGGCGTCGAGGTCCAGGGCGTAGAGGTTGAGCGGCGGTGCGTCGATCGTGATGATCGCGAGCTCGTTCTGCCTGGTCAGATGGATCTTCATCGTGCGGGAGCCCCTCACAGCCAGTCGCGGCGCTTGAACATGACGTACAGGAAGTAGGAGAGGCCGAAGATGCCCAGCGTGATCGCGAGCTCGTGCAGTCCCAGTTCGTCGCGCAGCAGACCCATCTCGTCCTGCGACGGCGCGCAGAGGTCGAACCACACGACCGAGGAGGGATCTTCCAGGTGCCGCGCGACGTCGGCGACCGGGAAGTCCCGGTCCACGAGTTCGCCGTTGCGGTACAAGCGGGTCCGACCCATGGGTGACAACGATACGTAGATCTACTCAGATGTGAGGTTCCAGCCCGAGTTCCCGCTACCCTCGATCCGGTGAAGGTGGACCAACCACAACGCATAGGCGACTACCTGCTGCTCGGCAGGCTTGGTCGTGGTGCCATGGGAACGGTCTACCTGGGGCAAGGCAGCGACGGGCGGCAGGTCGCCGTCAAGGTCGCCCGCGCCGAGCTCGCCGACGACCCGCGCTTCCGCGAGCGGTTCCGCCGCGAGGTGCAGATGGCCCGTGCGGTCGGCAGCGCCGGCACCGCGGCGGTCGTGGACGCCGACACGCGCGCGCCCCGCCCGTGGATGGCGACGGAGTACGTGCCCGGCCCGACGCTGCAGGAGGCGATCGAACGGCACGGCCCGCTGCCGGAGCACCACCTGCGCCGGCTCGCGGAGGGCCTGGCCGAGGCGCTCACCGCGATCCACCGCGCCGGCCTGGTGCACCGCGACCTCAAGCCGTCCAACGTGCTGCTCGGTGCCGACGGCCCGCGCGTGATCGACTTCGGCATCTCGCGCGCCATGGAGCACACCGCGCTGACCGAGACCGGGATGGTCTTCGGCACGCCGGGCTTCCTCTCGCCGGAGCAGATCACCGGCCAGGAGGTCGGCACGCCGAGCGACGTCTTCGCGCTGGGCGCCGTCCTCGTCTACGCGGCCACGGGCAAGGGGCCGTTCGGCGAGGGCCCGACCGCGACACTGCTCTACCGCGCCGCGCACGGCGAACCGGACCTCGACGGCGTGCCCAAGCCGCTGCGGCCGCTGGTGCAGAAGTGCATGCACCGCGACCCCGCGAAGCGCCCGGAGCCGGCCGAGGTGACGCGCCTGCTCTCCCAGGTCGTCTCGCCGAAGCCGGCGACCACCAAGCTGCCCGCGCCGATGACACCCGCCGCGGCGACGTTCTCGACGTCGCGGATCGTGCCGTTCGCGTGGGGCCTGACGAACCTCGCCGCCGGCCTGCTCGCCGCCGCGATCGCCGACCCGGCCGCCGGGGCCAACGGTGCCACGCAGCTGCTGGCGCTGGCCGCGTTCTGCGTGCTGGTCGTGCGTGCGGTGCGGTACTTCGGCGCCGCGGCCCGCAGCAAGATCGTCATCGAGATCAGCCGCGAGGGCATCGCCACCACGCGCAACGGCAAGTTCCACCAGTACTGGTGGTACGAGCTGGCACGGGTGCGCGTCGTGCCGCACAAGAAACGGCCGTGGGTCGTCGTCTGGCTGAAGGACCCGGCGCCGCGCCGGTTCTTCGGCGCGAATCACGGCGGGGTGCGGGTCTTCCCGATCGCCCACGAGCGGTCCAGACGGCGGCGCCAGCGTGACATCGCCGAGCTGCGCGCCGCCCTGGCCTGGTACCTGCCCCGCTCCTACGACGGGCGCTGATCGGTCCACTCGTAGGTGATGGTCACCGTCCGCGGCGGCATCCCCTGCGGCAACGGGCTGGTCGCGGTCTCGACCTCCTCCTTGCCGGTCACCCGGCCCGTGGCGGGATCGACGGCGAACTGGACAACGCTGCCGTCGACCGACAGCCTCCCGTTGTTCCAGCGGATCTCCGGAGACTCGGCGAGCGCGCGGTACACCGCGGCCTTCTCCTCGTTCGTCGTGAACGGCGAGAGCAGACGCGGCGACGCGGCCAGCAGCTTCTGCTTCGGGTCGGCGGGCAGCGGCGTGGAGAGGGTCTCCTCCTTGCACGGGGTGGCCGCGCAGAACGTGGTCCACACCTGCGGGTAGCTCATCGTGCTCAGCGTCTGCTCCGGCCGCGGCTGCGCGCCGGAGATCGGCCGGCGCTGCCCGGTCTCCCTGCGGTAGATGACCACCATCTCGTCCGGCGCGGTGGGCAGCCACACGTCGTACTCGAACTCGGTCAGGGTCCTGCCGACCCCTTCGACGCGGAACGCCGAAGCGCTGATCACCTCCCAGATCCGGTAGGTGATGTGCTGGTACTTGGCGGCCGGCTTCTCGCTCAGCTCCAGCAGGGTCGCGGCCTCCTGGAGGGACGTGGCAGGTGTGCTGGGCATCGTGGCGGGCGCGTCCCGCTGGGCGGGCCTCAGCAGGACCACCAGCCCGGCGATCATCACCACGCCGACGGCCGCGGCCGCGATGCCGACCCAGCGCGGTGCCCGGCTCACCGGCTTCTCGGCGAACAGCTGCTCGCGCAGGCGGGCCAGCCGCACGTCGTCGGCGCCCCGGACCGGGTACAGCTCGGCGAGGTCGTCGTCCAGCACGTCACGCATGTTCCACTTCCTTCAGCTTGGCGCGCAGGCGGTGCAGGCGGGATCTGGCGGTCGAGGGGTTCATCTCGAGCGCCTCTGCCGCCTCCTGCACGCTCAGCCCCGCCAGCGACACGAGCAGCAGCAGGTCGCGGTCGGTCTCCTGCATCTTCGCGAGCGCACCGGCGATCCGCCGCAGGTGCGAGCGGGCGTCGATGCGGGTCACCACCGTGTGCTCCAGCGTCTCCGCCACGCCGAGGTCGACGCCGTAGCGCTCGGCGGTGCGCAACAGCCGGGTCTCGCGTTTGGCGTGGCCGCGCAACAGGTTCGTCGCGATGCCGTAGAGCCAGCCGACGACACTGCCCTTCCCGGGGTCGTAGGTTTCCTTGCTGCGCATGGCTGCCAGGAACGTCTCGCTGACGAGGTCGTCAGCGACGTCAACACCCACCCGTCGCGCGAGATACCGGTGCAGCGGGTGGGCGTGCTCGTCGAACAGCTCCGCGAACATCACGACCCCAGTTGGCTTCTCGCGGCACGGGTGTTGCAGTGACGTGGGTCACAATTGAGTGGACGCGTTCTCGATGATGTTCGCATGACCAACTGGACCGTGAGAGTTGCTGACGCCGCGTGCTCGCCGCTCAACCGCGAGTACAACGCGGAGATGATCAGCCGCTACTGGGGACGGCCCACGAACGACGCCGAGATCGACGCCTACGAACGCGACGAGCAGGACCGCGACGTGCCGGTGTTCCTCGTGGTCTCCCGCGACGGCGAGGACGTGGGCTGCCTCGGGATGCGGTTCCTCGGCGACGGTGCCGGCGAGCTGACCCGGATGTTCGTGCGAACGCCGTTCCGCGGGAAGGGTGCCGCGTCGGCGCTGCTGAAGGCGATGGAGGAGGAGGCGCTCGCGCGCGGTGTGACGACGCTGAGGCTTGACACGCGCAAGGACCTCGTCGAGGCGCGAAACCTCTACGCCAAGCACGGTTTCGCGGAGATCGGCCGTTACAACGACGCCGGGTACGCCGATCACTGGTTCGAGAAGAGGCTGAAGAGGCTAACGTCCGCTCCTCCGGTCGCGATGTCCTGAGAAGGTCGGGAAGACGCGCGCCAGGAGGCATTGAACATGCGGTTGCGTCCACTGGTGATGGCTGTTGCCGTCACCGCGGCACTGGTGGTGCCCTCGGCCTCGGCGGCTCCCGCCGGTCGGGTGCTGGGTTACGTCGCCAACAACGGCGGCGGAGTGTCGGTGATCGACACGGCCACGAACGCGGTGACCGAGGCGATCGCCGACAGCGGTGGTAACTCGCCGTACATGGCGGCGGTCGCGTTCGACGGAACTCGTGGCTACGTGACGAACTCCGCGCACAACACGCTGACCGTCATCGACACGCCGACCAACACGGTCGACAAGTCCATTCCCGTCGGGAGTCACCCGGCGGGCGTCGCGGTCGCTCCGGGTGGCGGCTTCGTCTACGTCACCAACTACGCCGACGGCACGGTTTCCGTGGTCGACACGGCCACGCTGACGGTCACCGCGACCGTCACGGTCGGACAGAACCCGGACGGTGTGGTCGTCACGAGGGACGGCACGGCCGTCTACGTGACGCACGACGTCGTCGGGCCGAGCAAGGTCTCGGTGATCGACACCACGGCCAACGCGGTCATCGCCACGATCAACGTCGGCAGCACGCCGACCGCGGTCGCGGCCTCCGCCGACGGCACGCGCATGTACGTGGTGAACAAGGGGTCTGACGACATCTCCGCCATCGACGTCGCCACGCGCACCGTGGTCGGCACCGCGAAGGTCGGCTTCGTGCCGCACGGCATCGCGTTGTCGCCCAACGGAACCCGCGCGTACGTGACGAACAGCGAGTTCGACTCGGTGTCCGTCGTGGACCTGACGGCGATGGTGGAACTGCAGAAGATCGTCGTCGGTGACCGCCCGATCAGCGTGGCCCTCACGCCGGACGGTGCCAGCGCCTACGTCACGAACTTCAACAGCAACACGGTGTCGATCATCGACACGGCGTCGAACACGGTCACCGGGTCCGTTCCGGTCGGCCAGCGCCCGGTGGGCATCGCGATCAGCTTCGTGCCGCCCGCCCCGTCGAAGCTCGTGGCCGGCTCCGCGCAGCTGCAGCTGCGGCTCCTCGGCTTCACGGTCCGCTCGCTCGACGCGACGCTGACCGAGAAGCACACCGGGGCGCCGGTCGCGGGTCAGAAGATCGTGTTCAGCACGGTCAAGGGCAACCCCCTGTGCACCGCCACGACCAACTCCGACGGCAAGGCCACCTGTGATGCTCAGGTGTCTCTGCTGGTCGGCTTGTCAACCCTGCTGCAGGGCTTCACGGCCTCGCACGCGGGCAACGACGAGCACGGTGGCGCTTCGGCACACGGTCCCATCGCCCTGTTGTAGTCATCGGAGTTGTCACGGTTGTTACATCCCTTGACTCGGACGAAATGCCCGGCATAGCGTCCGAGTCATTGGATGTCTTCCGGTGACCGCCGCCCCGGATCACGAGGGGAGTGTCCGTGGCGGTGAGAGTCTTGGCCGTGGTCGCCTTGGTCGCGGGACTGGTGGTCGTACCGCCTGCGCAGGCCGGATCGCGCGGTCCGCAGGCGGTCGTCAGCGCTTCCGGCGGGACCGTCACCCTGGCGGTGACGCACGGGGGCAGGACGGTGCTGCGGCCGTCGCCGGTCGGGATCACGACCGAGCGCGCCGACCTGTCCTCCGGCCTGACGCCCGCCGGCAGGTCGAAGCGGGCGATCTTCGAGCGCTACCGCACGACGTCGGGCAAGAAGCTCGACCGGACCGTGCGCGCCACCGAGACGACGTACCGGTTCACCTCCGGGGCCAACAGGCTCAACCTCGTGGTGCGCGAGTCCGCCGACGGCGTCGCGTACCGGTACGAGCTGCCGCAGGACACCGGTGCGGTCACCGGCGAGGCGTCGGCGTTCGTGCTGCCGGCGGATTCCGCCGCCTGGCTGGCGAAGTTCCGCCGTGACTACGAGAACCCGTTCCTGCGGTACACCACGGGAACCGCCGAGCAGGCCGAGTACATGCACCCGGCGCTGTTCGAGGTCGGCGGCACGTTCGCGTTGATCACCGAGTCCGATGTGGACGGTCGTTACTCCGGTGGCCGTCTCGTGCACACCGGTGGCGGCCGGTTCCAGCTGAAGTTGTGGGACGAGAAAGTCGCGGTGTCCGGCGCCTTGAAGACCCCGTGGCGCACCATGATCGTGGGCTCACTGGCCACCGTCACCGAGTCGACGCTCGTGGACGACCTCGCGCCGAAGTCCAGGGTGCGGGACACGTCGTGGATCAAGCCGGGCCCGGCCGTGTGGACGTGGCTCGCCGGTGGGCGGTCGGTCCAGCAGGACCTCACGCGGCAGAAGGAGTTCGTCGACTACGCCGCGGCGCGCGGCTGGCCGTACGTCGTGGTCGACGCCGGCTGGTACGACGACCCGAACTGGCGGCGGACCAGCTTCATCCCCGAGCTCGTGCGGTACGCCGAGGCGCGCAGGGTCGGCATCCACACGTGGGTGCGGTTCAGCAGCGTCGACACGGCCGAGAAACGCGCGGACTACCTGCCGTGGCTGCAAAAGTGGGCGTGCGGGGGCTGAAGATCGACTTCATGGACTCCGACGGCCAGGACCGCTACCGCTGGTACGACGAGATCCTGCCGGAGACCGCCCGCATGCGTTTCCTGATCAATTCCACGGTGCCACGCTGCCGCACGGCATCCACCGCACGTGGCCGCACGTCATGACGACCGAGGCTGTGCACGGCGCGGAGAAGTCCAGCGGTCTCACCACCTCGCACCTCACCGCGCTGCCGTTCACCCGCAACGTGGTGGGAGGCATGGACTACACGCCGGGTGGCTTCCACCGCGCCCGCGCCAACACCGACGCCGGTGAGCTCGCGCTGACCGTGCTCTACGAGTCCGGGGTGCAGAACCTCGCCGGCCGCCCGGACTCCTACGACGCCCGGCCGTGGGCGCGCTGGTACCTGGAGCAGGCACCGGCCGCGTGGGACGAGACGCGGCTGTTGTCCGGCCGCCCCACCGAAAGCGTGGTGATGGCACGGCGCAGCGACGACCGCTGGTTCGTCGGCGGCGCGGTCGCGGGAGAGGCCCGTGTTCTCGATCTGCCGGCGCTCGGCAAGGGACGCTGGCTGGTCGAGGTCGTGCGTGACGGCGCGGCCGGCCTGGTCAAGGAAACCCATGTCACCGACGGGAAACTGACGATTCCGGTGGCCAAGGACGGCGGGTTCGCCGCGCTGGTGTGCCGTCCGGTCCGCGACACCTGCGCGCGGCCGACGTACGGCATCCCGTCAACCACCGTCGTGACCACGCCGTCGCAGGTGTCGGTGCAGCCGGGGCAGACGTTCGAGATGACCGGCACGTTCACCAACACGTCGGCCCAGCCGCTGTACGACGTCTCGTTCGCGCCGCGCGTGCCGTCCGGCTGGAGCACTTCCGGTTCCGCGCGGGCGTTCCGGGTGGCGCCGGGGGAGTCGCTGTCCGGCAGGTGGACGGTCGCGGCGGGCGCCGATCCGGCCGGTCTGACGGAGGTGCCCGCGGTGGCGCGGTTCCAGCCACACAGGTTCGGCTCCGGCGTCGAGGCGGAGAAGGCGACGCGCGTTCACCTGTGGAAGCCGTTGCCTGCCGGGCAGTCCTACGTGGCGGGCAACGATCGTTCCGTCGAGGGCAGGACGCTGACGACCGGCGGTGTGCGGTTCGGCAAGGGCATCGGCACGACACCCGCGGACAAGGTCGTCGAGCTGGGGCCGTGCACGAGGTTCGACGCCACCGTCGGGGTGGACGACGAGGTCGACGGCCGGGTGGACCGCGCTGCGGGCGTCGGAGGATCCGTCATGTTCGTGGTCGTCGGTGACGGGCGGGTGCTGTACGAGAGCGGGCTGCGCAGGTCCGTCGATCCGGCGCTGCCGGTCAGCGTGGACGTCTCCGGTGTGCATTCGCTGACCTTGCGAGTGACCGATGGCGGCGATGGCACCAGTCTCGACCACGCGGTGTGGGGTGACGCGCGGCTGACGTGCCGGGGGTGAGGCGTCGATCTGTTCGACAGCGGTTCCGTCGAATGCGCAGTCGATTCGGCGGAACCGGATTTCGACGCTGTGCCAAGGACTTCGTGCGGTTGACGCTCCCGCGACAAGCGCCATAGGGTGCCGAAAGGCTCGCCCGTTCGAGCCCAAAGTCTCGGTCACCAGTCGTGCCGAAACGAGGTTCTGATGAAACCGGCTCGTGTGATCATCACGTTGTTCGCCGCCGTGACGTTGTCGATCCCGTTGGCCCCGGTGGCCTCGGCCGCGCCGGACACGGGCGGCCACAAACAGACCTTGCGCTGGGCCGCGCCCAAGGGTTTCCACATCGGAACTGCGGTCGCCGGTGGCGGTCACCACGAGAACCAGCCCTACCCGGACCCCTTCACCTCGGACAGGAAGTACCGGCAGGTGCTGGCCGCGGAGTTCGGCTCGGTCTCGCCGGAGAACCAGATGAAGTGGGAGTACATCCACCCGGAGCGCGGCCGGTACAACTTCGGCACGGCGGACGCGATCGTGCGGTTCGCCCAGCAGAACCGGCAGGTCGTCCGCGGCCACACCCTGATGTGGCACAGCCAGAACCCGGAGTGGCTGGAGCAGGGGCAGTTCACCGCGGCCGAACTGCGCCAGATCCTGCGCGAGCACATCACGACCGTGGTCGGGCGGTACCGGGGCCGGATCCAGCAGTGGGACGTGGCCAACGAGATCTTCACCGACTCGGGCGCGCTGCGGACCACGGAGAACATCTGGATCCGCGAGCTCGGCCCCGGCATCGTGGCCGACGCGTTCCGGTGGGCGCACCAGGCCGATCCCAGGGCGAAGCTGTTCTTCAACGACTACAACGTCGAAGGCGTCAACGCGAAGAGCGACGCGTACTACGCGCTGATCAAGGACCTGCGTGCCGCCGGCGTGCCCGTGCACGGCTTCTCCGCCCAAGGCCACCTCAGCCTGGACTACGGCTTTCCCGACGACCTGGAGCGCAACCTGAAGCGGTTCGCGGGCCTCGGCCTCGAGACCGCGCTCACCGAGGTCGACGTGCGGATGACCCTGCCCGCGAGCGGCGTGCCGACCGAGGCGCAGCTGCGCCAGCAGGCCGACTACTACCAGCGCATGCTCGTCGCCTGCCTGAACGTCAGCTCCTGCAGGTCGTTCACCATCTGGGGCTTCGTCGACAAGTACTCGTGGGTACCGGTCTTCTTCCAGGGGCAGGGCGCGGCCACGGTGATGTGGGACGACTTCACGCGCAAGCCCGCGTACTACGTCCTGCGGTCCACCCTCGCCAAACGGGGTGCTTGAGAAAGCAGGTGTCTAAGCGGCCGAGGGCAGGTCGCCGCGGGTGGCGTTCAAGAAGTCCTCGCAGGACATCCAGGACGCGACGCCGTGAACGACCTGCCACCCAGCGGGCACCCGCAGCACCGCCGGCCAGATCGAGTACTGGCCCGTCGGGCTGACCAGCACCAGGAACAACGTGGTGTGAGCCTGAGCGAACGGGGAAGTCATGACTCCAGGGTGACCTGGGACACCTATGGTCCCGCTATCTCCACGCTCAAGCTCACACCTCCGGCTTCCGGTTCCGGTCGTTCCTGTGATTACGTACTGTCGTGACTGTGGAACAGGTGGTTCTCCTCGCTGAGGACGGTTCGGCGATCGGCGTCGAGGACAAGGCCGTGGTGCACCACGCGGAGACCCCGCTGCACCTGGCGTTTTCCAGCTACGTCTTCGACTCGGCCGGACGCATCGTGCTCACCCGCCGCGCGCTGCACAAGAAGACGTTCCCCGGCGTGTGGACGAACACGTGCTGTGGTCACCCGCTGCCGGACGAGGACATGGGCCAGGCCGTGCTGCGCCGCCTGCGCGACGAGCTCGGCCTGAAGTGCTCCGATCCGGAACTGCTGCTGCCCCGCTTCCGCTACCGCGCCGAGATGGGCGGCGTCGTCGAGAACGAGATGTGCCCGGTGTTCCGGGTCCTCTCCGACGACGAGCCCACCCCGAACCCGGACGAGGTCGACTCGGCCGAGCGCGTGCCGTGGGCGGAGTTCGCCTCTTCGGTGCTGGACGGCACGCGTGAGATCTCGCCGTGGTCGAAGCTGCAGGTCGCCGAACTGGTGAAGCTGGGGCCCGATCCGCTGCGGTGGCCCGTCGCGGACCGGGCCGGGCTTCCGAGCGCTGTCCGGCTCGGCTGACAGGAGTCGTGGCTCACCACTCCAGTGAGCCACCGTTCTGGTATTCGATGACGCGGGTCTCGAAGAAGTTCTTCTCCTTCTTCAGATCCATCATCTCCGACATCCACGGGAACGGGTTCTCCGTCTGCTCCCACACCGGTTCCAGCCCGAGCTGGGCGCAGCGGCGGTTCGTGATGAACCGCATGTACTGCTCGCACAGCTCGGCGTTGAGACCCAGGATCCCGTTCGGCATCGTGTCCCGGCCGTACGCGATCTCCAGCTCGCAGCCCTCGGCGAGCATGGTGCGCACCTCCTTCTGGAACACGTCGTTCCACAGGTGCGGGTTCTCGATCTTGATCTGGTTGATCGCGTCGATGCCGAAGTTCAGGTGGATCGACTCGTCGCGCAGGATGTACTGGTACTGCTCGGCGATGCCGACCATCTTGTTGCGGCGGCCCAGCGACAGGATCTGCGCGAAGCCGGTGTAGAACCACATGCCCTCGAAGACCACGTAGAACGCCACGAGGTCCTTGAGGAAGGCCTGGTCCTTGTCCGGCGTGCCGGTCGTGAACTCCGGGTCCTCCAGGTGCTGCGTGTACTGCAGCGCCCAGGCGGCCTTGTCCGTGATGGACGGGATCTCCCGGTACATGTTGAACAGCTCGCCCTCGTCCAGGCCGAGCGACTCGCAGATGTACTGGAACGTGTGGGTGTGCACGGCCTCCTCGAAGGCCTGGCGCAGCAGGTACTGGCGGCACTCGGGGTTCGTCAGGTGCCGGTACACCGCGAGCACGATGTTGTTGGCCACCAACGACTCGCTCGTGGCGAAGAAGCCGAGGTTCCGCTTGATCATGCGGCGTTCCTCGTCGGTCAGGCCGCCCGATGAAGACGCTGTCTTCCAGAGCGCGATGTCCGCCTGCATGGACACCTCGGTCGGCATCCAGTGGTTGTTGCAGCCGTTGAGATACTTCTCCCACGCCCAGTGGTACTTGAGCGGCAGCAGCTGGTTGACGTCGGCGCGACAGTTGATCATCGCCTTGTCGTCCACGCTCACACGCGCCGCGCCCGCTTCGATGTTGCTCATTACTGGCAAGCCTCACAGTCAGGTTCGGTGACGGAGCAAGCGACGGGGGAGACGGCGTTGAGCTTGCCGTCGGTGCCCTGCAGCGTGGACTTCTCCACGTGCGTGGCGCTCTGGGTGCGCAGGTAGTACGTGGTCTTGAGACCGCGCACCCACGCCAGCTGGTACAGCTCGTCGAGCTTGCGGCCACTGGGCTGGCCGAGGTACAGGTTCAGCGACTGCGCCTGGTCGATCCACTTCTGCCGGCGCGCGCCCGCCTCGATCAGCCACGAGCTGTCGACCTCGAACGCGGTGGCGTACAACGCCTTGAGGTACGGCGGCACGCGGTCGATCGCGCCGAGGCTGCCGTCGTGCAGCTTGAGGTCCGCGACCATCTGCTCGTCCCAGAGCTTGCGCTGCTTGAGCGCGCGCACCAGGTCGGGGTTGATCACGGTGAAGTCGCCGGACATGTTCGACTTCACGTACAGGTTGCGGTACAGCGGTTCGATCGACTGGTTCACGCCGGTGATGTTCGCGATGGTCGCGGTCGGCGCGATGGCCATGACGTTGGAGTTCCGCATGCCCTTGCGGGCCTTCTCCCGGATCCTGCCCCAGTCCATCGTGGACTCGCGATCGACGTCGAGCTCGTCTTCGCCGCGGTTCCGCGCGAGGATGCCGATCGAGTCGATGGGCAGGATCCCCTGGCTCCACAGCGATCCCTCGAACGACCGGTACGCGCCGCGTTCGGCCACGAGGTCGGCGGACGCCTCGATCGCGTAGTAGCTGATCTCCTCCATGCTGCGGTCCGCGAACTCGACGGCCTCCTCGCTCGCCATCGGGGTGCCGAGCGTGAACAGCGCGTCCTGGAAACCCATCAGGCCCAGGCCGACCGGGCGGTGCTTGAGGTTCGAGTTCCGCGCCTCGGGGATCGTGTAGTAGTTGACGTCGATCACGTTGTCGAGCATCCGCACCGCCGTGCGCACGGTCTTCTCGAGCCGCGCGTGGTCGATGCCCTGCTCGGTGACGTGCCGCGCGAGGTTGACCGAGCCCAGGTTGCAGACCGCGACCTCGTCGACCGAGGTGTTGAGGGTGATCTCGGTGCAGAGGTTGCTGGAGTGCACGACACCGCTGTGCTGCTGCGGCGAACGCAGGTTGCACGGGTCCTTGAACGTGATCCACGGGTGGCCCGTCTCGAACAGCATGGTCAGCATGCGCCGCCACAGGTCCACGGCCTGCACGCGGCGGAACACCCTGATCTCGCCGCGGTCGGCCTTCTCCTCGTACGCACGGTACTTCCGCGCGAAGTCGTCACCGAACGCGTCGTGCAGATCCGGCACCTCGTCGGGCGAGAACAGGGTCCACGGGCCGTTCGCGCGGACCCGGCGCAGGAACTCGTCCGGCACCCAGTTCGCGGTGTTCATGTCGTGTGTGCGGCGGCGTTCGTCGCCGGTGTTCTTGCGCAGGTCGAGGAACTCCTCGACGTCGATGTGCCAGGTCTCCAGGTACGCGCAGACCGCGCCCTTGCGTTTGCCGCCCTGATTCACGGCTACGGCGGTGTCGTTCGCGATCTTCAGGAACGGCACCACGCCCTGCGACTTGCCGTTGGTACCCCTGATGTGCGCGCCGATGCCGCGCACCGGGGTCCAGTCGTTGCCGAGACCACCGGCGAACTTGCTGAGCAGCGCGTTGTTCCTGATGCCGTGGAAGATGCCCGCAAGATCATCGTCCACAGTGGTCAGGAAGCACGACGACAGCTGCGGGCGGGTGGTGCCCGAGTTGAACAGGGTCGGGGTCGAGCACATGAAGTCGAACGACGACAGCAGCTCGTAGAACTCGACGGCGCGGGCGTCGCGGTCGTCCTCGTCGAGGGCGAGGCCCATGGCGACGCGCATGAAGAACGCCTGCGGCAGCTCGTAGCGGCGGCCGTCGTGGTGCAGGAAGTAGCGGTCGTACAACGTCTGCATGCCCAGGAACTGGAAGTTCAGGTCACGCGACGCGTCGAGTGCGGCACCCAGGCGGGCCACGTCGTAGTCCGCGAGGCGCGGGTCCAGCTGGCCCAGCTCGATGCCGTGGCGGACGAACTCGGTGAAGTACGACGGGTAGCGCTCGGTCATCTCGGCGTGGGACAGGGGTGTGCCGCACGCCTCGGCGCGCAGCCTGTCCAGCAGCAACCGGGCGCTGACGTACGAGTAGTCCGGGTCGTGCTCGACCATCGTGCGGGCGGCCATGATCGGCGCCAGGGCGAGCTCGGCGTCGGTGATGCCGGCGTAGAGGTTCCGCTTGGTCTCGGTCAGAACCGCCTCTGCCGACGCGTTGGGCAGGTCGGCACATGCTTCGTTGACGACCCCAGACAGGTGATCCATAGCCGTTGGGCGGTCGGGCACGCTCTCTCCTCGCGAGCTCGGCCCGAGGAAACGCACGCGCACGCCAGTGACGAGACCACTGGTGCACACAGCCGCCCTCCCTCGGGGCACCGTGTCGTGCGCGCAGGCTTGCGCGCACACCAGTGGCAGGTCTTCGGACTCGTGGGCGCACCTCTCGCTCCTACCGGCCGTCGCTTCCCAGGTCTCGCGACCCAGTGCTTCGTTGACGGCTTTCGTTCCCACTCACCGCTGCGGGGCAGTCCTGGACTCGCACCAGGTTCCCTCTTGCCTCACCGGCCCGTTGCTCCGGGCCGGTGAACCACCAGCGCGGCAGATACTACATGTGGTGGTGGGCTCTGGATCACCACCCAACATGGGCGTGTCGTGGGTTAGGGTGATCAACGTGGGTGAAGTTCGGCCGAAGATCATCGCAGGTGCTCTCGTCAGCGCGGGGCTGGCTTCGGCGTCCCTCGCGGCCGGTGCCGCGGCGCCCGTGACGAGCGGCGTGCTGGCGGTGTCGGCGGTCCTGGTGATGATCACGACCCGGCGATCAGGGTCACGCCGAGACTGATCATCACGGCCGCGATCACGCCGTCCAGCACCCGCCACGCGCGGGGCTTCGCGAACAGCGGGCTGAGCAGCCGGGCGCCGAACCCGAGCGCGACGAACCACGTGACGCTCGCGGTCACCGCGCCGACCCCGAAGAGCCACCGGCCGGCCGCGATCGAACCGAGCAGCAGCACGGTGTCCAGGTAGACGTGCGGGTTGAGCCACGTGAGGGCGAGCGCGGTGAGGACGGGGCGGCCGCTCCGGGCCGGCTCCACGGTCAGTGCGGACGGGTTGAACGCGCGACGGGCGGCCAGAAACCCGTAGCCCAGCAGGAAGAGGCCGCCCACGATCGCGGCGACGGTGATCGCCTGCGGCCACTTGCTGACGATGGCTCCGAAGCCGGCGACGCCGACCGCGACCAGGATCGCGTCCGAGACGGCGCACACCGCGACGACCTTCGCCACGGCGTGGCGGCGAAGTCCTTGGCGCAGCACGAAAGCGTTCTGCGCGCCGATGGCGACGATCAGGGTCAGCATGGTGCCGAAGCCGAGCAGCAGGTCAGTCACACCATCGACGGTATTGACGGCGTCTTGATGAGACCAGCTAAAGATTCTTACGTACCATTAGCAGCTGTGATGGATCTGGACCTGGTGCGCACGCTGCTCGCGGTCGTCGACGCGGGCACGTTCGACGCCGCCGCGGCGATGCTGCACGTCACGCCTTCCGCTGTGTCGCAACGGATCAAAGCCCTGGAGCAGCGAACGGGCCGGGTGCTGCTGGTGCGGGCGCGGCCGGTGCGGCTGACGCCGTCGGGGGAGGTGCTGGTCCGGTACGGTCGGCAACTGCTCGCGCTGGACCAGGATCTTGACGCCGCCCTCGGGTCGGACGCCGTGGTCCGGGTGCCGATCGCGGTCAACGCCGACTCGCTCGCCACGTGGTTCCTTCCCGCGCTGCAACGGGTTCCCTCGTCGCTCAAGATCTCGTTCGACCTCCACCGCGAGGACCAGGACCACACGACGGCTCTGCTGCGACAGGGCGTGGTGATGGCCGCGGTGACGTCCTCGCGTGAGCCGGTCGCGGGCTGTTCCGTGCGGAAGCTGGGCAGCATCCGTTACGCGGCAATGGCGTCGCAGTCCTTTATAGACACGTACGCCGACGGTCCCGTGAAGTCGTGGCTGCCGGACGCGCCGGTGGTGGTGTTCGACCGCAACGACGACCTGCAGGACAGGTTCGTGCGCACGCTGACCCGTGGCCGGGGCGCCGCGGAACACCGCCACTACGTGCCGTCGTCGGAGGTGTACGTGCGGGCGATCGTGGCCGGGCTCGGGTGGGGCATGGTGCCGCCGCAGCAGCTGCAGGAGGGCCTGGTCGACCTCGCGCCGGGCCGGACCGTCGACATCCCGCTGTACTGGCAGCAGTGGAAGCTGGACTCGCCGGCGCTGACCGCCGTGGCCGACGCGGTGGCCGCAGAAGCGGCTGTCGCGCTGCGGTAGGAGTTACCCTCGGTGACATGACCGGACGAGAGCTCGAGTTCGAGGACCGGTTCACCACGCTGGACCGGTGGTACCCGCACTATCTGCCGCACTGGAGTTCCAGGTCGGCCACCGCCGCCCGCTACCGCAACGACAACGGCCTGGTCCTGCGCATCGACGCCGACCAGGAGCCGTGGTGCCCCGAGTTCGACGGCGACACCAGGGTCTCGGGCCTGCAGACCGCGCTCACCGAGGGACAGTCCCGGTTCCGCCCCGACCTCCAGGTGCGGGAGAAGCAGCAGGACCTGCGGCTCTACACCCCGACGTACGGCCGGTTCGAGATCCGCTGCAAGGCGATCGACGACCCCAGCTGCATGGTCGCGCTGTGGATGATCGGACTGGAGGACGTGCCGGAGCGGTCGGCCGAGATCTGCATCGCGGAGATCTTCGGCAAGCACGTCTACCCGGCGAACACCGGCGTCGGGATGGGGCTGCACCCGTTCGGCGACCCGAGGATCACCGACGAGTTCGAGGTCGTGGACGTGCCGATCGACGGGCGCGAGTTCCACGTCTACGGCGCGGACTGGCAGCCGGGCCGCGTCGACTTCTTCGTGGACGGCGACCTGGTCAACACGGTGCACCAGGCGCCGGACTACCCGATGCAGTTCCAGCTCGCCGTCTTCGAGTTCGGGCCGGAGCGGACCGGGCGCTATCCGAAGGAGTTCGAGGTCGAGTGGTTCAGGGCGTACCGGTGAACCTCACCGGCAAGGTCGCCGTCGTCTACGGCGCCGGCACGATCGGCGGCGCGATCGCCGGGGCGTTCGCCGAGGCGGGTGCCGAAGTGCACCTCGCCGCGCGCACCGAGGCGGCGCTCAAGGCCAAGGCGGAAGAGCTCGGCGTCGGGTACGCCGTGGTCGACGCGCTGGACGAGCAGAGCGTCGACCGGCACGCGGCCGCGTTCGAGCGGATCGACATCTCGGTCAACGTCATCTCCGACAACGACGTGCAGGGCACACCGATCCACGAGATGAGCGTCGACGACTACCTCAGCCCGGTCGTCACCAACGTCCGCTCGAAGTTCCTCACCGCCCGCGCCGCCGCCCGGCACATGGTCAGGCAGGGCAGCGGCGTCATCCTGTTCTTCGGCGGCACAAGTGACGGCTCGGTGCACCGCCGCTGGCAGCTCGGCGGCCTGGTCACGGCGTTCGACGCGGTCCAGGCGATGTGCCGCCAGCTCGCCGAGGAGCTCGGGCCGCACGGCGTCCGGGCCGTGACGCTGCAGACCGGCGGAATCCCCGAGTCCATCCCCGCGGGCATCCGTGACCAGGTCGAGCCGGACATCGTCGGCCAGACGGCGCTCGGCAGAGCGGCGACACTGGAGGACGTCGGGAGAGCAGCGGTGTTCGTGGCCTCGGACTGGGGCCGCACGATCACAGGAACGCAGGTCAACGTCACGTGCGGAGCCGTGCTGAACTGAACCTGTCGGAAAGCTGGGAGCATCCTGTCGGCTTCCTGAACCCAGGAACCGCACGGGCTCGTCCCGGCGTTGGGCGTTATGTGCTGATTCCTCGACTCGCCGCCACCGGCGGCTCACTCGCCGTCGTCGTGACGGTGGCCATGGTCGGTCTGCTCGACCTGACCGTGGGCCCGCTGCGCCGCACCATCAGCGAGTACGCGCTGGGCGACTACCGCCCCGTCTTCGACGTCGCCGTGCTGCTCCTGGCCTTCGGCTCCCTCGCGATCCTCGCCGCGCTCGTCCACAAGGGACTGACGAGATGGCGGTCCGGCGGGTCGATCGCGCTGATCCTGTGGTCGGTGGGCCTGCTGCTGGTGGTGGCGTTCCCGAAGACGAACTGGGCGATGGGCACGAACCAGGTCAGCGGCAGCATCCACCGCTTCGGCAGCATGCTGGCGTTCGTCAGCCTGCCGATCGCGATCATCCTGCTCGCCCGGCCGTGGCTGAAGGACCACGTGTGGGGCAAGCACGCGCGGTGGACGATGGCGTCCGGGGTGCTGAGCGTCATCGCGTTCATGCCGATCCTCTACGCCATCGTGATGGGCTCGATGGGCGGCGTTCGGTGGTGGCGCGTGTTCCCGTTGGGCTACATCGAGAGGATCTTGCTCATCGCCGAGGTGGGCGCTGTGCTCGTCGTCGGGCTGTGGGCGATCGCGGCAAGTAGGGTTGCGCCATGGCGAGTTGGGGAGATCTCGCGGACTACATCCGCGCCGAGTACGACGTCATCCACGACGAGGACGAGGAGCTGAGGATCCTCTTCACCTTCGGGGATGAGGAGGAGGACGACGACAGCCGCACGCAGGTCGTGATCATCGTCCGGGAAGTGCTCGACAAGATGCACGAATGGGTGCAGATCGCCTCCCCCTGCGGGTTGGCCTCGCAAGTGAACCTCCGTGACGTGCTGGAGGAGGTCGGCAAGTCGACCGTGGCGTGCGGCCTCGCGATCATGGGGGAGCACGTCGTGGTGCGGCACTCGTTGCCGCTGGTCGATCTCGACATCCACGAGTTCACCGACCCGCTCCAGCTGCTCGCCGGCACGGCGGACACGCTCGAGGAACAGTTCTGGGGAGGGGACGGGTACTGATGTACGACTTGACGCCCGCGGCCGATCGGCTGGCGGGGCTCGTGCGCAACGTGACGGACGGCGATTTGAAAGCGCCGACTCCGTGCCCGGACTACACGGTCGGCGACCTGCTCGACCACGTCAACGGCCTGGCGGTGGCGTTCACGATGGCCGCGCTGAAGACCCCGCTGGAGGCCACGGGTTCCGGCGACGCGTCCCGGCTGCCGCCGGACTTCCGCGAGTCGGTGCCCGAGCGGCTGGCCGAGCTCGCGCAGGCCTGGCGCGCACCGCAGGCCTGGGAGGGCATGACGCGCGCGGGCGGCGTCGACCTGCCCGGCGAGGTCGCGGCTGCCGTGGCGCTGGACGAGATCGTGCTGCACGGCTGGGATCTCGCCCGAGCGACCGGGCAGCCGTTCGACGTCGACGAGAACCTGCTCGAGGTCGTTCACGGGTTCGTGTCGTCGATCGGCCCGGACGACCGCGATGGGTCGTTGTTCGGGGCGGCGGTGGAGGTCAGCCCGGACGCGCCTCTGCTCGACCGTGTCGTGGGACTCAGTGGGCGGGATCCCGGCTGGAACCTAAGTTAGGCTCTCCTAACGTGAGAGCTATTACGGTGCAGGTTCGGGCGGGCCTGGGCGTCGGACGCCTTGCCGCCGCGGTGGATTCCCTCGTGGCACTGCATCCCGAACTGCGTCGTTCCGGCTTCGCGCACGTCAACGTCGTCGACCCCGCCGCCGCCACGGACGCCGCGCTGGCGCGGGCGGAGGCGGGGCTCGACCTTCAGGCCGGCGTGCTGATGCAGGCCGTGTGGCTGGACGCCGGACCTGATCGTTCCGGCCGGATGGTGCTGGTGCTCCACGACATCGTGGCCGACCGGATGCCGCGCATCCTGCCGTGGCTCGTGCAGGCGTGGACGCAGCCCGCGCTCGTCAGCTGACTCCGAGCCCACCCACGATCTGGACCCGCTGACCGCTGAACTCGCCGGTCAGCATCGGCATCGCCTCGGCGATGGCGGCCTTGGTCTCGGGGAGCTGCAACGAGTCGGCGTGGTGCTGGGCGGATTCCCAGATCTCGCTGATCCAGATCTTGTCCTGGTCCTCGGGGTCGAGCCCGACCGCGTACAACCGGCACCCGGCCTCCCGCAGACCCTGCTCACCGCGGGTCAGGATCGCCACCACGTCGTCGCGGTGACCCGGCTTGGTCCTCATCGAGCCGATGTAGCCGAACGTCATGCGTGCGATCCCCTCTTCCGCGCCACGAACACGAACTCACGCCCAGGCCGATCCGGCGCGTCGCGTACGTCCACGACCTCGAAGCCGCAGCGCACGAGGCTGGCGGAGATCTCGGCGCGCGACCGGAACCGCAGCGTCGACTCCGAGGAGATCTCCGAGCCGTCCGGGAACCGGTAGGTGTGACGGAACGACACGAACGGCAGGCTCACGCCGAGCAGGTCGAGTTGCTCGCGCACCCCGACCAGCACTCGTGGCTTCGCGCGAGCCCAGTCCTCCCAGGCTCGTCGCTCCGGCCGGCGCGTCTCGAACACGAAGTGCCCACCGGGCCGCAGCGCGTCGCGCACACCTCGAATCGCGGCTTCCCAGTCGTCACCGAGGAACACCTGCGCCACGTTCCCCGTCATCGTCGCGAGATCGAAGGACAGCGCGGGCAGAGCGGTCGCGTCCCCGTGAATCCAGGTGACCCGAGAATCCTTGGCCCGCGCGATCTCCAACGACGCCAGTGCAGGATCGACGCCGACCACCGCACGCCCGGACGCCGCCAGCAACACCGCGAGGGAGCCCGTGCCGCAACCGACGTCGAGCACGCTCGACGCCCCCACCTCGGCGGCGATCTCCAGGTAGAGGTTCAGATCGTCGCGCGGTGCGTCGAAGGCGTCGTAGATCCGTGCCAACCGGGGGTCGGCGAATATCGCATCAGGCATGCCACATCCTAGGTCCGGCGACGAACGGCCGGAGCAGCGCGATCACCTCGCGGTCCGGCCGACCGTTCAGCTCGTCCTCCGCGACGCGACGGGCGATCCCGGCCAGGAAGTCGGCAACCTGCACGCGCGCGTCGTGCTGCGAGTCCACCAGAGTCAGGCTCTCCAGCCCCGGTGCCAGCTTCTTGAGCTGCCGGATCCGCCCGTCGGTCAGCGACAGCTGCTGGTCGTGCACGATCGAGACCGAACCACCTCCCGAGAAATGCCACTGCGCGACGGCGCGGAGAATGGCCGGGAACAGCGGATCCAGGGTTCCGCGCGGCCCGCGGGCGCGCAGCAGGTCGTTGTAGTGCTCCAGCGGTCCGGTCACGGCGCCGAACTCCGCGCGCACCCGTGAGGCGAGGAGCAGCCGTTTGTCCACGAGCTGCACGCGGGCACGACCGGCCAGCGGGCCGGCCGGGCCGAGGAACCACAGCAGCGCCCACCGGTTCTTCTCGCGCAGCAGGTGGTTCGCCTTGTACTCCAGCGCCGGCGACTTGATCATCCGGCGCAGCGACGCGACGCAGGCGGCGGCCTCCTCGTGCGACAGCCGCACACCGGCGTGGGCGAAGACCGCGGTGACCCCGCCGACGAGCTTCTCGCCCTCGGAACCCGACTCGTCGCAGGCGATCTCAATCAGGACATCCGGAAGACGGGGCCACGGGCGCGGAACGGCAGATGCGCACCGGCGGGGATCAGGAACGCGTGCTCGCGCCGGATCCTCAGCACGTCGCACCACCCGTCGGTGATGACGAGAACAGGGCCGGTGGAGGGGAAGTCGGACGCGCGTTCGAGCAGGTCGATGCCGGGCTGCAGCACGGTGCCACCGCGCCCGCGCACCGTCACCCTGCCCGCGATGTCCTCGACGGGAACATATCCGGCGTCATATGCCATCGCGTCACAGAAGACCACGCGGGCCGCAGGTACGTCACGTGCCGCGGCGTAGGAGGCGATCGCGCCCAGCGCTTTGCCCAGCAGCTTGGGATCCATCGACCCGGACGTGTCGAGCACGACCCCGAACGTGGGCCGCGACTCCAGCGTCTCCGGCCGCACCCGGCCCGGCCGCGGAATGTCCGGAGTGGACGCTTGTCGCCGTGACGCACGCGCGTAGGTGCGCCGTTTCTCCACCGCGGGAACGAACTCCTCGAACCACCGCGCCAGCTGGGCGTCCCACGTCAGCGGCGGGTGCTCCAGCGCGCGGATCTCCTCGACCAGCCCGGCGGGCAGCAGGCCGCGCGACGAGGTGTGGTGGCTCAGCCCGGTCAGCAGCGCCCGCCGGTAGAACTCGTCGAGGTCCGTGATGTCCGCCGGGCCGCGCAACGGCTCGCCGAGCAGATCGCCCTTGTGCCCGCCCCGCAACGTGAGCAGCTTCCGGTACCGCCGCAGGTCCGTCGTGATCCGGTCGTAGACGGACTCCGCAGACAGTCCGCTCAACGAGGGATCGTGCAGCACACCCTCAGGTGCGGAACCCACGCCCATCTCGATCAGCCAGCCGTTGACGACGTAGTCCGCGGCGATGTTCCACAGGTACGGGTCCCGCCCGCCGACCCGGTCGCAGTGGCGCAGCGCGGCGTGCAGCATCTCGTGCGCGAGCACGAACCGCCACTCCACGCGGGACAGCCCCGCCAGCGGGTTCACGTAGATCTCCGCCGACGCCGTGGACACCGCCGCGACCGAGATGTCCCAGCCTCGCGCCAGTTCCGCGTCCGCCACCACGGTCATCGCCGACGCCAAAGCACCCAGCAGGGGGTAGTTCGACACGAACCAGCTCAGCGCCAGGTCCCACTCGGTCTTCGCCGGCCGTGCGTCGGACAACGACGAGCGCGCGCCGCCCGCCACGTCGATCGCGGCCACCGCGGCGTTGGACAGCCCGGTGGCGAACCGTCGCGCCCACTTCTCCGGATCCTTCGACTCCTCGCCGCGCACGCACGCGCCCGGCTCCCAGGACGACGGGCGCGCGCCGAACTTCAGCGCGGGCTGGAAGTCCAGCACGTCGTCACACGAGTGCGTGCCGAAACCGAGGTGCAGCAGGCAGTGCGCGAACACCCACGCCCACTCGTCCTCGCTCGCCTTGCGCGCCGGATGGGCCAGCAGGAAGCCGTCGAGCGAGATGTCCGCCCAGTCGTGCGAGGAGTCCCGGCGCACGTACGTGGTGAGGGCGGCGAACAGCGGATGCCTGTTGATCCGCTGTTCCGCCGCCGCGAACGCCTGCGCGGCCGGGTCGGTGCGAGCCCTGGAGCGGCGGCTCATGCCCGTGCGGCGACCAGTCGCGGCAGATCGCGGGTCACCTCGACGAGGAACCACGCGGGCAGCACGGGGTTGCCGTCGTCGTCGGCCGCGATCACCATCTGCGCGATCTCCAGCGACAGCTCGGCCAGTTCCAGCAGCAGCGCCTTGCCGCGGTGCGCGAGCTGCTTGCCCGCCGCCGGAGCGTGCGCCTTGTCGTGCGGCAGCTCCTTCACCAGCCGGGCGCGGAACGCCTCGGCCAGGAAGTACAGCAGGTCGCGGTCTCCCGGCGCCGACGGCCAGCGGGCGTCCCCGCGCAGCACGGCCTCCAGCCCGTACGCGTGCCGCACGGTCTTCACGAACGCCTTGAACATCGACGCGTGGTTCGCGGTGACCGTGCCGAACGCCAGCACCCCGAGCAGCTCCTCGGAGACGTCCTCGCCGAACGAGTGCAGCGCGTCGGACAGCATGTGCCAGCCGCGCGGCGTGGAGAACGTCTCCTCGACCTTCGGTGCCGTGCTCCACAGGTGGTCCGGGCGCTGGGTGAGGTACTCGAGCACCCACGGGTGGATGTCGTTCTCACGCGCCCATGCCAGCCAGTCCTTCGCCGACGCGGTGAGGTGCACATGGACCATGCGGTTCACGAGCGCGGACGCCATCGGGCGTGCCAGGGCGTTGTCGACGGCCCGGTTGCCGGCGCCGATCACGATCGAGCCCTTCGGCAGCTCGTAGGAACCGATGCGGCGGTCGAGGATCAGCGAGTAGAACGCCTTCTGCACCTCGGGGCTGCTCGCGTTGAGCTCGTCGAGGAAGAGGCAGTACGGGTCGTGGCGGGCGATGGACTCCGGCGGGGCGAACCGGGATCGGCCACCTACCAGTTCCGGAACCCCGATGAGGTCTTCCGGAGCGAGCTGCGTGCCCAGCATCGTCACGCACTCGAGGCCCAGCTCGGTCGCGAACTCGCGGACGAGCGAGGACTTGCCGATACCCGGTGCTCCCCAGAGGAAGACCGGTCGGACGACGGCTACGTGCAGCAGCACCTCCGGAAGCTGGGCTGGTGTCACGGTGACTGTGGATCTCATCGCAGGTGAGGATGCCCGACCCGGGGTGTTCCGGTCGCGCGAATTTGTTGACAGGAGCAGTGGTCTAGTGCTGTGATTCAACGCACATCAGATAGGAAAGCTTCCTAACTAAATCGCCGCCACCCTGCTGTTCCTCATCACAGGAGGCACCCCTGTGGCCAGATCCCTGTTCCTGGTTCTACCAGCAGCTCTAGCGCTCGCCGTCCCGGCCGTCGCGGTCGCCGCCCCCGTCCAGTACCAGGCGGAGAACGCGACCATCTCGAACGGGCTCGTGGAGTCCAACCACTCCGGCTTCACCGGCACGGGCTTCGTCAACTACGACAACGAGGTCGGCAGCTCCGTCGAGTTCACCGTGAGCTCGCCCAGCGCGGGCCCGGCGACGCTCACGTTCCGGTTCGCCAACGGCACCACGGCGAACCGCCCGATGGACATCGCGGTGAACGGCTCGCTGGCGGCGGACGAGCTCTCGTTCCCCGGCACGGGCGCCTGGACGTCGTGGCAGATCCGCACCACCACGGTGAACCTGAACGCGGGCACCAACACGATCAAGGCGACCGCCACCACGTCCAACGGCGGCCCGAACGTCGACCGGCTCGACGTCGAACCCCCGTCCGGCCCGCCGGACACGATCGCCCCGTCCACGCCGGGCAACCTGCGTTCGACGGCCAAGACCTCGTCGTCGATCACGCTGGCGTGGGACGCGTCCACCGACAACGTGGGTGTGACGTCGTACGTGCTGTCCAACGGCCAGACCGCGACCGGCACCACGCACACCGTCGGCGGCCTCACGCCGGACACCTCGTACACCTTCACCGTGCAGGCGCGTGACGCAGCGGGGAACCTTTCCGGCGCGTCGAACTCGGTCACGGTGAAGACGTCGCCGGGCACGCCCGGCGGCACCAGGCCGCACGACATCAACGGTCTGCTGCGTGTGTGTGGTGTGCAGCTGTGCAACCAGTACGGCAGGCCCATCCAGCTGCGCGGCATGAGCACGCACGGCATCCAGTGGTACCACCAGTGCTCCAAGGCCGCGTGGTGGGACGCGTTGGTGAACGACTGGAACGCGGACTTCATCCGCGTCGCCATGTACATCCAGGAGGACGGGTACGAGACCGACCCCCGCAAGTTCACCGACATGATGCACGGCTACATCGAGGAAGCCACGCGCCGCGGCATCTACGTCCTCGTCGACTGGCACCAGCTCACCCCCGGTGACCCGAACTACAACCTGGCTCGCGCCAAGACGTTCTTCACGGAGATCGCCCAGCGGCACAAGGACAAGACCAACATCATCTACGACATCGCCAACGAGCCGAACAACGTCACGTGGGCGAAGGTCAAGTCCTACGCGGAGCAGATGATCCCGGTCATCCGCAACATCGACCCGGACAGCCTCATCGTCTCGGGCACGCACGGCTGGTCGACCTTCGGGCACTCCATCGGCGAGGACCCGTCGGTCGTGCTGAACAACAGGGTCAACGCGACCAACTTCATGTACTCGTTCCACTTCTACGCGACCTCGCACCGGGACTCCCACCTCGCCGTCCTGGACCGCGTGTCGAGCCAGGTCCCGGTGTTCGTGACCGAGTTCGGCACCCAGACCTCGTCCGGTGGCGGGACCAACGACTTCACCATGTCGCAGCGGTACCTGGACCTGATGGCGCAGAAGAAGATCTCCTGGGCCAACTGGAACTACTCCGACGACGGTCTGTCGGGCGCGGTGTTCAAGACCGGCACGTGTGCCGGTAGCACGTTCGCGGGAACCGGTGTGCTCAAGCCGGCCGGTGTGTGGGTGCGCGAGCGCATCCGGACACCGGACAACTTCCCTGTGTCTTGAACGAGTAACCAGTACAGGATGGCGTCCCCCGAGAAGAGCCGGGGCGCCTGAACTGGGTCGTGACGGGTGTGGTCGCTCCGGCGGCCACACCCGTTCACGAGCTCAGCGGCCAGGTGTGCACGGGTTCGTTGGCGTGCATGAGTTCCACATAGGACCGCAGCATCGTGCGCAGGGCGTCCGCGCGGTCCAGGTGCGTGTGGTCGTAGTGCCGGTGGAACTCACGTGCCTGCCAGGTCGCGCCGTTCACGCCGGTGAGGCAGCGCTGTTCGATGACGCCCAGTAAACGGTCCCGCTCCGCCGAGTCGACGCCCCACCGGATCAGCCCCTCGTGGGCGAGCGGCAACAACCGGCGCAGCACCAGCTCGACCACCGGCACCGTGCCCACACCAGGCCAGTACATCTGCGCGTCCATGCCGTTGCGGGAGGCCGCGTTGAAGTTCTCCTCCGCGGCCTGGAAGCTCATCTGCGACCACAGTGGACGCTCGTCCTCGGCCAGCGCCCTGACGAGACCGAAGTACAGCGCGCCGTTCGCCAGCGTGTCGACGATGGTGGGGCCCGCGGGCAGCACCCGGTTCTCGACGCGCAGGTGCGGCCTGTCCCGCACCACGTCGTACACCGGGCGGTTCCAGCGGTAGATGGTGCCGTTGTGCAGCTTCAGCTCGCTCAGGGCGGGCGTGTCGCCGTGGTCGAGCACGGCGAGCGGGTCCTCCTCCTCGCAGATCGGCAGCAGCGCGGGGAAGTACCTGACGTTCTCCTCGAACAGGTCGAAGATCGAGTTGATCCACCGCTCGCCGAACCACACCCGCGGCCGCACGCCCTGCGCCTTGAGCTCGTCGCCACGGGTGTCGGTGGCCTGCTGGAACAACGCGATGCGGGTCTCGCGCCACAGCTCCTTGCCGAGGAAGAACGGCGAGTTCGCGCCGACCGCGACCTGCACACCGGCGATGGCCTGGGCGGCGTTCCAGTAGGCGGGGAACTGCTCAGGGCTCACCTGCAGGTGCAGCTGCGTGCTGGTGCAGGCCGCCTCCGGCACGATCGAGCTGGCGGTGAGGTGCAGCCGCTCCACACCGTCGATGGAGATCTGCAGGTCCTCGCCCCGCGCGGCCAGCACCTGCTCGTTGAGCAGCGCGTACCGAGGGTTGCTGGACAGCTGGTCGGGCGTCACGTGCTTGCTGCGCAGCGTCGGCAGGATGCCGTTGATGACCATGTGCGCGCCGATCTCGCGCGCCTTCTCCTCGGCTTTGTTCAGACTGCGCCGGACCGTCTCCTCGAACGAGGTGATGCCCCCGCCCGCGAGCCGCCGCGGTGCCACGTTGATCTCGATGTTCCACTGGCCGAGCTCCGTCACGAAGTCCGGGTCGTCGATGACCTGGAGCGCCTCGTGGTTCTTCATCGCCGGGTCGCCGTGCTCGTCGATGAGGTTGATCTCGATCTCGAGACCGGTCATCGGCCTCTCGAAGTCGAACCGCGCCTCACGCAGCATCCTGGCGAACACGTCGAGGCATCGCCGCACCTTGGTGCGGTACCGCGTGCGGTCCTCACGCGTGAACTCGTGCTTCGCGACGTCCTCGCCCATGGCGGCCTCCCGACGGTCGAGGGTTCACCCCACCACTGTGCACCATGGTTGATCAATCCGACACCCGTGTGTCACGTTCCGGGACGGCGGGTCGCCCGGGGACGGTCCGCCGCGTCGGCTGGCCGGCTCATGACAAGGGAATTCATCGAGCTGTTCTGCACGTGATCCGCATTCGGGCGGCTGCGAGTTTCCGCACAAAAGAATGGCCGGCCGTCGCGAAGACGGCCGGCCATTGCCGGGCAAATCGAACTAGTTCGCGGCCAGCGTCCAGCCCGTCCAGCCGGACCCGACCTGCGTGCCGGTCCCGAATCCGCCGTTCCCGGTCCCCAGCCACTGCCAGAGCGTGTTGTCCGAGGTCTGGATTGCGACGAGGTCGGCCTTGTTGTCCCCGTTGACGTCCATCGACGTCATCTGCCGGAACCCGTTCCAGCCGGACCCGACCTGCACCGCGGTGGCGAAGTCAGCACCGCTGCGCTTCCAGAAGTAGAGCTCGCCGGAGCTGTTGGTCGCCCAGATGTCGCCATCGCTGTCTCCGTCGGCGTCCGCGGCGGTGTGCCGGAACAGGCTCGCCCAGCCGGCGCCGACGAGGTCGCGCTCGGCGAACCTGCCGCTGCCGCGGCCGACGTAGAGGTACATGTTGCCGCCGTCGCGGGCCAGGATGTCCGCCCGGTTGTCGCCGTTGACGTCGCCGAACGCCACGTTCTCCATGGCCGCCCAGCCGGTGCCGACGGTCTGCGCCGAGCCGAAGGTGCCGTTGCCCTGGTTGTGCCAGTAGTAGAGGGTGCCGCTGCCGATGGCCCACAGGTCGGCCCAGCCGTCGGCGTTGGAGTCGCCGATGCCGATCTTCGAGAACCCGCCCCAGCCGGGGCCGAGCCGGGCGCCGGCCATGAAACCGCCGCCGGCCTTACCCTTGTAGATCCACGCCGTGCCGGACGGGTCGACGCCCAGCGCGTCGTCGTACTTGTCGCCGTTCACGCTCTTCGCCGGCAGCACGGGGGCAGGCGCGGCGCCGATTGCCGTGCGGGCGTCGTCCATGAACTGCTTGTAGGAGCCCGACTTGTAGGTCGACCACGGCGTCCAGTCGGTGCCCTGGTCGGAGATCCGGTACGCCTCCTTCGCGTTGCACGCGGCGTTGTAGGCGCAGGAGTCGCTGACCTCGCTGTGCCAGTAGTCGTTGATCTGCCAGAGGCCGCGGTCGACCGAGTTGTGGCTGTCGCTGTTCACGTACCGGGCGGACGGGTCGCAACGGGACTCCGCCATCCCGACCGCCACCGCGACGACGAGCTTCTCACCGGAGAACCCCGCGTTACGACCGTTGGACACGCACAGGTCGATGTCACCGGCGGCCTGAGCGGGCAGCACAACGCCCGTGCACAACGCGGCCGCCACCAGAAGTCCGGAAAGGATCCTCATCAGTTCACCGCCAGGGTGAAGCCGGCCCAGCCGCTGCCGATCTGGGTGGCCTTGCCGAACGTGCCGGCGCCACCGCCCAGCCACTGCCAGAGCGTGTTGTCGGACGTGCGGATGGCCACGAGGTCGGCCTTCGAGTCGCCGTTGACGTCCATCGCCACCAGATGGCGGAACCCGTTCCAGCCGGAGCCGACCTGCGCCGCGGTGGCGTAGCCGTCGGCGGTCTTCTTCCAGAAGTAGAGATCACCGGCGGAGTTGGTCGCCCAGATGTCGCCGTCGCCGTCCGCGTCGGCGTCCCCCGCCGTGTGCCTGAGCAGACCCGACCAGCCCTCACCGAGCAGCGACCGCGCGGCGAACGCGCCGCCGCCCTGGCCGGTGTAGACGTACATCTTGCCGCCGTCACGGGCGAGGATGTCGGTCTTGTTGTCGGCGTTGATGTCCACAAAGGACACGTATTCGAACGCGCCCCAGCCGGGGCCGACCTCCTGCGCCGTGCTGAACGTGGCGTTGCCGCGGTTGTTCCAGTAGTAGAGGGTGCCGTTGCCGACGGCGAACAGGTCCGCCCAGCCGTCGCCGTTCGAGTCGTTGATCGCGATGCGGCTGAACGCGCCCCAGCCGGCGCCCAGGCGCACGGCGGCGCTGAAGCCACCACCGGACCTGCCGTAGTAGACCCACGCTACGCCCTCGGAGTCGACGCCGATCGCGTCGTCGTACTTGTCGCCGTTGATGCTCTTGGCCGCCTTGTTGAGCGTGCCGCAGTTCTGGCTCACGTACGTCTCGGTGCCAGCGGCGTAGTCGAACGCGTCACCGTGGAACGAGGCGGGCCGGATGTAGTCGGGGTAGCTCTGGCCGCCGCCCCGGTTGCGGAACTCGAAGTGCAGGTGCGCGGAGAGGCCGGAGGTGTTGCCGTCGGTGTTGCCGACCGTGCCGATCACGTCTCCCTGCCGTACGACGTCGTTGAGGTGCACGGACTTCTTGTCGAGGTGGGCGTACAGCGTCGAGTAGCCGCCGCCGTGGTCGATCTCCACGTAGTTGCCGTAGGCGGAGGTTTCGCCGCCCTCCCACCGCACGGTGCCCGCCGCCGCGGCCAGCACCGGCTCACCGAGATCCTCGTTGCCCGTGGTGCCGGACATGTTCCAGTCGATCTCGTTGTTGCGGTGCGCGCTGCTGGAGCCCGAGTCGCCCTTCCAGGACGTGCCGCAGATGAACGGCAGCTCGAGCGCGGGAGCGGCGGCCTGGGCGGTGGGCGGGGCGAGTGCCAGCGCCATCGCGGCCACGGCGACGCCGATGACCGCTCTGCCGATTCTGGAAGACATCACGGAATCCATTTCTCTCGCGGTGGAGGTGGTCAGACCCTGACCAAATGCCGGCGCTTTCCGGCGTTCTGCGAGAAAATTTATGGAGCCGATCTACACGGCCTCTACACGTCATCTACAGCATTTCTCGCCCCGCATGTGGTGAACGCACGGCGAATGTCAGCATTTTGGCACTGTTTGTGCATCTTCCGGCCCGCCGACCTGCTGCTACGATCCGAAGCTGGTGGCCGGTCAGGGTGGGGAGCCTTGGGAAACACGGCGAGTTTCGAGATTCTGGGTCCGCTGAGGGTGGCCAACGCAGGCCAGCCGCTCAAGCCGGCCGGTCCACGGCAGCGCGCGTTGCTCGCCGCGCTGCTCGTGCGTGCCCGGCAACCCGTCAGCCTCGCCGGTCTCATCGACGCGTTGTGGGGCGAGAACCCGCCCGTGTCCGCCGTCGCGAACGTGCACACCTACGTGAGCCGGTTGCGCCGCGACCTCACCGACATCGGCCTGCCCCGCAGGCTCACCACCGACAGCGCGGGCTACCGGCTGCACGTCGAGCCGGACGAGCTGGACAGCGAGGTCTTCGAGGCCACGGCGGCGCGCGCCCGTGCCGCACTGGCGGCAGGGGACGCCGCGAAGGCCGTGGCGATCTGGCAGGAGGCGTGGCAGGTCTGGCGCGGCACGCTGCTGGAGGACGTCCCGCGCGCCGGCTGGCTGGAAGCCGACGTGGTCCGGCTGGAGGAGATGGCCGCCGCCGCGCGGGAGGACTCCGCCGACGCCCGGCTCGCCGCCGGCCAGTACGGCGCCCTGATCACCGAGCTCGGGGTGCAGGTCCGGCAGTTCCCGTTGCGCGAAGGCCTGTGGTGGCGCCTCATGCGGGCCCAGCACGAGGCGGGTCGCAGGGCGGAGGCGCTCGAGACCTACCGCGCGGTCCGCGAGGTGCTCGTCGACGCGCTCGGCGTCGACCCGTGCGACCAGATCCAGGACCTGCACCAGGAGATCCTGCGCGGCGGCAGACCCGAGGGCCTGAACCCGGTGCGCCCCATGCAGTTGCCGCCCGACGTCGACAACTTCACCGGCCGCGCCGCGGAACTGGCCGAGCTCCGCAAGGTCCTCACGCAACGCACCAGGTCCACTCTGGCCGCGATCACCGGCAAGGCGGGCGTCGGCAAGACGTCACTGGCGGTCCGCGCGGCCCACGAGGTCGGCGACCAGTTCGGCGGCGGCCAGCTCTACGTCCGCCTCGGCGGCACCGGCTCGTCGCCGCGCGACCCCGCGACCGTCCTCGCGGAACTGCTCATCGCGCTGGGGGTGCACCCGCACGCGGTCCCGGAGGACCTCGAGGCGCGCGCCGCGCTCTACCGCTCCCAGCTCGCCGCCCGCCAGGTCCTGATCGTCCTGGACGACGCGAAGAGCATGGCCCAGGTCCGCCCGCTGCTGCCCGGCTCCGACTCGTCCGCCGTCCTCGTCACCAGCCGCGTGCAGCTGGTCGGCGCGCAGACGGTGAACCTCGACGTGCTGGGCGCCGAGGACGCGGTCCGGTTGCTCGGCGAGATCGCCGGCGCGGACCGCATCACCGCGGAACCGGACGCGGCTGCCGCCGTCGCCCGCTACTGCGGCAACCTCCCGCTCGCGCTGCGCATCGCCGCCTCGCGCCTGGCCCGCCGCGGCCACTGGACGGTCGGCCGCCTCGCCGAACGCCTCGCCGGCGAGGGCACCCGGCTGAACGAGCTGCGCATCGACGACCTCGAAGCCCGCGCCAGCCTCGCGTGGAGCTACGACGCGCTCGACGAGGTGCAGCAGCGCGCGTTCCGGCTGCTCGGCCTGCTCGACGTGCCGGACTTCCCCGGCTGGGTCGTCGCGGCGCTGCTCGGCGTCGACGTGCCGGACGCCGAGGAGATCGTCGACAGCCTCGCCGACGTGCACCTGCTGGAGGTGTGGCAGGGCCGGTACCGCTTCCACGACCTGCTGCGGGTGTTCGCGAGGGAGCGCGCCAACGAGGTCGACTCCGCGGACGACCGTGCGAGCGCGCTGCACCGGGCCTTCGCCGCGTGGCTCGACCTCGCCGTCCAGGCCGAGTCCGGCCTGCCGTGCCGGTTCCTCAAGGTGCGGCTCGCTCCCGAACGCAGCGGGCTCGACACCGGTCGCCTGCTCGCGGATCCGCTGGCGTGGCTGGAAGCCGAACGGGACGCGCTCGTCGGTGTCGTCGAGCAGGCCCTCGAACTCGGCATGACGAGCCTGGCCTGCGACCTGGCCTGTGCGCTGACGACGTTGTTCGACCTGCGCAGCCACTACGACCTGTGGCGCCACACCCACGAGCTCGCGCTGAGCGCCGCCGTCGAGGACCGGCACCAGGCGATCCTGCACCAGGGGCTCGGCGCGCTGGCGTTCTACCGCGACCACTACGGCGAGGCGAGCGAGCACTTCGGCCAGGCGCAGGAGATCTTCGCCCGCACCGGCGAGCACCGCGGCCACGCCTACGCGAACCTCGGCCTCGGCAGCGTGCACCTTTTCCACGGCAGACTGGACGAGGCCGCGGTCCGGCTCGAGCGGTCCCGTGAGACGTTCGGCTGCTGCCAGGACGAGAGCGGCGAGGCGTTCGCGTTGCAGGCGCTCGGAATTGTCCACCGCAACCAGGGCAGGCTCGACGACGCCGCGCGGTGCCTCGGCAAGGCACTGGAGATCTTCCGCCGTCTGGGCAGCCGGTACGGGCAGGCCTGCGCGTTGTTCAGCCTCGGCCTGCACCACAAGGCCAGGGGAGACCTCTCCCAGACAGAACAGGCGCTGCTCGACGCCATCGAGCTGTTCCGCGCGGCCTCCTGCCCGCGTGACGAGGCGCTGGCGTTGCACGTCCTCGCCGCCAGCTACGCCGAGCAGGGCGACGCGGGCAAGGCGTCGGAGATGATGTCCCGCTCGCTCACCGTGTTCTCGCCGGAGGACGAGAGCGCAGGCAAGGCGGCCACCCTCTACAGCCTCGGCTGGGTCGCGCACCGCAACCAGCGTCCCGACGAGGCGGCCGCCTGTTTAGAGCAGGCGCTGCGGCTCTTCCAGCGCCTCGACATGCAGGTGCACGTCTCCAGGACCGTCAACGCGTTGCAGCAACTGGGGCTCACCGTCCAGGGCCGGTGAAGCCGACGGTGCTGACCAGCCGCCGTTGCAGCAGCAGGAAAACCAGCAGGCACGGCAGCCCGGTGACGGTCGCCGCGGACATCAGCTCGGGGATCGTGAGGTGCCCGGCGTCCAGTGTGGACAGACCGACCGTCAGCGTGCCGGTGTCGCCGGTCCCCGACACCACCAGCGGCCACAGGAAGTCGTTCCAGTGCCAGAGGAACACGAACACCGCGAGCGTCGCGAGCACCGGGCGGCACAGCGGCAGCACGACGTTCCAGTACACCCGCCAGTCCCCGGCGCCGTCGATCCGCGCGGCGTCGAACACCTCGTCCGGCAGCGCGCGGATGAACTGCCGGAGCAGCAGCACCGCCTGCGCGTTGGCGAGCGTCGGGATGATCAGTCCCCAGTAGGTGTCCGCCCAGCCGAGCAGCTGGATGATCACGATCGACGGCATCAGCACCGCGTGGAACGGCACCATCAGCGTCGACAGCAACGACCACAGCAGCACGTCCCGGCCGGGAAAACGCTTGCGCGCGAACACGTACGCGGCCATCGACGCCGAGAGCAGCACGGCGACGACCGACACCGCCGAGTAGATCACCGTGTTGCCGGTCCACCGCAGGAAGCTCTCCGTCGACAGCACCTGGACGATGTTGTCCAGGGTCAGCGACGCCGGCCACGCGTGCGGGAGCACCGGTGAGTAGCGCGGCGTCAGGGCGATCACCACCATCAGCGCGAACGGGCCGATCGCCAGCAGCGACACGACCGACAGCAGGATGGTCAGCCACACACGCGAACGCATCACGGGTTCCGTTCGAAAGCTCGGCGCTGGGTGAGTGACACCAGCAGCACGATGGCCCACAACACCAGCCCGGCCGCCGCGGCCTTGCCGATCTCGACGTACGTGAAGCCGTACTGGTACACCGCGTACGCCAGCGTGTAGCTGGCCCGCACCGGACCACCTCCGGTCATCACGTAGATGAGGTCGAAGACCTGGAACGCGCCGATGGTCTCCACCACGACGACGAAGAAGATCGCCGGCCGCAACGACGGCAGGATCATGTGCCGGAACCGTTGCCAAACGCTTGCACCGTCCACTTTGGCTGCTTCCAGGCAGTCGGCCGGCACGTTCCTGATGCCCGCGAGCAGGACCAGCATCGCGTAGCCGAACCCCTTCCACACCCCGACGACGGCGAGCGCGGGCAGCACCGTCGACGGATCCCGCAGCAGGCCCGCGGGCTCGAACAACCACTTCCAGATCACGCCGCTCAGCACCAGGCTCGTGACGTACGGCGCGAGCAACGCGGCACGGAAGAACCCGCGTCCCCACGGCACCGAGTGCAGCAGGAGCGCGGTCCCCAGCGCGACCACGAGGATGAGCGGCACGTAGATCGCGGCGTAGGTCAGGGTCGTGCGCAGGCTCGCCAGGAAGTGGTCGTCCCGCACGAGGCTCGCGTAGTTCTCCGTGCCTGCGAACTCCACGTCGCCGCCCGGCTGGTAGTCGGTGACGCTCAGCCCGGCCGCTCCCAGCATCGGCAGGAACCGGAACGCGCCGAACAGCACCAGCACGGGCAGCAGGAACACCAGCACCGTCAGCGGTTCGCGCAGCCGGCTCATCGCTTCTGCTGCAGCAACGCGTCGACCTCTACCGCCGCGTCGGCGAGCGCCTGCTCGGGTGTCCTCTCGCCGAGCAGCGCGGCCTGCAGGTGCGGTGCCAGCAGCCCCATCACCTTGCGCGCCTGCGGATGCGTGTCCCCGGCCCTGGCGAACTCCAGCGCCTGCGCGAAACCCTTGTCCACGTCGTCGACGACGGGCGGCGTGGCGCCGGTCCACGGCAGGAAGAAGCCGGAGTGGACGCACAGCTCCTCGATGACCTTCGGCGTGGTCATGTAGGACAGGAACTTCCGGGCCGCGTCGGGATTCTTGGCCGTGCGCAGCAACGACAGCGCTCCGGGCTGCCCGAACGTCACCTGCGCCCTGTGCCGCAGGGGAGCGCCGACCACCGTGTTCTCCGCGCCGGCCGAGCGGACGACGTTGCGGGCCGTCGTCGAGACCATGGAGTGCGACATCGCGGCCTTTCCTGCCGCCACCGCGTCGTCCACGAGCCGGGCGCGCTTGGTCGCGGCGTCGCGCGGCAGGCCGCCCATCGCGTTGAGGTCGACGAGGAACCGCAACGCGTCAACGCCTTGTGCCGACGAGAAAGCGCTCTTCGTGCCCTCCTCGTTGAACACGCTGCCACCCGCCTGCCACAGCAGCGGGTAGAAGGTCATGTTGAGCGTCTCCTCGGTGGAGCCCGCGTAGTCGAGCACCGGGACGCCCTTCGCGGCGAGCTTCGGCGCCGCGGCCCTCACCTCGTCCCACGTGTCCGGCAACTCGGTGATGCCGGCCTCGGTGAAGAGCTTGCGGTTGTACACCGTCGTCGTGACGGTCTGGTACAGCGGCAGCCCGTAGGTCTGGTCCCCGACCGTCAGCGCGGTGATCGCCGACGGCCGGTACTGGCGGTCACCGGCCTTCAGCACGTCGCCGACCGGCAGCAGCGCCTTCTCCTCCACGTACTGGGGAATCATGTCCGGCTGCAGCAGCACGACGTCCGGCCCGCTGCCCGCCATGAGCGCGGCGCCGAGCTTCTCCTGCCTGCTCTCCCACGGCTGCAGCTCGATGCGGACCTTCAGGCCGTGCTCGGCCTCGAAACCCGCCTCGACCTTCTGCCAGTAGGCCCGGTTCTGCGCCTGGTCGGCGATTACCGGGTACATCCACAGCGTCACGGCGTCGTCGCCGGGCTGGGCACCGCAGCCGGTGAGCGTCGCGACCGTGCAGGCTGCGACGAGCGCTGCCGTTCTCTTCATGCGGCTTGGTCCGTTTCGATGCCGAAGAGGCGCGCGGCGTTGCGCCACATCACGTGTTCGTACTCGTCCTCGGTGAGGGCGGCATCCACTACTACACCCATCGCGATGGCCGGGTCGACCAAGGTGCTGTCGGTGCCGAACAGCATCTGCTCCAGCGGCACCCGGTCGAGCGCGTACCGGTAGCGGCCGGCGTCGGTGATCGAGCAGCACGGTTCGAGGTAGAGCCGGTCGGTGCGGGTGGCGGCCTCCACCGCCGTCCGCCACGCCGGTCCGCCCATGTGCCCGGCGATCACCCGCAGGCCGGGATGCCGTTCCAGCACGTCGACCAGGCCGAGCACGGACTCGTCCCAGGTGTGGACGAGCACCGGCAGACCGGCCTGCGCGGCGAGCGCCATCGTGTCCTGGATCGCCTTCGACAGCAGCGTCTGGCCGGGATAGGTGGTGTGCACCTTGACACCGACGAACCTGCCGGTCGGCTGGTACTTCTCCAGCTCGCGCGCCCCGGCCGCGAGGTCGTTCGGGTTCACCACGACGTAGCCGAGCAGCCGCGGGTGGGCCTCCAGCACCTCGGCCATCCACCTGTTGCCCGCGACCATGTCGTAGGTGACGGCCTCCGACGCGGAGACGATCTGCCGGTCGATGCCGTAGCGGTCCATCAGGGTGATGTTGAGCTCGGCGGCACCGACGTCCGTGGCGAAGAACCACGGCCCGGCGTGCGCGTGAACGTCGATGATCACAGTGCTTCTCCCAGCCACCCGGCCGCGGTGCCCCCGGCGACCTGTTTCCACTCCTGTTTGGTCAGACCCGCCATGCGCAGCCGCAGCGCGGACGGCATGACGTCGTGCAGCGGCGTCCGCGACCCGTACGCGAGGTGGTGCGCGCCGACCTCGCCGGCGATCCGCTCGATCGAGTCCGGGCCCACCAGCATCCTCGTCGAGGCCACGAAACCGGGCTCGCGGCGGGCCGTCACGACGAAGTCCGCCACCCGGTAGGCGTGCACGTCGAGGAAGCACACCCGCGCGCCGCGGTCGGCGAACGGCCGCCAGAACTGGCTGAAGTCACCGCTCGTCAGCAGCACCAGGTCGTGGCCGACGGCGGTGTCGATGATCGCGGCGAGGCCGGGGGAGCCCGGTTCCACCCACTGCTCGGGCGGGAAGAGCCGCAGGATCTTCACCCCGGCCTCGGCGAGCCTGCCGATCTCGTCCTCGGCGCCGAGCGCGTCGCGGATGTCCACGCTGCCGACGGGCACGAACCGCTGCTGCTGCTCGGTGGCTTTGCGGGTCTCGTCGTTGCCGGAGCAGACGTCGAACAACGCACCGCGCAGCGAGCACAGCAGGCCGCGGCGGATCCCGTGGCTCTCCTGCTGATGGGCCACCGCGTCCAGCGACGCGTCCAGCTGCCGGTGCGGAACCGCGCCGAACAGCACGTCGACGTCGATGCCGATCTCGTGCCGCTCGGCGGGTACCGGGGGAAGTCTCACCATGAGAGGCAGTCTGGTGACCGCCTCTACACGTCCCCTACACGGTCATTTCCCCTGCGTGGCCGCTGGCACGGCGATGGTGGTGACGAGGATGTCGCCCTGCACCAGCCAGCGGCCTCCGAACCCGGCGACGGGGGTGTCGGGCAGCAGGATGCGCGAGTGGAAGGTGCCGTCGGCGTTGAGGGTGATGTCGGCGTCCTCGAAGCCCAGCCACCGCTGCGTGAGCGGGTACCAGGCCTTGTAGGTGGACTCCTTGGCGCTGAACAGGAGCCGGTCCCAGCAGATCTTCGGGTCGTCGACCTTCAGCCCCGGCATCCTGCGCAGCTCCGCCGGGATCGCGATGGCGTTCAGCACGCCCTCCGGTGCAGGGGCGTGCGGTTCGGCGTCGATGCCGATGGTGAGGAAGTCGCTGGTCAGCGCCAGCGCAGCGGCTCGGAAGCCGGCGCAGTGGGTGAGGCTGCCGACGACGCCCTCCGGCCACTGCGGCTCCCGCTTCGGGCCTGGCAGGATCGCCACCGGTGCCAGGCCGAGACGTTTCATCGCCTCACGGGCGCACCAGCGGGCCGTGCCGAACTCGAACCTGCGCTTCGGCACGGCGTTGCCGACGAGCGCCTCCTCCTCGGGGAAGAGCTCGACGGGCAGATCGTCGTCGTACCGCTCCACCGCCGCGATCGGCGGGGGAAGAAGCTGTTCCAGCACCTATGACTCCCGCAGCACGTCGTGCAGCTTCACCTGGGTGGTGCCGCGTGGTTTCCACTCGCGCGGATAGCCGAGCGAGACCTCGTCGAAGCGCACGCCGTCGTAGTGCGTCGTGCGCGGGATGTGCAGGTGGCCGTAGACCATCTCGACCGCGTTGAACCTGCGGTGCCAGTCCGCGGTCAGCGTCGTGCCGCACCAGAGCGCGAACTCGGGGTAGCGCAGCACGAACGTGGGGTCGCGGACGAGCGGGTAGTGGTTGATGAGCACGGTCGGGCCGGTGACCTCCTTCAGGCGTTCCTCGGTCTCCGCGACCCGTGCCCGGCACCACGCCTCGCGGGACGGGTACGGGTCGGGGTGCAGGAAGTACTCGTCCGTGCACACCACTCCCGCCTCGTGCGCGATGGCGAGGGCCGACTGCACGTCCGTGGCGCCATGCGGCCGAAAGGAGTAGTCGTAGCCGAGGAACAGTGGACAGACAGTGACCGGGCCTCCGTCGCCCTCGAAGACCACGTACGGATCTTCCGGGGTGATCACGTCCAGGCTGCGGCACAGCTCGACGAGCTGCTTGTAGCGCATCTCCCCGCGGGCCTGGTTCTCGTCGTCCTTCGTGGTCCAGAGCTCGTGGTTGCCGGGCGACCAGACGACCTGCGCGAACCGCTGCCGCAGTGTCCGCAGAGTCCATTCCACGTCGGTGAACTTCTCGCCGACGTCCCCGGCGATGATCAGCCAGTCCTCCTGGCCGGATGAGGCGATCGCGTCCACGACCCGGCGGTTGTCCTGGTAGGAGACGTGCAGGTCGCTCGTGGCCAGAAGCTTCACAGTTCGAACGGTATCTCTGGCGTCAACGACCGGGATCACTACCGTCCGGTGGCGAGCGGTCCGTGAACGGCCGGCGACACTCGGTCGTGGGAACCATGCCCCGACCGGTTATCCGTTCGTCGCAGACAGTGGGCCACTCGTCTCAACAGGGCAAGCCGCGTATCGCCGGTGTACGCCCGCTCATCGCCTTCCACGGCCCACGTACTTACCGGTTTTCTGACCGCCTTCTTACTGTGAGCGCTGTCACCTGACGGAAAAGTCCTGGCGGAGGACCACACCATGACCGACTCACAGTTCGCTCGCACCCCGGACCCGCGTCTCGCGCGGCAGGTCCCGCCCCGTCAAGTGCCCCAGCGGCCCCTTCCCCCGCGGCAGGCCCCGGTCGGCCAGGTGCCGGCCCGCTACGGCCAGCCCGTGGACCCGCGTCTCGCCGCGAACCCCTCGTTCCGCCGCACCGTCGGCGCCGAGATCCGCCAGGCGCAGCAGCACTCGGCCTACGCCGTCCCCCAGCGCCGCACCACGGCCGAGGACACGGCACTGGCCACCCTGCTCCGCTCCCGTCAGCGCGCCGAGTCCGCTCGCCAGGACGCACGGCCCGTCGACGCCGCGCCGCGCCAGGACTCCTGGATGCGCACGTCCTGGCCGGAGCACGGCGCAGAGCCCGGTCGCGGTGACGTCATCGAACAGCTCTCGGCGCGCCTGGTCTCGCCGAACCTGTGGGCCGTGGTCGAGCCGCTGATCCCGCCGGCCAAGGTCCGCCGCCAGGGTGGCGGCCGGGGCCGCGTGTGCAACCGCTCGGTCTTCACCGCGATCGTCTTCGTGCTCTCCTCCGGCTGCGCGTGGCGGCACCTGCCGGCGTCGTTCGGCGTGACCGTGCCGACCGTGCACCGCCGGTTCCAGGAGTGGACCGACCTCGGCCTGTGGGTCCGCCTGCGCCGTGCGGCCGCCGAGGGCGCGTGCGGTACCGAAGAGATCGACTGGATCCGGGCGGTGCTGGACGCGGCCGACCGTCGTGCCGCGAAGGCCGCCAGCTGATCTCCTGGATTTGGCCGGGGTCATCCTGAACAAGGGTGGCCCCGGTCGGTCAAGTGGAGCCGGTGTGGGCGAGGTGCGTGCGGCAGACCCGGCAGCGGAACAGGTAGGCCGTGGGTGGGTCGTCCCGGCTGAGCGCGGCGACGTACGCGCTGATGGCGTCATCCGACCACCCCAGGAGTTCCGCGCGCACGGCGTTGAGCGCCGCCGTGTTCAGCTCGTCGCCGCCGGCCCTGCCGAGGAACTCGGCCCCGTCGCCGCAGTGGAACAGCCACCGCTCCTGCTGCCAGCCCGAGAATCCCGGTGTGCGCCGGCAGATCTCGTCCACCACCGCGTGGGGGACTCCGTCGGGCGCGAAGGCATCGGTGAAGGTGGCGTCGAACGCCGCGGCCGCGCTCCCGTCCTTGATGCACCACGGGCACAACGAGCCTCATCTTCGCTCACACGTCGCTGATGCCCGCGTGGTACTTCGGCACCCGCACGGTGATCTTCGTGCCGAGCCCGCACGCCGTCTCCACCACGAGCCCGTACTCGTCGCCGTACACGCGCCGCAGCCGTTCGTCGATGTTGCCGAGCCCGATGCCGGCGGACTCGTCCACCTGCCCGGCCAGCGTCCGGCGGAGCTTCTCCGGGTCCATGCCGATGCCGTCGTCCTCGATGGTGATCTGGGCTTCGGCGCCGCTGTCGTTGGCGTAGATCTGGATGTGCCCCGGCTCGACCTTGCCCTCCATGCCGTGCCGCACCGCGTTCTCCACCAACGGTTGCAGACAGAGGAACGGCACCGTGACCGGCAGCACCTCCGGCGCCACCTGCAAGGTCACCTTGAGCCGTTCGCCGAACCGCGCCCGCTCCAGCGCGAGGTACTGGTCGATCGAACGGAGCTCCTCGGCCAGCGTCGTGAAGTCGCCGTGGCGCCGGAACGAGTACCGCGTGAAGTCCGCGAAGTCCAGGAGCAGGGTCCGCGCGCGCTCCGGGTTGGTCCGCACGTAGGAAGCGATGGCGGACAACGAGTTGTAGATGAAGTGCGGCGAGATCTGCGCGCGCAACGCACGCACCTCCGCCTCCACCAGCCGGGTCCGCGACCGGTCCAGCTCGGCGAGCTCCAGCTGCCCGGCGGCCCACCGCGCCACCTGGTTCGTCGCCCGCACGAGGCCGGCCGACGCCTCACGTGAGTAGGCGGCCAGCGTCCCGACGACCCGGCCCTCCACGGTGAGAGGGGCGACGACCGCGCAGTTGATCGGGCAGTTCGGTTCGGTGCAGCCGATGTCGTACGCCTGGGTGCGCCCGGTCACGAACACGTCCTCGGCCTGCGTCATGGCGTCGGCCGCGTGGTGGTCGGAAACCCCTTCCCACGCGACGACTTCCGTCTCGTCGGTCAGCGCCAGCGCCGGTGTGTCCAGCAGGGTGCGCAGGTGCCGCGCGGACTTCTTCGCCGCGTCCGGCACCAGGCCGGCGCGCAGCGGGGGAGCGGCGGACCACGCCGTGTGCAGTGTCTCGTAAGTGACGCGCTGGGCCTCGGTGGAGAGCGACTGCTTGTTGCGCGTGCCCCGCCACAGAACGAGAACGGCCGCTCCACCGACGATGAGGATCGCGGCGGCGGTGAGGAAGTCCTGCATCTCGCATCACCTTCTAGGAGCGCTCGTCGGCCGTGGTGGACCCCGAGCCGTCCAGCCCGAGGTTCTCGGGTGCGTGGAGCTTGACCATCGTCCGCTGCACGCCCGGCGGCACGTGCCGCCGGGTGAGCAGGGAGACGACGTACATGACGGAGAAGCCGAGCGGCACCGTCCACGCGGCAGGGCGCGAGAGCAGCACCGTGTACCAGGAGTCGCCGGTGTCGGTGAACATCGTGACGAGGCCGGCGGTCAGCGCGGGCACCCCGCCCGCGAGCATGCCGGCGATGGCGCCGATGGTCGTTATTCGCGACGACCAGATTCCCAGCATCAGCAACGGGCACAGGGACGAGGCCGCGACCGCGAACGCCAGGCCGACCATGTCCGCGACGGGCATGCCGGTCGACACGAACGTCATCGCGAGCGGCACGATGCCCGCGAGCACCGTGGAGATCCGGAAGCCGCGCACACCGCCGAGCCGCAGCACGTCCTGCGACAGCACGCCCGCCAGCGACACGACCAGGCCCGACGACGTCGACAGGAACGCCGCGAACGCGCCACCGGCCACCAGCGCGCCGAGCAGCTGGCCGCCGATGCCGTCGATCATCCTGGCGGGCAGCACCAGCACCACGGCGTCGGTCTGGCCGGTCATCAGCAACTCGGGCGTGTACAGGCGGCCCAGGGCACCGTAGAGCGGCGGCATCAGGTAGAAGACCGACAGCAGGCCGAGCACGATCAGCGTCGTCCGGCGCGCGGCCGAGCCGTTCGGGTTGGTGTAGAAGCGCACGATCACGTGCGGCAGGCCCATCGTGCCCAGGAACGTCGCGATGATGAGCGAATACACGCCGTACAACGGGAAGCGTTGCCCGCTCGACTCCGGTTGCGCCCACGACTCGTTGGTGTTGTGGGCCATTGTGGACACGTGCGGCACGGGGGCGCCTTGGGGGAAGGTGAACTCCGAGCCGTGCCCGATGCGGTGGTAGCCGTCGGTCAGCACGTGGCCCGCGTTCTCGATGCGGAGCCCGTCGATCTCGCCGGTGCCGTTGATGAAGATGGACTGCTCGGCGTGGATCGTGGTCTGGTGGCTGAAGGTGACCTTGGTGTCCTGCCGGAACTGCGGGTACTCCGGCTTGGTCATCGACTCCGCGCCGTGCACCTGCCACACCACGATCAGGAACACGATCGGCACGGTGATCGCGGTCAGCTTGAGCCAGTACTGGAACGCCTGCACGAACGTGATCGACCGCATGCCGCCGGACATCACGTTCACCGTCACGACGACCGCGACGATCAGCGCGCCCACCCAATCCGGCGCGCCCGTCACGGTGTTGAGCGTCAGGCCCGCGCCTTCCAGCTGTGGCAACAGGTACAGCCACCCGATCGCCAGCGCCAGAACCGACGCGACCCCGCGCACCACCCGTGACCGGAAGCGAGCTTCCGCGAAGTCCGGCAGCGTGTAGGCACCGGAGCGACGCAGCGGAGCGGCGACCATCGTCAGCAGCACCAGGTATCCGGCGGTGTAGCCGACCGGGAACCACAGCATGTCCGGCCCGTAGGCGAAGATCAGCCCGGCGATGCCGACGAACGACGCGGCGGACAGGTACTCGCCACCGATTGCGGACGCGTTCCACCACGGGGACACCGTGCGCGAGGCGACGTAGAAGTCCGACGTGGTGCGGGAAACGCGCAGTCCGTAGGCACCGACCAGGATCGTGCCCAGTGCGACGATCAGCACCGCCACGATGGCGTAACCACTCGTCATGGACGTTCGACCAGCTCCGCGAACTCGCGTTCACTGCGCTCGGCCTGCCGCACGTAGAACCAGCCGGCCAGCAGGAGCATCGGGAACGTCGCCACGCACAGCAGGAACCACGGCAGCCCGAGCCCGAGCACCTGGGCCTTGCCCAGGTCCGGTTCGATCGTGAACAGCAGCGGCAGGAGGCCCAGCGACGTGCACACGACGAGGCACACCGACAGCCCGAGCCGCCGTTGCGCCTTGATCAGCGTGCGCATGTAGACGGCGCCGAGCTCGCTCTGCTCGTTGATCTCGCGCGTGCCCGAGTACGGGCGGCGCGCACGCGGTGCCCTCGTGCGCGGGCTCGTCACCACCACACGCTGGGTCGGCTTCGGCGCCGACCCTCCCTGGGGTGGTGGCGTCGTCACGACCCGAGCCCGTTCCTCGGTTGCGCGGCGCCGGCGGGCGTGGCCTGACCGGGCACCGGCGCGGGCCGGGCGCGCCGCACCAGCAGCTGCCGAAGGTGCCTCGCGTGCCGGCGGCTCACCGGCAGCACGGCGCCGCCGATCGTGACGCTGAGGTGACCGTCCTCGAGCCGCAGCTCGTCGATGTGGCCGAGCGACACCAGGTGGCTGCGGTGGATGCGGACGAACCCCGCGCTGCGCCACCGTTCCTCGAGTCCGTTCAACGCCGCGCGCACCAGGCCGCTGCCGGTCGCGGTGTGCAGGCGGGCGTAGTCGCCGTGCGCCTCGACGTAGCGGATGTCGGCGAGGCGGATGAACCGCGTGACGCCACCGAGCTCGACGGGGATGACCTCGTCGCCCATCTCCGGCGGCGTGGTGTTCGCGGGCTGCGCGGAGGCGGCGGGCAGGGGCTCGGTCGGGGCCTTGGAGTCCCAGACCTCGTGCACGATGCGGTGCACGGACTCCGCGAGCCGTTCCTGCCGCACGGGCTTGAGCAGGTAGTCCAGTGCCTTGAGCTCGAACGCCTCCACCGCGGGCTGCTGGTGCGCCGTCACGAACACGACGGGCGGCGGCTGCGCGAACCGCGACAGCACACGGGCGAGGTCGAGACCGTCGAGGCCCGGCATGCGGATGTCGAGGAACACCGCGTCCAGCGGCTGCCCGGCGTCCATCGCGCGGTGCAGCACCCGAAGCGCCTTCGTGGCGTCGGTGACCGCTTCCACGTGAGCGATGCGCGGATCGGAGCGCAACAGGTACACGAGGTCTTCCAGCGCGGGCGCCTCGTCGTCGACGGCGAGCACCCGGAGGGAGCGCTCGAGGCTGCCACGTCGATCAGGCCCCTCGCAGACGGGGCAGGGCAGACCTGAGGTCATTCGAGATCGAGTCCAAACTGTGTACGGCCGATCCTCACGTGGCGGCGATTAGACCACGCTCGGTCATCGCGCGCCTGGTGAGCCGTGGGCGTCGGATACGCGATCATGCCCGCTCACGGAGGGTGACCCGAAACGGGGGTCGGATTGCACAAAGTGTGCATACCTCCCCCCTTCGCCGCATGAAAAAGCCCCGGTTGGGCGCATCATCCGTCAGGCGGAGGAGGTGCGGAAACCCGCCGATCGGGTGTGTCTCGGATGGGAGACGACACCGCTATCACGCAGCGTTGCTTTTCTTGGTCAGGCCCGGGCTCGCGCTCACGGCTGGCGGAGGGCGCGCGGCTGGGCGGCCAGCGCGTCACCGAGCGTGATCTCCAGCTCGATGAACGACTCCTCGGCGCGGCGGGCGGCGACGCTCACCGACGCGGCCGCGGCCGGCCCGACGAGCCTGCGGGTGGGCGCGCGCAACGCCTGGATCGCCTCTGACCACTGGTTCGACAGCTTGGCGAGGCCGCTGAGCGTGTCGACGAGGTCGTCGGTGTTCTCCGGCGGCGACGCGATGATCTCCGCCAGCCGGTCGCGCAGCGCGTCCAGTGCCGGGTCCACGGAACCCTCCCGTCGTGCTGCGCCAGAGCTGAGTACAGGTGCGGGCATTTCCCCCACTGAGCAACACCATATCTCGAAAGCTGTGGTCCAGCGCAATGATGTTGCCCCATCCCGGACCGCGCGGTCAATCGCACGCCATTCCGTCTCAATTGGTTCGTCTCAACTGGCGCACTCTTATGGCCGTCGGCTGAATTGGCCTGCTTTCACGGTTCGTGCCTGGTAGGCCAGGTGGAGCCGGGGTGTTGGGCCGAATCGGTGTGTCCTGGATAGCATCAATCGCCGCATTGTGTTCACGGCGCGGTGACTTCTCGGCGGCCGTATTAACTCTTTTGCTGCAGTGGGGTGCCGTCCGGTGTGCCTGAGCGTGTGTCCGGAGTTCAGTCGTTCGGGTTCGTACAGGGTTGGTGGCGGTCGGCGGGTGATCACCCTGGGAAGGTTCCACTGCCCAGCCGTGCCTCGCGCGGTCGCGTTCGAGGTGGCGGGGAATCGCTCGATCATCCGCTCGGTCGTCGAGGCCGCTCATTCCGGTGATTGACGTCTGGTGGCGGGTAACGCATTGCTTGACGGCTCCGGTTGTCTCGTTTGGCGAGCACTTACATTGCCAGCAAATGAACTGTTTATGCAGGTCAGCCATGGCTCTTTGTGCTTGTTTTGCTGCTCCTTGAATCCTGCTGGGCCGTCTGTGTCATGCGGATGACAGACGATGACCGAATCTTCGGATACGGATGGGTTCCGTGGTCGGGTGTGCGTTGCTACGGTCCTGAACGATGAAAACGAGCATTTCGTCCGGCTCTGTCGGTGCTGCTTTCCGGGCATTGTGGAAACGCTCTCCCGAGCGCTCTTTGTTCACGTTCGTCGACGAACACGGCCGCGACGAGGAGACGATCACCGCCGCGGCCCTCGGCGAGGCGGCGGCGGCGATCGGCGGCGCGTTGCGCGGCTGGGGCTTCCAGCCCGGCGACCGCGCGCTGCTGGTCCACCCGCCCGGCGCGGACTTCGTGCGCGCCCTGCTCGGCTGTCTCGCGGCGGGCGTCGCCGGGTCCCGGTGTACCCGCCGAACCCCGTGCGGCTGGGTCACGACCTGGCCGGTTTCCGGTCCATAGTGGACAGCTGCAGACCGCGAGCCGTCCTGACGAACAGCGCCTACGACCGTGCCCGCACCGTCGGCGCCGTGACCGGGTTCTTCGACCAGAGCAAACCGGAGTGGCCGCGCCTGCGCTCGCCTCGACTCGTCGCTGCCGTTCAGCAACCGCCCGTCGCACACGCGGCTGCGCAAGCTCATGAACCGCAGCTTCACCCCCGCGCGCCATGGCACACCGCCGGAACGTGGTCGAGGAAACCTGTCGGGAACTGCTCGACGGCTTCACCGGCGGCGACTCCATGACCGAGGTCGCCTACCCGTTCCCCGCCCGTGTCGTGATGGATCTCGTCGGCGTGCCGAGAGACGACCAGCGGCAGCTCACCCGCTGGGGCACCGACGTCATGAAAACGCTGGGGGAGGGCCAGTTCGGCGCAGACCCGATCGCGGTCGCGCACGCCTCGTCCGCCGCGATGGACGAGCTCGTCGACTACCTGCGAGCCCTGGTCGCCGAACGCCGCCGACGCCCGTGCGACGACCTGATCTCCGAACAGCTGCAGGCCTCCGGCGCCGACCTGTTCGGAGAGCGCGGCGAGTGGGGCAGCGACGACGAACTGATCGTCAACGTCATCTCACTGATCAACGCGGGCCTGGAGACGACGGCCAACCACCTCGGCAACGGTGTGCTCGCCCTGCTGCGCAACCCTTCGCAGTACGAGCTCCTGCGCACCGCACCCGTCGCCGAGACCGCCGCCGAGGAACTGCTCCGCTACGACTCGCCCGCACCCATCATCACCCCGCAGCTCGCGAGCGAGGACCTGGAGATCGGGGGGAGGAGGATCAGGGCGGGAGAGCTGCTGTTCCCGGTGCTCGGCGCGGCCAACCGCGACCCGGCCAAGTACACCGACCCCGACACTCTCGACCTCACCAGGGAGTCGGCGGTCACGCACCTGACGTTCGGCGCGGGCATCCACTACTGCATCGGCGCGTTCCTCGGTCGGCTGGAAGGCCAGGTGCTGTTCCCGATGCTGGCCAAGCGGTTTCCGGGGCTGCGGCTCGACCCGGACGCGGGCGAACCGGAGTTCCGGCCCGACCCGGCGCTGCGCGGACTGAAGGAGTTGCGCCTGCTCGTCAGAGGCGGCCGACATCCGTGATGACCACGACCGCCTCACCCAGCTCGTCCGACGCAGCCAGGTCGACCTCCGCGTTGAAGCCCCAGTCCTTGTCCCCGGCCGGGTCCTCGAAGATCTGCCGGCACACCCAGCGCTCGCGCTCGACGTTGATGATCAGGAACGCCGGGCCGCGCGCGTTCGGGCCCGCGCCGATGTCCGAGTGCTCCTCGAAGTACGGCTCCAGGGCGTCCATCCACTCCTTGGCCGTCCAGCCCGACTCGTGGTCGAGCTCGCCCAGCGAGTACCAGTCGCGCTTCGCGGCCAGCTCGACGCGGCGGAACAGCGCGTTGCGGACCAGCACGCGGAACGCGCGGACGTTGCGGGTGACGGCGGGCGGCAGGTCGACGCGGACCTCTTCGACGGGAGCGTCCGGATTGGTGAGCTTCTCCCACTCGTCGATCAGCGACGAGTCGACCTGGCGGACGAGCTCGCCCAGCCACGAGATCAGGTCCTGCAGCTCCTCGGTCTTCGCCTCCTCCGGCACCGTCTGCGACAGTGCCTTGTAGGCGTCGGCGAGGTACCGCAGCACGAGGCCCTCGGAGCGGGCGAGGCCGTAGAACGAGACGTACTCGGTGAACGTCATCGCGCGCTCGTACATGTCGCGCACGACGGCCTTGGGGGACAGCGCGTAGTCGCCGACCCACGGGTGGCCGCGGCGGTAGGTGAGGAACGCGGCGTCAAGCAGCTCGGCGAGCGGCTTCGGGTACGTGACCTCGTCCAGCAGCTCCATCCGCTGGTCGTACTCGATGCCGTCGGCCTTCATCGCGCCGATCGCCTCGCCGCGCGCCTTGTGCTCCTGCGCGCCCAGGATCTGCCTCGGGTCGTCCAAAGTGGACTCGATCACCGACAGCACGTCCAGCGCGTAGCCCGGCGCCTCGCGGTCCAGCAGCTCGATCGCGGCCAGCGCGAACGGCGACAGCGGCTGGTTCAGCGCGAAGTTGAACTGCAGGTCGACGGTCAGCCGGAAGTCGTCGCCGTCGCGCTCGACCACGCCCGCCGCCACCAGCGCCCGGTACATCGCCAGAGCTCGCTTGATGTGCTTGAGCTGCTTCGGGCGGTCCTCGTGGTTGTCCTCCAGCAGGTGCCGCATCGCGTGGAACGCGCCACCGCTGGGACGGCCGATCACGTTCAGCAGCATGGCGTGCGAGACCTGGAACGACGACGTCAGCGGCTCCGGTTCGGCGCCGACGAGCCGCTCGAACGTCGATTCGCTCCACGACACGAAACCGTCCGGTGCCTTCTTGCGGACGACCTTGCGGCGCTTCTTCGGGTCGTCGCCCGCCTTGGCGAGCGCCTTGATGTTCTCGACCTCGTGCTCCGGAGCCTGCACCACGACGGTGCCCACTGTGTCGTAGCCCGCGCGGCCCGCCCGCCCGGCGATCTGGTGGAACTCGCGGGCCTTCAGGATCCGGGTCCGCGTGCCGTCGTACTTCGACAACGCGGTGAAGACGACGGTGCGGATCGGGACGTTGATGCCGACGCCGAGCGTGTCCGTGCCGCAGATGACCTTCAGCAGGCCCGCCTGCGCGAGCTGCTCCACGAGCCGCCGGTACTTGGGCAGCATGCCCGCGTGGTGCACGCCGATGCCGTGCCGCACCAGCCGCGACAGCGTCTTGCCGAACCCGGCGCTGAAGCGGAAGTTGCCGATCGTCGCGGCGATCGCCTCCTTCTCCTGCTTCGAGCAGACGTTGATGCTCATCAGCGACTGCGCGCGCTCCAGCGCGGCGGCCTGGGTGAAGTGCACGACGTAGATCGGCGCCTCACGGCCGTGCAGCAGGTCCTCGATCGTCTCGTGCAACGGCGTGAGGACGTACTGGAAGTTCAACGGCACCGGGCGCTGCGCCGAGCGGACCACCGCGGTCGGGCGGCCGGTGCGCCGGGTCAGGTCCTTCTCGAAGAACGTGACGTCGCCCAGCGTCGCCGACATCAGCAGGAACTGCGCCTGCGGCAGCTCGATCAGCGGCACCTGCCACGCCCAGCCGCGGTCGGGCTCGGAGTAGAAGTGGAACTCGTCCATCACGACCTGGCCGACGTCGGCGGACGCGCCGTCGCGCAGGGCGATGTTCGCGAGGATCTCCGCCGTGCAGCAGATGATGGGCGCCTGGTCGTTGACCGAGGCGTCGCCGGTCATCATGCCGACGTTCTCCGGGCCGAACACCTCGCACAGCGCGAAGAACTTCTCCGAGACCAGCGCCTTGATCGGCGCGGTGTAGAAGCTGCGCTGGTTGCCCGCCATCGCCACGAGATGGGCACCGATGGCCACCAGGCTCTTGCCGGACCCCGTCGGCGTGCTGAGGATGACGTTGGCCCCGGAAACGAGTTCGATGACCGCCTCCTCCTGCGCCGGGTACAGCGCCAGGCCGCGTTCGGCGGCCCAGTGGGAGAAGGTGTCGAACAGTTCGTCTTCGTCGGCGATCGAGGTGAGCCGGTCCGTGAGTGCAGTCATCGCAGGTGAACTATAGGTGGTACGCGTACTCGGTGAACTCCCAGTCGGTCACGAACCGCTGGAACCGGGCCACCTCCTCCCACTTGAAGTCCACATAGGACCGCACGAAGTCCTTGCCCAGCACCTCGACCATCGCCGTGTTCTCCTCCAGATAGGCGAGGGCGTCGGGCAGCGTGGCGGGCAGCGTGGGGGCCTTCGACGGGTCGTAGCCGTATCCCGCGGACGGCCGCGGCGGCTCGATCCGGTCGCGAATGCCCAGGTAGGTGGCCGCGATCAGGCCCGCGATGCCGAGGTAGGGGTTGGCGCTCGCGTCACCGAGCCGCAGCTCGAGCCGGGTGGTCTCGCCGCGCTCGGCTGGCACGCGGAGCATGGCGCTGCGGTTGTCGAGGCCCCAGTCGATCAGCCACGGCGCGAGCGAGTCCGGGCCGAACCGCTTGTAGGAGTTGACCGTCGGGTTGAGCAGCGCGGCCAGGGCGGGGGCGTGCTTGAGGATGCCGCCGATGGCCCAGCGCGCCTCGTCGCTCAGGCCGTGCGAGGTGCCGGCCGCCTGGAAGGCGTTGCGGCCGTCCTTCTCGTGGCACGAGAGGTGCAGGTGGAAACCGCTGCCGCCGCCGTCGTTGAACGGCTTGGCCATGAACGTCGCGAGGCGGCCTTCCCGTCTCGCCAGTTCCTTGACCGAGGTCTTGAACCGGAACGCGCGATCGGCCGCGTCCATGGCGGGCGAATGGACCAAGTTGATTTCGAACTGCCCGCCCGCGTACTCGTGGTTGCCGCCCGTCGTCTGCAGGCCCGCCGAACTGAGTGTGCGAAGAGTTCTCAACAGATGACCGTCTGAATCGCCCCTGCGTCCGGTCGCATATACGTTGCCCGGCTCATCGCAGTAGGGACGCCACCCGTTCGGGCGATCTTCGTCCGGCTCGCAGAGAAAATACTCCAGCTCGGGACCGACCACCGGCGAGAGCCCCGTCGTCTCGAATATCTCGAGGGCCCGGCGCAGCACCTGCCGCGGCGATTCGTCCACGGGTCTTTCGTCAGCGGGACTGACGGCGTCGCCGATGCACCACGCAACCCCCGGTTCCCACGGAATCGGCAGGAGCGTGTCGAGATCCGGGACCACGATCACGTCGGGCAGCCCGGCGTCGAGCACACCCCCGTTCTCGGTGGTCTTGCCGCCGGGAGTGGTGCTGTAAACGGCACGGCAGAACGACAGCCCGCGCTGCGTAACCGCAGGTAGATGCTCCACGAGAACATCACGGCCCCGGTCAGTTCCGAGCAGGTCGGGGAAGACGACGCGCACGACGTCGATACCGTCCTCGCCCAGCCTCTCCGCGAGTTCCCGTGTCACCTGTTCACCGACCACGTCGAACTACCTTTCCGGCACAGTGTGTCGCTGGCGCGGAGGGGATAACGTTGAGGGGCAAACGCTATCGACCCGTCCGTGGAGTAAAGACCATGATCGGTCTCAGTGCGTGCTCCACACTCATCGTCCACCACGGGGCAACAGTCCGTAACTGGACGGGTGACGACCGTCACGAGATCATGCACGATGTGGGATCGTGATCAAAGTGGTTGCGGACCGACTCGCACCACAGCACAGACATAGTTCGGAACCGCAAGTATTGTGCCGGGAACACCTGAGCTCGAGCACGGGAGACTTTGAGTTGTCTGGTCACCACACGATTGCCGAGACCGAGAAAGCCGTCCAGGCGAAGCTCGGTGCGGTGCCGCTGCATCGCGAGCAGATGGCGGCGGTGTCGAACATCCACCGCGCCGCTACCGCGATCCGCCAGCACCTCGAGAACTCGGTGCTGCGCACCAGCGATCTGACCTGGACCGGCTTCGTCGTGCTCTGGGTCGTGTGGATCTGGGGCGAGATGGAGACGCGCTACGTGGCCGAGGAGGCGGGCATCTCCAAGGGCACCCTGACCGGCGTCGCCAAGACGCTGCAGTCACGGGGGCTGCTGGAGCGCCTCGGCCACCCCACGGACGGGCGCCTGGCGGTTCTGCGTCTCACCCCCGAGGGTGAAGAACTGATGGGCGACCTCTTCCCCAAGTTCAACGAGGAAGAGGTGTTCGTCTCCGACCCGCTGGAGTCCTCCGAGGCCCAGTCGCTGGCCGAGATGCTGCGCCGCATGGTGACGCACCTCGAGGCCAACGGCGAGCAGCGGCGGCTCGACCTGCGCGGGGACACGCCGCTGCCGCCGCGCCGGTCCGGGCGGCGGGCCAAGCACGGCTGATCCGCCCGCCTGCTGGGCGACTCACCGCGGGGTGAGTCGCCCATTTCGGCGTTGCCGGGGCCGGGCTCAGAGCAGGCTGAGCACCCGCGCGTGCAGCGTGTCGAGGTAGTCCTCGGACTCCGGCTTCATCAGCACGCTGCGCAGCACCCTCGCACCGTCCACATCGGCCTCCACCTCGGGATGCCGCGCCGCGAACGCCGCCTTCGACGCCCGTGCCACGCTCAGGAAGATCGGGTCGACGGCGGCGTTCATGCCGGTCTCCATGACCCGGTGCGAGGCGGCGTCCACCGCGGACAGGGTCAGCGGGCTGGTCCGCGGGAAGTACGTGACGATGTCGAGCTCCGGCTCCTGGTAGAGCTCCAGCCCTTCCGACTCGCGGATCATCGACGCCCACCGCACGGCCGCCCGCCGTCCGGCCGCCAGCACCTCGCCCAGACCGTCGCGGGTCAGCGGGAGCAGCCGCAGCGTCAGCCAGAGTCCCGCCGCGGCCGCGCCGGCGCGGGAGCACTCCAGGCTGATCTCGCCGAGGTGCAGCTCGTCGGACGTGAAGTAGGTGTAGGGCGAGTCGTGCAGGTAGAAGCGGCCGACGGACGGGTCGCGGAACAGGACCGCGCCGCAGCCGTAGGGCTGCAGGCCGTGCTTGTGCGGGTCCACGACCACGGAGTCGCACGAGGCGATGGCCTCCCACGGCTCAGGCTCCAGGTCCGTGCCCGCCAGCAACGTGAAGAAGCCGCCGTACGCACCGTCCACATGCACCCGTGCGTCGTAGCGGCGTGCGATGTCCAGCACGAAATGCACCGGTTCGATGGCACCCAATGCGGTGGTTCCCGGGGTGACTACGACCGTGCCCACCTTGCCGGTCCGCAAAAGCTCCTCGAGAGCCGAAAGATCCATGCGCCCGCGACCGTCCACAGGCACCGGGAAACCCTCGATCCCGAGCACACCGCACATGCGTGTGTGTGTGTAGTGAGCCTCGGAGGAGTAGGCGACACCACGACCCGGATGAAGCGAACGGGCGACGAACAGCGCCTCCAGGTTCGCGATCGTGCCGCTGGACGTCAGGTGGCCGAGGTGCTCCTCGGAGTACCCGAACATCGAGGCCAGCGAGGAGACGACCTCGCGCTCCATGGCGGCGGTCGCGGGGCCGCCGTCCAGGGCGTGGTTGTTCGGGTTGATCAGCATCGCGGACAGGTAGCCCACGACCGCCGCCGGGTGCGGGGGCTTGAGCATCTGGCCCGCGTAGCGCGGGTGGAAGAACGGGTAGTTGTCGCGCAGGCGGTCCTGCAGCTCGGCGAGCGCGGAGCCGAAGACCGCCGGGTCGACCTGCAGGGACGAGTGGGGTGTGAAGGCTCCGTACTCGGCGGTCCACTTCTCGTGGTTGGCCAGCGCCTCGTTGAGCCAGTGCTGAAGATCCACCGCACACCCCACTCGTCCGCACAATGTTCGAATTTGTACGTTACGGCAGACCCCAGCGCGAAGACGAGCCGTTGGCGGCCACGTCGCGTGGCGAGACGTCAGGGCGTGTTCCACGTCGCGAGACGACGGCAGTCTGACCTCGGCGCAACGGGATCTCGATCGCCGAACCGCGCGTCTTGTAGTCCAGGCGACGGCCCCAGCGGTCCCGCACGTCGATGTCGCCGGTGATGCCGTGCTCCAGGACGAGCGGCGCGCCGGCCTCGGAGTGGACCTGGACCCAGTCGGTGCGGCCGCCCGAACGAGAAGCGTCGACGAGGAACGCGCCCTGCGTCCTCAACGAACTGATGGACGCGTCAGCCCAAGTGGACGAAACCGACGGGAACACGCGCACGACGTTGTTGTGCGACTGGACCATCATCTCCAGCACCGCCTGGCCGGACATGAGCGGCGATTCGATCGCGAGGTTGCCGCCCTCGCGGTAGAAGGTGTTCTCGGTCAGCACGGCGTTGGTGCCGACCTGCTTGCGGTCGAGGAAGTAGCGCAGGAACGACAGCGCGTCCTCCGGCCGGTTCATCGCCGAGTACATCGCGGACGCGGCGCCGTAGCTGTAGCCGGCCCACGCCTCGCGGCGCGAGGTCCAGAGGTCGACCGTCTGCGTGATGAGCGAGCGGTGCTCCGGCATGTCCCACGTGAGCTCGCGCAGCGGGTAGAACCACAGCAGGTGCGAGAAGTGGCGGTGCGAGTCTTCGAGGGCCTTGTCCCTGCCGATCCGCACGCCGGTCGCGTCCTGGGAGTAGGGCGTCAGGCGGTTGTGGATGTCGCGCCAGCGCGGGTTCTCCTCGATCGACAGCAGCGTCTTCACGCCCCAGCGGATCAGCGACAGGTCGTACGTCGCGTCCACGCTGTTCGCGTACTCCGGAGAGCGGGTCTCCGGCAGGTGCAGCTTGCCGTCGGTGCCCTCGACGAGGAACCGGGCGTAGTAGTTGACCGCCTTGGTCAGGATCGGGACCAGGACGTCGGACAGGATCCGCTCGTCCATCGAGTGCCGGTAGCCCAGCCACACGTTGTGGCAGGCCCAGAGAAGATTGCCCGTATGGTCGTTCGGTGCCACGCCGGGGACGCCGCAGTAGCGCGGCCCTGAGCGCAACGTGCGGTCGCCGGGGTGGCAGATCGCGTACGAGTTGCCGTCGCGGTAGACGGGGTTCACGTTCAGCTCGAGGTTGTGCTCGTACCGCTTCAACGTGGTGGTGACGGCGTCGAGCTCGTGGTGGTTCGAGCCGTTGACCAGCGGATACGAGATCTGGACGTTGAGGTTCCACCACACGGCCGTCCAGCTGGCACCCTGCTCGGGGAACCACGGGCCCCACTCGGTGATGACCGGCGCGTCGGAACGGGTGGCGGCGGCCATCTTGTAGAGCTGCGCCCAGTAGAAGCGCTGCACGAGCTTGTCCGGCACGGACACCAGCGACTTGCTGTAGTAGGCGTTCCACCAGCGACGATGCTGCATCGTCAGCACCTCGAACGGGATCGCCAGCGCCTGACGCACCTCACGGATCGCGTCAGACGTGTGCGTGTTCGCAGGATGTGTGTACGCCACGTGGGCCGCGAAACGGCCGTCACGGGCGTGCCAGGCCGTTGTGTAGCCACCGCCCGCGTGCAGCGGCTGTGCGGCGTAGGAGACGCCATTGGCCGTGCCCAGCGTCGGGTCGGGGTTGGGCGTGTAGTCGGCCGGCTTGCGGATCGTGCGCGTGGTAGCCGACTGCAGCGGCTGGAAACCCCACGTCACGTCGCCCTTCACCTTCGCGAGGAACGTGCTGCGCGCGTTGTGCACGAGCATCGTGAAGGTGGCGCTGCCCTGTGTGGTGGTCACCGAGCCCGTGAGCTCGGCGTTCCACAGGTCCAGCGTCCAGTCGACCGCGGTGATCGCGCCGGCGAAAGCCAAGGTCAGGTACCCGATCGGCAGCCGCGACAGGCCGATCGCGGCCTCCCAGTGCTCGCGCTGGTCCTGCACCTCGGAGTGGCTGAGCATGAGCTTCAGCTCGTTCGGCGTGCGTCCGGCGTAGACCTGGACGCCGAGGAAGCCGTTCGCGAGGAACGGGCTGTCGCCCCAGTTCTTGGGCAGGCGCTTCCACTCCATGCGGGCGTCGCGCACGACGTCCCGATGCACTGTCGAGCTTCCGGTGTGACCCGATGTTTCGGGGGCTGCGGGAGATGCGACCGCGGTGCCCGCGCTGAGCGCAGAAGCCCCTACGGCCGCGCCTGTCCCGTACAGAAAGGTTCTACGCGACAGCTCTGTCACTGTTCGTCCCTCCGTGCCGTGGCGGCGGCGGGAGGGATCTTACGCAGAAATCATCGGATGACTAGGGGAGCTCGAATCCGGCGTCGGTCAACACGGCACGCGCCTTCTCGCTCAACACGAAGTCGTAGAACTTCTTCGCCTCGGGCGAACCGGACACGATGGCGATCGGAAACTTCAGGTCCGCCTTCTGCGAGGGCTCGTTGCCCAGGCGCGTCGGCACCGAGAAGAGCCCGGGGTTCGCCTTCACGTCCGAGGCGTACACGAACGCCGAGTCGACCTCGCCCGAGGTCAGCTTGGCGAGCGTCTCCTTGACGTCCTGCCCGACCGCTTTCGGTCCGGGCACGCCGCCCTGAGGGGTGCGCTCTTCAGCACGTTCTTGGCGGCCGCACCGCAGGGCGCCTCTTCGACGCACATCGCGTACGACGTCTGCGCCGCTCCGGGGACGAAGCTGTCGTAGACCCTGACGTTCTTCGGGTTGCCCTGCGGTATCGCGAGCACCAGCCGGTTCAGTGCGAACACCTTCGAGTCGTACTTCATGTTGTCGACGCTCGCGGACGCGAAGACGTCGGCGTCGGCGGCCAGCTTCTCGAGTGCCGAGCTGGCGCCGAAGACGAAGCCGGCCTTGATGCCCTGCGAGGCCTCGAAGTCCTTGCCGATCTGCGTGAACGCCTCGGTCAGCGCCGAGTCCGCGTACACCGTGAGCGGCTTCGCCTCCGGGCGTGGCGTGTCGTCGTCCGGCGTTGGCGAGCAGGCCGCGAGCGCGGCCACGAGCATCAGCGTGAATCGCTTCATGTGTGAAACCCCCAGGTTTCGGGCCACCCTAGTGGCGTGACCCGGAACGTCGGCTGGGTAATTCGCGGTCAGCAGGGCACCTCGCGGCACCGCCCCCGCGCCCCCATACATCCAGTATGAGGACGCGGGGGCGGCACCACGATGCACCCGTCTGACCGCGAATTCGCCCGGCAACGTTCCGGGCCACGCCACTAGCGAACCGGGCGGGCCTCCCGGTGCGAAAGCCACGCTGTGACCACCGACTCGCACTTACCTCCAAATTGTTGTTGCACACCGCTGGCCATAGCCGCCGCCAGGCAATTAGCGTGACCACCCATGTCACCTGTTGCCATGCACATGAGCGACGGTCTGCTGAACGCGCCGCTGTCGGTCGCCTTACTCGTCATCGCGGCGGTGGGCGTCGGCATCGCGCTGGTCAGGGCACGTGCTGACCTCGACGACCGCACGGCGCCGATGGCGGGCCTGGTGGCCACGTTCATCTTCGCCGTCCAGATGATCAACTTTCCGATCCTGCCGGGAGCGTCGGGGCACCTGCTCGGCGGCGCGCTCGCGGCCATCCTTGTCGGCCCGTACGTCGGCGCGCTGTGCGTGACGATCGTGCTGGTCGTGCAGGCGTTGTTGTTCGCGGACGGCGGTCTCACGGCCCTCGGTGCCAACGTCACCAACATGGCGCTGATCGGCACGGCGGCCGGGTTCCTCGTCGCCGTGGCCCTGCGCAAGCTGGCGGTGCGGGGCAAGGGGGGTCTCGCGGCCGTCGCGTTCGTCTCGGCGTTCGTCAACACCCTGCTCGCGGCGACCGGCTTCGTCGTCGAGTACGCGATCGGCGGCGCCGGCGGTGTCGAGATCGGCAAGGTCGCGCTGCTGATGTGGGGCCTGCACGCCCTGATCGGCATCGGTGAGGGCCTGATCACCGCTGTCACCGTCACGTCGGTCGCCTCGATCCGGCCCGACCTCGTGCATCTGCTGCGCGGCAACGCCAAGCCGCTGGAGGTGCGGTCGTGAAGAAGTTCTTCATCGGGTTCGCCCTGGTGTCCCTGCTCATCGCGGGCGTCCTGTCGTACTTCGCGTCCGGCGACCCCGACGGCCTCGACAAGACGGTGGAGGACACCGGCATCGCCGAGCACGCGCAGGAGCACCCGTTCGCCGGCAGCACGTTCGCCGACTACGCGCTCGGCGGTGACGACAAGTTCACCGGCCTCGCCGGTGTGCTCGGCGTGATCGTCGTGCTCGCCGTGTCGTTCGGCCTGTTCTGGTTCTTGCGCAAGAAATCTGACGCCTGATGGGTGGCAGCCACGACGTCCTGCACCACGCCGGCGACTCGCCGGTGCACCGCCTCGCACCGCACGTGAAGATCCTCGTGGCGTTCGGGGCGGTGCTGGGCGTCGTGGCGACCCCGCGCACGCTGTTCCCGCTCTTCGGCCTGTACCTGCTGCTGATCGTGGCGGTGTGGGCGATCGCGCGGGTTCCCGTGCTGTGGTTCGTGAAGCGCGCGGTGATCGAGCTACCGTTCGTGGTGCTCGCGTTCCTGCTGCCGATCTTCGGCACCGATCCGCGCACGGACTTCCTCGGCGTCTCGGTGTCCGTGGAAGGCGCGCTGGCGGGCTGGAACATTCTGGCGAAGGGCACGCTCGGCGTCCTCGTCAGCCTCACCCTGGCCGCCACGACGGCGCCGGGGGAGTTGTTGCGCGGCCTGCAAACGTTGAAAGTGCCCGCACCGCTGATCATGATCGCCACGCTGATGCTCCGCTACGGCGAAGTCGTGGTGGCAGAGGCGAAACGCATGCGCGTCGCCCGCATCTCCCGCGGCGACGACCCGCGTTTCCTGTGGCAGGCGGGCGCGACGGCACGCGCGGTCGGCACACTGTTCATCCGGTCCTACGAACGCGGAGAGAGGGTGCACCTCGCGATGGTGTCGCGCGGCTGGACAGGCGGGCCCGCGGGCTCGGCCACGATCGTCCCGGAAACACCGGCCGAGCCCGCGCTGGAGGTCTCGAAGCTCGCCTTCGCCTACCCCGACGGGCACCAGGCGCTGTTCGGCGTCGACCTGCGCGTCGAGCGCGGTGAACGGGTCGCCGTCCTCGGCCCGAACGGCGCCGGCAAGACCACGTTCGCGTTGCACCTCAACGGAGTTCTCTCCGGCGGCAGCGGCACGGTGTCGGTCGCCGGGCTCGAGGTCGCGAAGAAGAACCTGCGCGAGATCCGCCGCCGCGTCGGGCTCGTCTTCCAGGATCCCGACGACCAGCTGTTCTGCCCGACCGTGGGGGAGGACGTGGCGTTCGGCCCGCGCAACTTCGGCATGTCCGATGTGGACGAACGGGTCCAGAAGGCGTTGCGCGCGGTCGGCATGGAGTCCGTCGCGGACCGCTCGCCGCTGCACCTCTCCGGTGGTCAGCGCCGCCGGGTGGCGCTGGCGTCGGTGCTGGCGTGCGACCCGGAGATCCTGGTGCTCGACGAACCGTCCGCGAACCTCGAACCCGTGGCCCGCCGCGAGCTCGCCGAGCTGTTGCTGTCGCTGGGCCGCACGATGCTGATGGTCACGCACGACCTGCCGTTCGCACTGCAGATCTGCCCGCGCAGCGTGCTGATCGACGACGGCGTGGTCGTCGCGGACGGCCCGACCCGCGAGATCCTCGCCGACGCCGCCCTGCTCGCCCGGCACCGCCTCGAACTGCCCTACGGCTTCCGGCTCGACTGAACCCGGTCAGTGGAAGTCGTCGTCGCGCCGGCCCAGCGTCTCCACGGGGCTCGCGCCGGGACGGGTCCACTGCGGCACGGGACGGCTGGTCTCTCCCCAGGTGGCGTTCCCGTCCGCGTCCGTGCGCCAGTACCAGCAGGGGACGTCGCCCTCGGGCCATCCTTCCGGCTTGTCCTCCCACGCCTCGCCGCGGCCGTACGGCGTCATGTCGAGCACGCCGATGGACGAGTTGAGCCGCTCGGTGCCACGGCCCGTGGTCGAGTAGGTGATGAACACGCGGTCGTCGTCGCGCAGGAGACTGGTGAGGTGTCCCGGGCCCATCGGCGCGTCCGCGTCACGCACCGAGTACCAGGGCTGGGTGTAGCCCATGAACTCGACGTAGGCGGCCACCTCCTCCCAGCCGCCCGTGCTCAGGACGGCGAACGAGACGCCGCGAGCGTTGAGGTAGAGAGCGTCCTTGAGGTGCCAGACCGTGGTGGTGCAGCCCTCGCACTGGCCCTGTGGCGGCGCTCCGTCGTACCACATGTGCTGGTAGACCACGAGCTCGTCGCGGCCCTGGAACAGGTCGACGAACGGGACGGGGCCGTCGGAGCCGGTGAGCTCGATCGTCGCGTCGAACTCCACCATGGGCAACCGGCGACGGGCCGCCGCGATGGCGTCACCCTCACGGGTGTGGGCCTTTTCGCGGACGAGAAGCTCGTCACGGGCGGCCTGCCAGGTGGCGCGGTCGACGACGGGCGGGCGGCCGTGCAATGAGGTCGTCATGATCTCTCCGATCCGTTGCGCGTCTGGCACAGTCGTCACCGTGCCGTTGAACGATCTGCCGGACTGGCTGCCGGACTGGTGCGTGGACCAGCTGGGGGACGAGCCGGTCGATGTGCTGTTCGAGGCGCGGTCGATCTCGGCGGTGTTCGGCCTGCGGCTGGCCGGTGGGCGGGAGGTCGTGGTGAAGGCCCGCGAGGACGACGGCCGTGCCGCGTCGTGTGTCGCCGCGCAGGCCCAGCTCGCCCAGCGGGGGTTCCCGTGCGCCCGGCCCGTCACACCTGTCACCCGTGTCGGGGCACTCGCCGTGCACGCCGAGGAGTCACTGCCCGGCGGTTCGATGCTGCTCGGCGACACACCGTCAGTTGCTCGGCGCTACGCGGCCGTGTTCGCCCGCCTGATGGCCGGACTGGAGGACGTCGACGTCGCGCCGCCGCTGCCCAGCCCGCGCTGGGCCCGTTGGGACCACACGGATTCCGGGCTGTGGCCGGCGATCGGCTTCCTCGACGAACGAGACCAGAGCGTCGTGCCCGCGTTCGTCGTCGACACGGCCGAGCGGGTGCGCAAGCGGTTGCTGGCGGCTGAGCTGCCGTGCGTGCTGGGGCATGCCGACTTCGAGGCGCAGAACCTCCGCTGGCTCGACGGCGAGGTGTGGGCCGTGCACGACTGGGACAGCCTCGCGTGGCAACCGGAGGCGGCACTGGTGGGTGCGGCGAGCGGAGCGTTCGCCAACGCTTCGCCGCCGACCCTCCCTCCGATCGAGAGCTCGGCCGCGTTCATCGAGACGTACCAGGAACTTCGCGGGCGCGCGTTCACCGCGGAGGAGTTGGAGATCGCGTGGGCGGGGAGCATGTGGACAGCCGTGCACAACGCGCGTTGGGAAGTTCTGCACGGTGACGCGCCGGTGTCCCTCAACGCTGTTCGGGAGCAGGCGGCCGAGCGCCTCCGCAGAGCGAACGCCTAGCTGTGATCGCGCGACCTGAACCAGAGATCGCGCCCTGAGGAGCAACCCGTGGAACAGGCCAGGGCGCTGCCGGACGTACGTCGACGCGGCCGAGACGCGGCTGTGCGTCTGGCTGAGCGTGACCACGTTCCTCGGCCTGGTGGCCTACGCCCTGCTCGGCTGGACCTGGCTGGACGCGGTGGCGGGACTGTTCATCGCGCTCTTCGCCCTCAACGAAGGCCGTCGTGCCTGGTCCGGCGAGCTGACCTGCGACGTGTGACGGCGTTGCTCAGCCGGCCCGGCGCCGCCGTTCGGCCAGCACCGCCGCCAGGTACGGATGCGGATGCGTGTACTCGACGCGGGGCGAGCGGATCGCGGCACCGACGTCGTCCGACAGCCGCGCGCCCAGGTCCCACCGCGCCTGCTCGCCCAGCTCGTGGTACCGGCTGAGGTACTGCCGCGCGGCGAGCACCAGCTCGTCGGACAGCTGCGACAGGTCCAGCCCGCGCGCCCACTCGGCGAGCTGCGGAGGCATGTCGGCGAGCTCCACTTCCTGCTGCGGTATCCGCGTGCGGATCACCAGGGTGCCCGCCAGGTAGTCGCCCACCCGCTTGCCCTGCGGCGAGAACAGCGACACGAACAAGGCGATCGCGCCACCGAGCCCGAGCATCCAGAAGTCCACGAAGAACCCGCCCAGCGCGCGCACCAGGGCGTGCCGGAACCGGATCGAGCCGCCGTCGTCGCGCACGACCCGCAGGCCCATCACGAACTTGCCCACCGAACGGCCGCGCGTCAGCGACTCCACCAGCGTCGGGTAGCCGACCAGCACGAGGACGGTCAGGCTCAGCGCGAGCGCGCTCTGCAGAGCGTCGTCGAACCCGATCGGCGCGATCAGGTACACGCCGAGCAGCAAGAGGAACTGCACGGCCACGTCGAACGCGTACGCGACCGCCCTGCTCGCGAGCTGAGCGACGCGCAGGTCCAGAACTACGGCTTCACCGGTGACGAGGTCCCCCACGCGGATAGTGTGACTCATCGTGGATCTGGACGTGTTCATCGATCGCCACCGCGCGTCGTGGGAGCGGCTCGAGCAGCTGGTCAAGCGGTCCGGCCGACTCAGCGGCCCGGAGGCCGACGAGCTGATCGAGCTCTACCAGCGCGTGACGACGCACCTGTCGGTCGTGCGCAGCCAGACCCCGGACCCGGCCACCGTCGAACGCCTGTCGTCGCTGGTCGCGCAGGCACGGTCGGCGCTGACGGGCACGCACACCCCCGCGTGGCGCCTGGTCACCCGCTTCTTCACGCACCGGCTGCCCGCCGCGATCTACCTCGGCTGGCGCTGGTGGGTGCCGGCAGGCGTGGTGTTCTACCTGGTCACGGGCATCATGGCGGCCTGGATCGCCACGAACCCCGACGTGCAGGCCACCATCGCCGCGCCGGAGGATCTCCGCGAGATGACCAGGGTCGGCGGCGGCTACGAGGCCTACTACTCCAGCGACCCGGCCGGTTCGTTCGCCGCGAAGGTGTGGACGAACAACGCCTGGGTCTCCGCCGCCTGCCTGCTGCTGGGCGTGCTGTTCGCCATCCCACCCGTCTACCTGCTCTTCACCAACGCGGTGAACCTCGCCGTGGGCGTCGGCCTGATGTTCGGCGCCGGCCGGGGCGGGCTGTTCCTCGGGCTGCTCGCGCCGCACGGGTTGCTGGAGCTGACGGCGGTGTTCGTCGCGGCGGGCATCGGCATGCGGCTGGGCTGGCAGGTCATCGACCCCGGCAAACGCACCCGCGCCGCCGCGCTGGCCGCCGAGGGACGGTCGGTGGTGGCGGTGGCGCTCGGACTCGTCGTGGTGCTGCTCGTCTCCGGCGTGCTGGAGGGGTTCGTGACACCGTCCGGGTGGCCGACGTGGGTGCGCGTCGGCATCGGGGTGGTCGCCGAGGTGCTGTTCCTGCTGTACGTGTTCGTGATCGGACGGCGGGCCGCGCAGCAGGGGGAGACGGGCGACGTGGACGCGAGCGAACGCGAGGACGTCGCCCCCGTCGCCGTCTAGGACTTCACGCTGCGCAGGAACGCCGACCAGGCCGCCGAGGAGACCGGCAGGTGGGAGGCTGGCGCCTTGCTGTCCCGAATGCCGATGCGACGACCGACTTCAACACAGTCGTTCGAGTTCAGGCTGTAGCTGCTCTTGCGCCAGACCGACATCCGGAAACATCTCCTCAGATCAGGATGCTGTTGATCAGCTCCTTCGATTGTTCCTCATCCAGCGCTTGCCGGTCGAGCAACTTCAGTACCTCGGTGTAGGTGGTGAGTGATGCCTTGTCTTCGAGGAAGAGGCTGGACTTCTCACCTTCGAGGTAGATCACGGGCTCGAACTTCTCGTACTTGAGCTGCATGAACGAGCCGCCAAGTCCGGCGTGTGCACCGATGGCGATCGGCACGATCCGCAAGCTGATGTACGAGCGCTGCGCCATGGCCAGAAGGTGGAGCAACTGGTCCTTCATGACGTCAAGCCCACCTACGGGAAGTCGCAGCGCCTGTTCGTGGACGAAGAACACGAACTCGCGGCTCCAGTGAAACAGTTCGCGGCGAGCGAGCCTCGCAGCGATGACTTCGTCGTAGTTGACAGCCTTTGAACGGGCGAGACCTGCGAGCAGTGCCTGCATATAGTCAGCGGTCTGGAGTCGGCCCGGGATGAGGTTCATCGACCAGACCGTGATCACGTTGGCGAGGCGCTCTTGCTCGACCAGGCTGCGGACCAGGTCCGGGACACCGTCCTCGGGAATCTGGAGATACCCGGTCTCGCGGGTCTCACGGAACAGCGCGAGCAGTCGGCGGACCTCGGTCGGCGGGACCCGGCAGAAGGCGAGCAGCTGCAGTACCTCGGCCTCGCTGACACCGCCCTTGCCCCGGACCAGGTCGGAAAGCTTGGACTCGTCCCAGTCGAGCATCCTGGCGATCTCGCGGTGGGTCATCTTGGTCTGTTCGATGGCGTGACGAACGCCGATGCCGAACTCCCGGCCCACCACGCTGGAGTTTCGTCGTGGCATGGCAAGAAACTAGGAGCAGCAAGGCCTTCCGCTCCATCGTTTCCGCCCGAATAGCCCTGAAGGAAGTACTTTTTGGAGTCGGTACAAGTTCAGAGTTTGCCCGCGGCCTTCAACGACAAGTAGTGATCCGCGAGAGCGCGTGGCAAATCATCGGGCAGTGCGTCCACAACGTCAACACCGTGCCGTGCAAGCAAAGCGGTCAGATGGCGTCGTTCGGCCAATGTCCGTTCCGCAGCAGCAGCCGCGTAAACTGACTCCAGGTCCCCACGTCCGGCAGCCATTGCGTGCACGGCGGGGTCGGACACCGAAGCGATCAGCAACCGGTGCCGCGAGGCCAGCGCGGGAAGCAACGGCAGCAGCCCGTGTTCGATCGACGGCTCCAGCGAGGTCAGCAGCACCACCAACGACCGGCGCCCGGCCCGGCGCAGCACCTCGGCGACCACACCGCGCGCGTCGAACTCCACCAGCTCCGCCTCCAGCGGAGCCATCGCCTGCACCAGCACGGGCAACGTGGCCCGCGGCACCGAGGCACGCACCTTGTGGCTGAACGCCAGGAAGTCCACCTGGTCACGAGCCTGCGACGCCAAGGCGGACAACAACAACGCCGCGTCCATCGCCGCGTCCAGCCGCGGCACGCCACCCAGGGCGCCTTCCACGCGTCCAGCCGCCGTGCGGGCGGTGTCGAGCACGATCGTCACCTGACGGTCGCGCTCGGGTCGCCACGTCCGCACCACGACGTCCGACGACCGGGCCGAAGCGCGCCAGTCGATCGAACGGACGTCGTCGCCGATCACGTAGGCCCGCAACGAGTCGAACTCCGTGCCGGCACCACGGATCAACGACGCCCGGCGGCCGTCCAGCTCGCGCAAGCGTTCCAGCAGCGGCGGCAAGTGGCGGCGGCTGTGGAACGGCGGCAACGCGCGCACGGTCCACGGCACGACGTGAGATCCCTGCCGCGCCGCGATCCCCAACGGCCCGATAGAACGCACGGTCACACGGTCGGCAATGCGATCGCCTCGGCGTACGGGCCGGAGGTCGAAGGAGAACGTCCGCGAGCCACCCGCAGGCACATCGACAGGAACGCGGTCGGCGACCACACCGGCAGAAGGTGCCCACGCGTCACGAAGAACACCTCGCAACCGACGCCCCGGGTTCTGCACCGTCAGCTGCACGGAACAAAGCTCACCCGTCCGCACCGAGGAAGCACCAGCGCGAACGAAGGTCAGCCGCCGAACCCCGGCCGCCAGCACCAGGTCGAAGGCAACGCACGCCAGCAACACGGCGAGCACGAGGAGAATCCCCTGCCACGACGGCAAGAGCAGCCCGACGACGAGGACACCGATGAGCGCGAGCAACCCCGCGCGGCCCGTGAGCGCCACGTCAGCGCGGCACCGGGACCGCGCCGAGCACGCCGTCCAGCACGCCGTCCGACGTCACGCCCTCCAGCTCGGCCTCCGGCCGCAGCTCCAGCCGGTGCCGCAGAGCCGGGCGGGCCAGGGCCTTCACGTCGTCCGGCGTCACGTAGTCGCGCCCGGACAGCCAGGCCCACGCCCGCGCCACCGCCAGCAGAGCCGTTGCGCCACGCGGAGAAACGCCCAGCCGGACGGCGGGGGACTGCCGCGTCGCCCGGCACACGTCGACCACGTAGGCGATGACCTCGGGTGCCACAGTCAATGCGCGCACGGCCGCCGAACCCGCCTCCAGGTGCGCGGCACCCGCGACCGGCGACAGCCCCGACAGATCGCGCGGGTCGAAGCCGGACGCGTGCCGCGTCAGCACGTCGATCTCGTGGTCGCGCTCCGGAATCGGCATGTTCACCTTCAGCAGGAACCGGTCCAGCTGCGCCTCCGGCAGCGGATAGGTGCCCTCGTACTCCACCGGGTTCTGGGTCGCGACGACGATGAACGGCGACGGCAGCGGCCGCGTCCTGCCGTCCGCCGACACCTGCCGCTCCTCCATCGCCTCCAGCAGCGCGGACTGCGTCTTCGGCGGCGTGCGGTTGATCTCGTCGGCGAGCAGCAGGTTCGTGAAGACCGGCCCCTCGCGGAACGAGAACGCCGCGTTGTGCGAGTCGTAGACCAGCGACCCGGTCAGGTCGCCCGGCATCAGGTCCGGCGTGAACTGGACACGCGTCGTCGACAGGTCCAGCGCACGGGCCATCGCCCGCACCAGCAACGTCTTCGCGACGCCAGGCACACCCTCCAGCAGGACGTGTCCCTTGCACAGCAACGCGAGGATCAACGACGTCACGGCGGAGTCGTTGCCCACCACGGCCTTGCCGATCTCCGTGCGCAACGCCACCAGCGCCGTGCGTGCTTCCTCTGTGGTGACCGTCATCCCCTGCGCACCTCGTTCTCCAGAGCATCGAGCTCGTCAGCCAGCGCGACCAGCCCCCGGTCGTCCACCGGCACTTCGTCGTAGAGCAGCGTCCGCACCGAACCGGCGGAACGCGATGTCCTGCGGGCGATCTCCTCCGAGGGATCCTCACCGTGCGGCAACCCCAGCAACGGGGTCAGCCGGTCACGGGCCGCCTGCCGCAGCACCGAAGCGGCGTGCGCGGACGCGTGCGACCGCCGGTACAGCCGCGCCCTGCCCTCCACGGTCTCGGCCGCGCGCACCACCACCGGCAGCCGTTCCGGCACCACCCGGCCCAGTCTGCGCGCCCGCCACAGCGCGATCACCACTGCCGCGATCCCCAGTTGCCACGCGGCGAACTTCCAGCCGTCCGGGATCAGGTCCGTGAACGACTTCTGCTGCGAGCGGTCCGCGGCCGACGGCAGGTACCAGACCAGCCGGTCGTGCTGGCCCAGCAACGCGAGCGCGAGTGCCGCGTTGCCCTCCTCGTCGAGGTCGCGGTTGGTGAAGATCGCGCCGAACCCGATCGTCGTGACCGTGCCGGTGCGCACCAACGTCGAGTCGTAGCACCGTTGTTCGCCCTCGTACACGAACCCACCGGTGGTCGCCGGCCCCGCCTTCGACGCCAGCGGGCAGCCTGGTTGCCGCGTCTCGACCTCCACCTTGCCGACCTCGGTCGCCGGGGCGAGCAGCACCGTGGCGGCGGCCCGGCGGCTCAGCTCCGACAGTCGTTCGGGGTCGATGAGGTCCGGGTGCGTGACGAACAGCGTCGCACCCTCCACAGAGGACACGTTGTCGGTCAGCTCGACGCGGACACCGTTCTGCTCCAGCAGTGCGGCGACCGCGTGACTGCCCTCCGGCCGGTACGAGCGCGGGTCGAGCGAACCGCCCTCACCGCCGCCGCGCAGCAACGTGATCACGACAGCCGCGAACAGGATGATCACGCCGATCAGCACGGGCCCGCGCGCGGCGGTCCAGATCCGCCCGGCGTCGGGGGAGACCGCTGTCATCCGCGCACCCTGTCGTCGACGGAGACCAGCTGCCGGTACCCCTGCTCGGTGGCGGGCCTGCCGCCGTACCAGACGTCGTCGAACTGCACGGCCGCGCCGCGCAGGTCGTCCGCGAGCACAGGAAGAGCCCTCCCGGCCTCGACCGCCACCTCGTCGACCGTGCGGCCGGCCCGCGGGTCGAGCACGCCGCGTTGCTCCAGTTCCCGCACCACAGCGCGGAAACGCTCGCGCACGGCCTCGGCCAGGTTCCCCGCCGCCGCGGCACGGTCGGCGGCGGCACGGTGCTCGGCCGCGGTCAGCACGGCGTCGAACACCTCACCACCACGCGTCCGCCCGGAGCGGGTGGTGCGGCCGGCCCGGAGCCTGATCACGATCACGATGATCACCACGGCCACGACGATGATCGTGATCGCGGTGATCCCGTTCATGCCCGCCGCACCGGCGAGCAGCTCGCCCAGCCGGTCCAGCACCCAGTCGAGGGCGCGTTCCAGCGGGTTCGGGTCGTCCGAGACGTACGCGGGGTCGCTCAGCTCCCGTACGGCCGCCTCGCGGGCCTCGTCGCGGTCGAGATCTACCGGTACGTCAGATACCGCCATGTCCCGCGGCCCGCTGGAGTTCGATGTCCATGCCCTCCGCGCGCATCCGGCGGTCGACGTAGAGCAGCACGGTCACCGCGGAGCTGAACGGCAGCGTGATCGTCGACGCGATGATCGCGCCGATCGTCGACAGGACCAGCGAGCCCGCGCTCAGCGCCGCCGTCGGGTCGCCGCTGAAGCCGGTGGTCGCCGCGCCCAGCAGGCCGAACGGGAGGCTGATGATCCAGCTGATCACCCAGCTGATCACCACGGTGAGCAGCAGGATGCCGAACGTGCGCCACCATGCGCCCTTGACGAGGTTCTTCGAACGGCCGAACGCCGTGCCGACACCGCAGCGCTCCAGCACCAGCGCGGGCGTGACGAGCGCGAACAGCACCCACAGCCAGATGCCGGGCACGACGCAGAGGATCAGGCCGACGGTGATCACGAGACCGGACAGCAGGGTCGCGCCGAGCAACGGCAGCAGCCGCGGCTTGAACTCCTCCCATGCCTGCGCGAACGTCACCTGCCGGCCCAGCACCGCGTGGCCGACGATCACGGTGATGAAGCCGGACAGGAACACCGTGCCGAACAGCAGCAGCACGACGCTGAGCAGCGTGCCGGTGAGGAAGCCGGCGAGGGCGCCGGTGACCTGGTCGACCGCCTGTTCCTGGGTCACCGTGTTCGGGTCGAGCGTCGCCACGGCGGTGAGGTCGTCCAGGAACGGCAGCTGCACCAGCAGGCCGACGATCTGCGTGATCGCCGCGACGACCGCGGCCGCGCCGATGATCAGCTTCGGGTACCGGCGCATCGTCGTGATGGCGCCGTCGACGATCTCGCCGACGGCCAGCGGGCGCAGCGGGATCACGCCCGGCTTGATCGTCGGCTGCGCTCCGGGTGGCGGCGGCGCGTAGTAGCCCGGCTGAGGCTGCCCAGGAGGCGGCTGCGGCGGCTGCTGCGGCTGGTTCGGTTGCTGGTCGGGTGAGGACCAGCCGGGCGTTTCGGTCATCGCGGCTACCCCCGGTAGTGAGTGTGATCGGCATCCTGCCAGACGTGAACGCAGGTCACCGGGGAACCTGGACACGAATAGAATGCGTTTCGTGAACGAACCGCTGCCGGTCGTCCTGGAGGCCGATCACGTCGGCGTCTCCACGGTCGTGCGCGTGGCCGGGGAGATCGATCTCGTGACGGCCGCGGCGTTCGAGGAGTTCCTGCGCGACCAGCTGGCCCGGACCCACGCGGTGCTGATGGTCGAGCTGGCCGACGTGGCGTACTTCGGCTCCGCCGGGATGGCCGTGCTGCTCGCGGTGCGCGCGGAGTGCGAGCGCCGCGGCGTCGACCTCGTCCTCGGCGAGTGCTCGCGGATCGTGCTGCGGACGCTGGAGGTCAGCGGCCCGGTGGTGCCGGTTTGGGCGTCTGCGAGTACCGCCAACGCTTCATCGGATCGCCCTCGACCACACCCAAGATGTTCGACGTCTGGCGAACTGGTGTCGAAGCCCTCGTCCGGCCGTCGCTCGCGGCGCTGAACTACTCGCCCGGCCAGCGCGCGAGGACCGCCCACACGATCTTGCCCCCATCGGATGATGGCGTGTTGCCCCAGCGCAGGCTGAGCCGGTCGACCAGCTCCAGCCCTCGGTGCCCACCCACGTCCGGCAGCGCCTCGGTCTGCACCGCAGGTGTCGGGTCGTCGTCGCGCACGGCGATGGACAGTGTGCAAGGACGCAGTTCAACCTGCAGATCGGGTTCCGAGCGTGCGTGCCGCACCGCGTTCTCGACCAGTTCACTGACCACGAGCAGCGCGTCGTTCCGCAGCGCGGGCAGCTGCCATTGCTCGCACACGTCGCGCACGAACTCGCGCGCGATCATCGGCGCCGTCGGCGAGTTGGGCAGCGGCACGCGGTGGAGCCGGCGTGGCGGTGGTTCCGCCGCGACATCCAGCGCCGACGCCACATCAGGCACGGTGGACACGAACCTCGCCACACCGCTGCGCGCCAGCTGTCGCCGGTGCACATCGGTCTCCGCGGCGACGATCAGCGGGATGTCCGGCCACCTCGAGATCTGCATCCTGACGGTGCTGAACACAGCGAGCATCGCTGTACTCGCCACCTCGAAGCCCGTTCCGAGCCGCACGACCAGCGCGGCCGGCGACGCCGCCGCCAGCTTGAGCAGGCCGTCCCGCAACGACGGATATCCAGAGAGGTCGAGTCGTCCGCACGGAGTCGCCACCACGACGCCCGCCATGTCGGTCGTCTCGATCCTCATCGCCGTCACCTGCCCGTTTCCTGCCGCAGACCTCCGTGCGGCAGGTACTTCCGCAGCACACCGGCGCCGCCGGCGCCTCCGGCCAGGCACCGGTACACGCCGCCGCCGACCGGCAGCTCGACGAGCGAGCCCGCGCAGTCCGGGCAGGTGAGCGTGGTCTTGATGCCGATGCGGCGGATGTCGCCGGTTCCGGCTCCGGCGTCGTCAGTGGACACGTGCACCTCCACGCGGAGGTCCAGATGCACTCCACGCACCTCACGGTCGACGCGTGGTTGCGGCACGAGTCCCGCTGCTCGAGGCCTACACGTTTCCGGCGAGTTCCCGCCGCGCCCGTGCCGGAGTGGTGCGCCGCATGCCGGCGTCCACGCAGCGGCGGACCACCTGCGGCTGCTCGCGCATCAGCCGCAGACCGCGCCTGACCAGCGTCGGCACCGGCTTGCGGGCCTCGGCGACGTCCCTGGCGAACCTGCGCGCGAACGTGACGGGCGCGCTCGGCGCGAGCACGACGGCGTCCCTCAGCACACCTGCTTCTTTCGCGCCCTGGACCAGAAGGTCCGCGAAGAGGCCTTCCGCGATGAACGCGGGCGCGTCGCCCAGCTCGATCGTCTGCGTGCCGACCCTGCGGTCCTCGCTGATCGAGTACACCGGCGCCTCGGTCTTGCCGGTGTCCGACAGCTCGATCACGGCGTTCAGCGCCGCCTCGGCGTTCCACGAGCCGATCGCGTCCCAGTCCGCGCGCCCGTGGTCGTCGCGGGGCAGCAGCGGGTCGTCGCCGTCGCGGTAGAAGTCGTCCAGGCGCAGCACGGGCCAGCCGAGGTGGGCGGCGAGTGTCGACTTGCCTGAGCCGGAGGGTCCGGCGAGCAGCACGGCTCTGGGGATGGGCACGGAACGCAATCTTCGCACATGACCAGCGCCTGCTTCGCGGGTCTCGTTCGATGAGAGCCGCGGCCGAGGTGGTTCCTGGCGGTGCGGGCGGCCGACCCGCATACCGGTGTTGTATTCGGGTCCGCCGCCCGTGCCCCAGGGGGCCGCCTCAGCCCCCGCTGTCGCGAACATGGACCCGCGAAGCAGGCGCTACGCTCGAACGCATGAGCGAAGGTCTGTTCGACGAGGGCCTCTTCGGTGCGACCGACGAGGAGAAGGCCGAGCGCATCGCGGCCAACGCCCCGCTGGCCGTGCGGATGCGTCCGGCCACATTGGACGAGGTCGTCGGCCAGGACCACCTGCTCGGCCCCGGCGCGCCGCTGCGCCGCCTGGTGGAGGGCGCCACGCCGGCGTCCGTGATGCTCTACGGGCCTCCCGGCACGGGCAAGACGACGCTCGCGACGCTGGTGTCGAAGGCGACCGGGCGCCGGTTCGTGGCCCTGTCCGCGCTGTCGGCGGGCGTCAAGGAGGTGCGGGCCGTCATCGACGAGGCCCGGCGGCGGCTCGTGCGGTCCGGTGAGTCCACCGTGCTGTTCATCGACGAGGTGCACCGGTTCTCCAAGACCCAGCAGGACGCGTTGCTGGGCGCGGTCGAGGACCGGATCGTGCTGCTCGTCGCGGCCACCACCGAGAATCCGTTCTTCTCCGTGGTGTCGCCGTTGCTGTCGCGTTCGCTGGTGCTGCAGCTCAAGTCGTTGACCGACGACCACGTGCGCGCGGTGATCCGCCGCGCGGTGTCGGACGAACGCGGGCTGGGCGGCTCGGTGGTGGTGGAGCCGGACGCCGAGGACCACCTGGTGCGGCTCGCGGGCGGGGACGCGCGTCGTTCGCTGACGGCGCTGGAAGCCGCGGCGGACTCGGCGGCGGCGTCGAACAACGGCGTGATCACGCTGGAGCTGCTGGAGTCCACCGTGGACAAGGCGGCGGTGCGCTACGACCGCGACGGCGACCAGCACTACGACGTCACGTCGGCCTTCATCAAGTCGATCCGCGGCTCGGACGTGGACGCCGCCCTGCACTACCTGGCCCGCATGATCGAGGCGGGGGAGGACCCGCGGTTCATCGCGCGGCGGCTGGTGATCCACGCGAGCGAGGACGTCGGCATGGCGGACCCGACCGCGTTGCAGACGTGCGTCGCGGCCGCCCAGGCCGTGCAGCTCATCGGGTTGCCCGAGTGCGCGCTGAACCTCGCGCAGGCCACGATCCACCTGGCGACCGCACCGAAGTCGAACGCGGTCACCACTGCCATCAACGCCGCCATGTCGGATGTGCGCAAGGGTGCTATCGGCGCGGTGCCACCACATCTGCGCGACGGGCACTACGCGGGTGCGGCGAAACTGGGGAACGCGCAGGGATATCGCTACCCGCACGACGTGCCGGAGGGCGTGCTGACGCAGCAGTACGCGCCGGACGACCTGGTGGGCCGCGACTACTACGAGCCGACGGGCCGCGGTGCCGAACGCGCGGTGGCCGAGCGGCTGCCCCGGTTGCGCCGGGTGATCAGGGGCGAGTGACGGCTCTCGACCGCGGAGCCTTCGCGCTCGTAGAACGCCCTCGCGCACGCTGGCGGCGAACTGTTCGATGTGGACCTTGTCGATGTCCATCTGCGCGATGAGGGCGTCGATCAGGCGCGGTCCGATTCCGCGGCCGCGGAAGTCCGGGTGCAGGTACAGCTCGTAGATGACGTCCTGCCCTGTGCCTCCGTGAGACCGCCAGGCCCCTGGTCACGCCCTGGTGATCTGCGTGGCCGTCCGGAAGCGGAGCTGCTTACGGGTGCGTATCGCCACGATGTCGCCGGGGCACCGCGTCCCGTATTTCGGTTGAGGTCATGTCGCATGATCACCACATGGAACTCGTGCCGCACAACCCCGCCGACGGCGTCTACCCGGCCACCGACGACTACGTGCACGCCATGGAAGTCCGTGGTGCCGAACGGTTGCTGTTCGTCGCGGGCACCATGGGGCTCGACCCGTCCGGGAAGCCCGGCGCCGGCCTCGCCGAGCAGCTCGACCTGATCTGGTCCAACATCCGCACGATCCTCGCCTCGGCGGGCATGACGGTCGACAACATCGTCCGCCTCACCAGCTACCTGCGTGACGCGTCGTACGCGGAGGCCAACGCCGCCGCACGCGTGCGGGCGCTCGGCGGCAGGCCCGTGCCGACCACCGCGATCGTCGCCACCACCCTCGTCAGGGACTGGCTGGTCGAGATCGAGGTGGTCGCCGCCGGCTGACCTGCGCCGAGTACGCTGACGATCGCGTTGAGTGACCGCACGACCACCGGGGGCAACGATGATTCTGGTTTCCCGTCCGCCGCAGCCACCTCGCCGTCCCGAGGACGACGAGGACTTGAGCGACGCCGCAATTCCCTTTGCTCCAGCCAAAATTCGCGTAGGTTCGGCGAAGTGACGATCAAAGACGACTTCCTCGCCACCGCCCGCATCGCGCTGGAGCTCATGCGCCACCAGCAGGTCGGCGAGAACTGGGACAAGCCGAGCGCCCTGCCCGAGTTCGGCGTCAGCGGCCTCGTCGGCCACATCGGCTACCAGGCCCTGCCGCTCCCGTCGATGATCTCCTCACCGGTCGGCGACGAGCCGGTGGTCTCGTTGATGGAGCACTACGCGCGAGCGAACTGGACCGAGCTGGAAGTCGACTCGGAGTTCCACACCCGCATCCGCGCGGGCGGCGAGAAGATCGCGGCGGAGGGCCGGGACGCGCTCTGCGACCGGTTCGAGCAGACGCTCGGCGAGCTCGCGAAGACGTTGCCGGGCCAGGACAACCGCCCGGTCCGCATGCCGCACTGGGGCCCGTGGGCGGTGCCGCTCGACGACTACCTCGTGAGCCGGCTGATGGAGTTCGTCGTGCACTCCGACGACCTCGCGGTGAGCGTCGGCCTCGACACCCCGGAGTTCCCGCGCCACGTCAACGAGACCGTGATCGACCTGCTGACCCGCATGTCGCTCAACCGCCACAGGGCCGTGGACCTCGTGCGGGCGTTCAGCCGCAAAGAGCGCGCACCGCAGGACATCACCGCGTTCTAGTGGCGCGTCCCGGACCGTTGGCGAGGTGATTCACGCTCAGCAGGGCACCTCGCGGCACCGCCCCCGAGCCCCCGTACACCCAGTACGAGGACGCGGGGCTGCACCACGATGCACCCGTCTGACCGCGAATTCCCCCGGCAACGTTCCACACCACTAGCGCAGGCACACCATCAGCAGGGCCAGCTTGTTCGGCAGCATGACCTCGTCAGCGGCCATGAACCCGCCGGCCTCGAACGACCTGATGGCCCGCTTGTTGCGCACGTCCGGTTCAAGCACGATCCGCGTGCAGTGCGAGTCGGCCTCGAACAGCGCGTCGGTGAGCCGGGGGAGCAGCGACCGCACCAGCCCGCGGTCGGTCATCGCCAGCTCGCCGACGGCCAGGTGCAGGCCGAGGTCGTGCGGCCGGGCCTGGTAGCACTCGGCGACGGCGTCCCGTGCCGCGCGGTAGACCTCCGCGTAGATCACCGGGCGCCCGTGCCAGCTGATCAGCAACGGGCGGACGTCGTCGCCCTCCAGATGCGTCCGCAGCCGTTCCTCCCACCGGGGCAACGACCAGGCGCGCCGCGAGAACGCCGCCACGTGCGGTGCCTGGTTCCAGCGGTGGACGAGGTGCAGGTCGTAGCCGTCCGAGCGGGCGACGCGCGCCTCCCACGGGTCCGTGAGCACCGGGATCGGCGGGGCGCCCGCGGTGGCGTGCCTGCGGTAGGAGTCCAGGTGCGACACCGGCTTCACGTGGCCTCCTGCACGGTCCACTAAGGGTTGCCTTACTTCACTGTGCGGGCGTGCCGGCGTCAAGCCCTGTGTGACGGGTATTTCACAGGCGGTGACCTGCCGAGTCAATGAAGCGGCCCGAATTCGTTTGGCCCGCGGCGTAGGTTCGTGTCATGGCCGAGACTCAGCGCGAACCGGTGCCGCGCGTCGACACGGGTGAGCTCGACGTCGCGCACGCCTTTCTGAAGTTCCAGCGCCACTGCGTGCTCAAGAAGGCGGAAGGGCTGACCGAGGACCAGCTGCGCAGGCCGATGGTGGACAGCGGCACGTCGATCCTGGGGCTGATTCAGCACCTCATGGAGGCCGAGCGCTTCTGGTTCGACCACCACCTCGGTGGCGCCCACTGGTCGGAAGAGGACGAGCTGGACATGGCGGTGCCCGCGGGGATGAGCTCGGGCGAGGTGATCGCGGACTATCTCGCGGCCGCCGCGGACAGCGACCGGGCCATCGAGGCCGCCGGTGATCCCGAGGCGCCGATGGCGATCCCGCTTCCGGACGGCGTGCGGCACTCGCTGCGCTGGATCCTCGCCCACATGACCACCGAGACCGCCCGGCACGCGGGCCACGCGGACATCATCCGGGAGCAGCTCGACGGCGGGACCGGCCGCTGAAGATCAACTACTGATGATCAACTGCCGTGCCGCTCATTTGGGTGTCGGACCCACCCGGTAATCTCACCGGCAATCAAGCCACAACGCCGGTCACCAGGAGGATCCGTGTCGCCAGGGGAGATCGCCGCGTGGGTCGGCGCCGGAGCGTTCGTGCTGGTCGCGCTCGTGGTGCTGATCGTGGGGATCAAGGCAGCGCGGTTCTTCGACAAGGCCGCGATCGCGATGGAGAAGGCGGCTGACGGCAGCGATCCGTTGTTCGCCGGCGCCAACACGACGCTGACGCACGTGAACACGCAGCTGGAGCGCGTCGACGGCATCACGGCCAACGCGCGCGCCGTCACCGGCAACGTCTCCGCGCTCACCAGCCTCTTCACCGCCACGCTCGGCGGGCCGCTGGTCAAGGCCGCCGCGCTGTCCTACGGCGTGAGCAAGGCCGTGAAGGCCCGCCGCAAGGCCGCCGAGCAGCCGAACAAGCACAGCAAGCGCCGTCCGAGGCGAGGTGCGAAATGAGCCGTCTCTTCTGGTTCGGGCTGGGCGCCGCCGCCGGTCTCTTCGTCGCGAAGAAGGCCGCCGAGGTCACAAAGCAGGCGACTCCCGCCGGTATCGGCGCTAACGTGGGTGAAGGCCTGCGTGAGCTCGCCGGCGCCATCGGTTCCTTCGGGGCCGAGGTGCGCGCGGGCATGGCCGAGCGGGAACAGGAGTTGCAGGAGACCGTGGAACGTCAGACGGGCTTCACGCCGGGGCGTCGAGCGCCCAGGGCGAACGGAAAGCACTAGCACCGTTCGCCTCGGCTGCATGCCCTTTCGGGGCATCCCCTGACAACCCCAGCAACAAACAAGGACTTCCCGTGCAGACCCACGAGATCATCAAGCGTTTCCGCGAGCACTTCGAGCGCAACGGGCACAAGTACATCCCGTCCTCCTCGCTGCTGCTCGACGACCCGAACCTGTTGTTCGTCAACGCCGGCATGGTGCCGTTCAAGCCGTACTTCCTCGGCGAGGCCCCGCCGCCCGCCGTGCGGATGACGAGCATCCAGAAGTGCGTGCGCACGCCGGACATCGACGAGGTCGGCAAGACCACGCGCCACCTCACGTTCTTCCAGATGGCCGGCAACTTCTCGATCGGCGACTACTTCAAGGAAGACGCCATCAGGCTCGCCTGGGAGCTGGTCACCGGCTCGCAGGACGCCGGCGGCTACGGCTTCGACCCCGAGCGCATCTGGGTCACCGTCTACCAGGACGACGACGAGGCCATCGAGCTGTGGCAGAAGGTCGCCGGGCTGCCGACCGACCGCATCCAGCGCCGTGACGGCAAGGACAACTACTGGGACATGGGCGTGCCCGGTCCCGGTGGCCCCTGCTCGGAGATCTACTTCGACCGCGGCCCCGAGTACGGCAAGGAGGGCGGCCCGGTCGTCGACGAGGACCGCTACCTGGAGATCTGGAACCTGGTCTTCATGCAGGACGTCCGCGGCGAGCTGAGCCCCAAGGAGGGCCACAAGCCGATCGGGTCCCTGCCCGCCAAGAACATCGACACCGGCATGGGCGTCGAGCGCGTCGCCTACCTGCTGCAGGGCGTCGACAACGTCTACGAGACCGACCTGGTCCGTGCCGTCATCAACAAGGCCGAGGAGCTGTCCGGCCGCAAGTACGGTGCCGACGAGAAGGACGACGTCCGTTTTCGCGTGATCGCCGACCACGCTCGTTCCGGCGTCATGCTGGTCGGCGACGGTGTCACCCCCGGCAACGAGGCCCGCGGCTACGTGCTGCGCCGCCTGCTGCGCCGCATCGTCCGCTCCGCCCGCCTGCTGGGCGTGACCGAGCCGGTGCTGGTGCAGTTCGCCGAGGTCGTCCGCGACGCCATGGGCCCGGCCTACCCCGAGCTGGTCAGCGGGTTCGCCCGCATCCAGCAGGTGCTGAAGGCCGAGGAGGACGCGTTCCTGCGCACGCTCGACGCCGGTTCGCGGATCTTCGAGAACGCCGCCGCCGAGGTGAAGGCCGACGGCCGCGCCACGCTTCCCGGTGACCGCGCCTTCCAGCTGCACGACACCTACGGCTTCCCGATCGACCTCACGCTGGAGATGGCCTCCGAGGCCGGTCTGTCGGTGGACGAGGACGGCTTCCGCAAGCTGATGGCCGAGCAGCGCGCCCGCGCCAAGGCCGACGCCGCCGGCAAGAAGACCGGCCACGGCGACCAGACCGTGTACCGCGAGCTGCTCGAGCAGGGCCCGACCGAGTTCACCGGCTACACCGAGCTCGCCTCCGAGGCCACGTTGCGCGGCATCGTGCTGAACGGTCAGCGGATCAAGTCGGCCAAGGAGGGCGACATCGTCGAGGTCGTCCTCGACCGCACGCCCCTCTACGCCGAGTCCGGTGGCCAGGAGTCCGACGCCGGCACGATCGTGACGGGCAGCGCCGAGCTCGAGGTGCTCGACGTGCAGAAGGTCGCCCGCAAGCTGTGGGTGCACCAGGTGCGCGTCGTGAACGGCGAGATCAGCGAGGGCGAGCACGTCGAGGCCCGCGTCGACCCGGAGTGGCGCATCGGTGCCCGCCAGGGCCACTCGGGCACGCACGTCGTGCACGCCGCCCTGCGCCAGGTGCTCGGCCCGTCGGCCCTGCAGAGCGGTTCGTACAACAAGCCCGGTTACCTGCGGCTCGACTTCGCCTGGACCGGTGGTCTGTCGAACGAGGCCCGCAGCGAGATCGAAGAGGTCTCGAACCTCGCCGTGCGCAAGGACCTGCCGGTCAGCATCGTCTACACCGACATGGCCGGTGCCCAGGAGATGGGTGCCGTCGCCCTGTTCGGCGAGACCTACGACGAGACCGTGCGCGTCATCGAGATCGGTGGCCCGTGGTCGCGCGAGCTGTGCGGTGGCACGCACGTCGAGCACTCGTCGCAGATCGGTCCGATCACCCTGCTGGGTGAATCCTCGGTCGGTTCCGGCGTGCGTCGTCTCGAGGCCTACGTCGGCATCGAGGCCATGCGGTTCCTGGCCAAGGAACGCGCCATCGTGCAGAACCTCTCCGACATGCTGAAGGTCGGCTCCGACGGCCTGCCCGAGCGGATCGAGTCGCTGGTCGAGCGCCTGAAGGCCGCCGAGAAGGAGCTGGAGAAGGTTCGCGCCGCCCAGCTGCTCGGCAACGCCGGGTCGCTCGCCGACAAGGCCCTCGACGTGCGCGGCCTGTCGCTGGTGGCCCTCGGCCTGGAGGGAGTGTCGGGCAACGACCTGCGCACCCTCGGTGGCGAGGTCCGCAACCGCCTGGGCAACAAGCCCGGTGTGGTGGCCCTGTTCTCGGTCGACGGCGACAAGGTGAGCTTCGTGGTCGCCACGACGGCCGCCGCCCGTGACCTGGGCCTGGCCGCCGGCAAGCTGGTCCCGGTGTTCGGCCCGGCCATCGCCGCCCGCGGTGGCGGCAAGCCGGACCTGGCCCAGGGCGGCGGCACGAACCCCGCCGGCGTGCAGGACGCCATCACGGCTCTCACGAACGAACTGGACAAGGTGCTTGAACAGCGCTGACGTTCCTGGTGTCGACGACCCGGGCCTCGGACGGAGGCTCGGCGTCGACGTCGGATCGGTCCGCGTGGGTGTATCACTCAGCGATCCGTCGGCGTTTCTGGCGACTCCGCTGGTTACCCTGCAGCGTGACGAGAAGCGCGGCTCGGACCTCACCGAGCTCGTACGTCTCGTGGCCGAGCATGACGTGGTCGAGGTCGTGGTCGGCCTGCCCAGGACACTGGCGGGGCGGCACGGCCCGGCTGCCCAGGCAGCGACCGCGTACGCTGCCGCCTTGGCCGGACGCGTCGCTCCTGTGCCGGTCCGGCTGAGCGACGAGCGGCTGACGACGGTCGTGGTGAGCCGGGTGCTGGCACAGCGCGGTGTGAAGGGCAAGAAGCAGCGTGCCGTGGTCGACCAGGCTGCCGCTGTCGAGATCCTGCAGTCTTGGCTGGACGCACGGGCACGCACTGCGACCGCCCGAAAGGACGAGGTGTGAGCGACGATCTCGGGTTGTTCACCGACCCCGACGTGGACGAACGGCGCCCGCTCAAGCGTGAGCGCGGACGGGACAACAGCGCCCGCACCAAGGCGAAGAAGCGCAAGAAGACGATCCTGTGGCTCGTCGTGGCGCTCATCCTCGCCGTCGGCATGGGCGGTGCCTACTACGGCTACAAGGAGCTGCGCGGCATCGGCTCCTACGACGACTACACGGGCAGCGGCGAGGCCGACGTCATCGTCGAGGTCAAGGACGGCGAGGTCGTCAGCCAGATCGCGTCGAGCCTGTACGACAACGGTGTGGTGGCCTCGGGCCGCGCCTTCACCGAGGCGGGCAAGAAGGACACCCGTGTGACGTCGATCCAGCCCGGCTTCTACCTGATGAAGACGAAGATGTCGGGCCAGCAGGCCGTGGCCCGCATGGTCGACCCGAAGACCAGGGTGCCCGCCGTCCAGATCATCGGCGGGACCAAGCTCACCGACATCAAGGTGGGCGACAAGGTCGTCAAGGGCGTCTACTCCCTGCTCGCCGACGCGAGCTGCACGGAGAAGGACGGCCAGAAGAAGTGCCTGACCGTCGACGAGATCCGCGCCGCCGCGGAGCAGACCGACCCGGTCGCGCTCGGCGTGCCGGAGTGGGCACTGGCCGACGTGAAGAAGGCCGAACCCCGGTACCGCCTCGAAGGCCTGATCATGCGCGGCGTCTACCAGGTCAAGCCGGGCGGGTCGGCGGTCGAGCTGATCCGCGGCGTCATCGTCTCCTCTGCCCAGAAGCTGCAGGGCGCGGGCATCCCCGGTGGCACCGTGAACACGGGCTTCCGCCCGTACGAGATCCTGATCATGGCGTCGCTGATCGAGAAGGAAGCCATCGAGAAGGACTTCGCCAAGGTCTCCCAGGTGATCTACAACCGCCTGAAGGAGCCGATGGCGCTGCAGTTCGACTCGACGGTGAACTACCTGCTGGACCAGCCGCACATCCGCACGTCGGACGCGAACCGCGCCAGCCAGAGCCCGTACAACACGTACAAGTCTCCCGGCCTGACGCCGACCCCGATCGGCTCGCCCTCACAGCAGGCGATCGCGGCCGCGATCAAGCCGGAGGGCGGCAGCATCATGTACTTCGTGAAGTGCCAGAAAGACGGCACGTCGTGCTTCTCCAACACCTACGACGAGCACAAGGTGATCGACGAGAAGTCCAGGAACGAGGGCGTCTACTAGTGCGCAAGGCGGCGGTGATCGGTTCGCCGATCGAGCACTCCCTGTCTCCCGTGCTGCACAACGCCGCGTACGCCGCGCTCGGGCTCGACTGGGAGTACACGCGGCTGGAGTGCGCGGAGGCCGGCGTCGCCTCTCTGGTCGCTTCGTTGGGCCCGGAGTGGGCAGGGCTTTCGTGCACCATGCCGACGAAACGAGCGGCGCTGGCCGTCGCTTCGTCGGTGACCGCGCGGGCCACGGCGGTCGGTGCGGCGAACACGCTGGTGCGCACAGACTCCGGATGGCACGCCGACTGCACCGATGTGGACGGTGTGGTGGGAGCGTTGCGGGAGAAGGGTTTCTCCGGCGGCTCACGTGGCGTGGTGATCGGAGCGGGTGGCACGGCCACGGCCGTGCTGGCCGGGTTCGCCGCCCTGGGGATCTCCTCGGTCTCCCTCGTGGTGCGGGACCCTTCGCGTGCCGCCGAGGCTGTTGCCACGGCTGGGCGGGTCGGGGTTTCCGTCGAGGTGCTGGCTTTGTCCTCTGTGGACCTCGGTGAGCTGGCCGCCGCGTCGGACGTCCTCGTGTCCACGGTCCCTGCTGACGCGACCGTGCCGTTGGCGTCCGCGATCGCGCGGGCGCCCCACGTGCTGGACGTGATCTACCACCCGTGGCCCACGCCGGTCGCCGTGGCGGTGGAGGAGGCCGGGACGCGGCTGGCCACCGGGCTGGACATGTTGCTGCACCAGGCTTTCGGTCAGGTCGAGCAGTTCACCGGGTTGCCCGCGCCGCGGGAGGTCATGCGGTCGGCGCTGGACGCGGAGCTCGCGACGCGCTCGTAACCGCGTGCTCGCTCCGCTAAGGGCAGGAGAAGCCCGGCTGCGGCACACCCTCCACCTTCGCCCGGCTCGCGATCGCCGTGCAGTACAGCTGCAACTGCGCCATCTTCGACAACGGGCCCAGGTCCTCCGGCAGCACGATCACGTTCGACACCGCGTACACCCGCGAGGACGTCGAAGGGACCTCGGTGGACAGGCCGAGCTTCTTCTCCTCCTCGGTCGGCCCGGCCACCAGGAGGTTGATCGCGGTCGCGGTGTCCACGGTGCCGGAGTAGGTGCGGGTCCGGCGCACCAGGTCGTCGTGCTTCGGCGTCAACAGGTAGACGGTCAGCTCGTGCGAGGAGATCGTGGGGGCCTCCGCGCCGGTCAGCACCGGAGTGGGGCGCACACCGCAGCCGGCCAGGGTCACCAGGGCAAGCGCAAGGTGAAGACCGCGCCGCCCGAGGGCGCGTTGGCCGCTTCGATGGTGCCGCCGTGCAGACGTGCGTTCTCCCATGCGATCGCCAATCCCAGTCCGCTGCCCTCGGAACGGGAGCGGGCCGTGTCTGCCTTGTAGAAACGGTCGAAGATGTGGGGGAGGGCGTCCTCGGGGATGCCGGGGCCCTGGTCGGACACCTCGATCACGCCGGGGCGCACGGCCACCCGCACCGGGGCGCCGCCGTGTTTCAGGGCGTTGCCGACGAGGTTGGCGACGATCACGTCCAGGCGGCGGCGGTCCACCCGCCCCGTGATGCCGTCGGGGAGCGACGCCTCGACGGACGAGGTCCAGCCGCGTGCGGCCAGCGAGTCGCGGACAGCGGTGCCGATGTCCCACTCGTCCAGCTCCAGGAGGTTGCCGCCCTCGTCGAAGCGCGAGATCTCCATCAGGTCGTTGACCAGGCGGGTGAGCTTGCGGGTCTCGGCGGACACCAGGCGGGCCGCCACGGCGGTGTCCTCCGGGAGGGAAGCGGCGTCCTCGTCCAGCACGGCGGTCACGGCGTTCATCGCGGTCAGAGGTGTGCGGAGCTCGTGGGACACGTCCGCCACGAAACGCCGCGAAGCCGCCTGGGAGGCCTCGAGCTGCTCGGCGGCGCTGTTGAACGTGCGGGCCAGGTCGGCGAGCTCGTCGGAGCCCCGTTCCTCGACGCGGGTGTCCAGGCGGCCGGAACCGAGGGCGCGGGCCGCTGCGCCCAGCCGGCGAACCGGTCGCAGGACGCCACGGGCGGTGAAGAGGGCCAGGCCGAGGGCCAGGGGGAGCACCAGGCTGACGCCGACCCAGGCGGCGGTGGCGAAGCTGTCGATGGCGCGCTGAGGGCCGCCCAGCGACGTCCACGCCCACACCTCGACGCCTGTGGAGGTGCCGTCGGGGCGCAGCAGCGGGATGCCGATGACCACGTAGGGCTCGGCGGAGTCGGTGCGGCGCTGCCAGATGACCGTCCTGCTCGACTTCAACGCCTCGCGCATCTCGGCGGACACGGCGCCGAGGTCAGGGCCGTTGCGGGAACGCAGCCCCTCGAAGACCACCACCGCAGGGCTGCGCAGGAAGGACTGGAACTCGTCGAGGTCCTGCTGGGTGGGAGGAACGGTCAGGCGGGGCGCGTAGTTGCGGACCTGCTCCACCAGCGGGTTCATGAAGCCGTTCTGGGCGTCCTCCAGCAGGAGGTTGCGGGCGGTCGCGTACGAGGCGCCCGTCGCCGCCACCGCGCCGAGCAGGGTCAGCAGCAGGAAAGCGGCCATCAGCCGGGGCCGGAGCCCGCGGAACAGCGACCTCATCGCGGGCCGAAGCGGTAGCCGAAGCCTCGTACGGTGTGGACGTAACGGGGTTCGGACGGCACGTCCTCGATCTTGGCGCGCAACCGCTGGACGCACGCGTCGACCAGCCGGGAGTCGCCCAGGTAGTCGTGCTCCCAGACCGCCTCCAGGATCTGCTGGCGGGTCAGCACACGGCCCGGTGTCCTGGACAGCTCCAGCAGCAGCTTCAGCTCGGTGGGCGTCAGTGAGACCTTCACGTCGTTCTTCAGCACCTGCAGGCCGGCGCGGTCGATCATCAGCGAGCCGTGACGCTCCACGTTGGACGGTTCGGACACCGTCCGCCGCAGCACGGCGCGGATCCGCGCCTCCAGGACGCGTGGCTCGACGGGTTTCACCACGTAGTCGTCGGCGCCCGCCTCCAGGCCTGCGACCACGTCGAAGTCGTCGCCGCGCGCGGTGAGCATGATGATGGGCACCTCGGCCTGCATGCGCATGCGGCGGCACGTCTCGAAGCCGTCGATGCCCGGCAGCATGATGTCGAGAACGACGATGTCGGGACGCGACTCGCGCAGTCGCTCGACGCCTTCCTCTCCTGTTCCGGCCGCCCGGACGTCGTGGCCCTGGCGGCGCAGCGCCAAACCGAGTCCTTCACGCACAGACGGGTCGTCCTCGACCAGCAAGACCATCGCCACGAGATCCATTATCGGCAGGTAACGGCACCTGCGCCGTTTCTGTAGCGGAACCATGACATGGCGTGGACGTTCCCGTAGACCGGCTCGCGGAGTCTCGATCGCATGGCCGGAAGCTTGGTGGGATTCCTCTTCACGTACTTCGCGCTGGTGTGGACGTCGTTCGGGCAGAAGGCGGAGAACGCCGCGTTGCCAGAGCTGTCGCTGCAGCGCTCCTGGGCGTCCGACGTGGACATGGTGATCATCGTCGCCGCGGTCCTCGTGATCCTCATAGCGCGCAAGAAGGCGTTTCCGCCGTTGCTGGTGCTCGGCGGGTCCGTGTTGCTCGCGCAGATGCTGAAGCTCTACGTGCTGGTGCGGCCCGCGCTCGACGAGGACGCGGTGCTGGTGCACAACAGCTTTCCCAGTGGGCACACGACCGCGGCGGTGGGGTCGGTGATCGCGGTGACCATGGCGGTGCCGAAGCGGTTTGCCCTTTTGGTCGCGGTGCCCGGTGCGCTCGGGGCGGGTGCGGTCGCGGCGGAGACGGTGTCGCTCGGCTGGCACCGGTTCAGCGACACGCTCGGCGCGGCGCTGCTGGTCTCGACGCTCGCGTTCCTGGTGCTGCGCAAGTGGACCGCGGGGCTGGTCGTGCCGCCCGCGATCGCGGCGGGCGGGGTGTGGCTCATGGTGACGTACCCGCAGGCCACGCCGTCGACCTTGGCCGGCGTCGTGACCGCGGGTGTCGTCCTGCACTTCGGGTGGGCGGTGAGTGGTTCCGGCCGTCGGGGCGACCGGAACCACTCACCCGACTCACTCGTCGTGGTCGGTGGCGATCAGTTCGGCGATGGCGTCCAGAGCGGCGTCCGCTCCGTCCCCGTCGGCGCTGAGCACCACCTCGTCACCGTGCATGGCGCCGAGGGTCATCAGACCCAGCACACTCGCCGCGTCCACGGCTTCGCCGCCGTCCTTGCGGATGGTGACCGTCACCGGCTGGTCGGCGGCGGCCTTCGCCAGCAGTGCGGCAGGTCGGGCGTGCAGTCCGACCTTGCTGGCCACGGTGACCCGTCGCTCGGCCATGATGGTTCCTCCCGGTAGAGCTGCTACTTGTCGGTCTTCGGGTCGCGGACGTCGGTCTTCGTGGTGCTCGCCTCGTCCCGTGCGCTGCCCACGACACTCTCGTCGGCTTCCGGCGACTCGTCGTCCTCGCGGCCCGGCGTCTTCAGGTTCCACTTGGTGATGACCCAGCGGAACAGGAAGTAGTAGATCGCCGCGTAGATGAGGCCGAGGATGATCAGCAGCCACGGCTTGGTGGCGATGTTCCAGTTCAGGATGAAGTCGATCGCACCGGCCGAGAACGAGAAGCCGTCGTGGATGCCGAGTGCGTTCGAGATCGCCAGCGAGGTGCCGGTCAGGACCGCGTGGATCAGGTACAGCGGCCACGCGACGAACATGAACGCGAACTCGAGCGGCTCCGTCACACCGGTGATGAACGCGGTGAGCGCGGCGGAGCCCATGATGCCGGCGATGATCTTCTTCTGGCTGGGCCGCGCGGTGTGCACGATCGCCAGTGCGGCGGCGGGCAGCGCGAACATCAGGATCGGGAAGAAGCCGGTCTGGAACGTGCCGGCGCTCGGGTCGCCCGCGAAGAAGCGCGGGATGTCACCGGTCTTCTCGTTGTACTCGCCGAACTGGAACCACACGACGTTGTTGATGATGTGGTGCAGACCGAGCGGGATGAGCAGACGGTTGATCATGCCGTAGAGGCCGGCACCGATGATCGTGCTGCCGGTGACCCAGTTGCCCAGGGCGGTGATGCCCGCGTCGAACCACGGGTACACCAGACCGAGCACCACGCCGACGAGCACCATGACGCCCGCGACGATGATCGGCACGAACCGCCGGCCACCGAAGAACGCCAGGTACGGAGGCAGCTTGATGCGGTGGTACTTCTGCCACAGCAGGGCGGTCAGGAGCCCGACGACGATACCGCCGAGCACTCGGTAGTCGATCAACTCGGGCTTCGCGGCAGGGTCTGTCGGCTGGTCGAGGACCAGCGGAGACATGGCCTTGAAGACGCTGGTCAGCGTCACGTAGCCGACCACGGCGGCCAGGGCCGTGGAACCGTCACCGCGCCGGGCGAACCCGACGGCGATGCCGACCGCGAACAGCAGGGCGAGGTTGCTGAACAGCGCGTCGCCCGCCGCGCCGATCACCGCGGCGACGGCGTTCCAGCCGAGACCGTCCTTGCCCAGCATGTCGTCTTGACCGAAGCGGAGCAGGAGACCTGCCGCGGGCAGCACGGCGATCGGCAGCATGAGGCTGCGACCGAAGCGCTGCAACGTGGCGAGGCCCTTGATCTGACGACCGCCCACATCTGCGGTGTTGGCGCTCATCGGGTACCTCCCTTGGCGGAGTTCGGTCCGGTCCCCGGGACGGTCCGGTCCAGTTGCATGGTCACCTGGTAGAGATCGCCCCGGTACCAGGAAGTAACGTCTTCGCACGGCCGCCCCTGTGAGCTGGCGACCCTTCTGAACACGAGCAGCGGGCTGCCCTTGCGGACGTCGAGCGCCTTGGCCGTGTCGGCGTCGGCGGTCTCTGCCCACACGGTCTGCCTCGCGTGGTCGAGCTGGACCCCGTACGTCGCCGCGAAGAGCTCGTAGAGCGACCCGGTCAGGTCGCACCGGTCGAGTTCGGGCAGCAGGTGCGGGCTGTACCAGCCGGCCTCGACGGCCAACGGTGCCCCGTCGGCCTTGCGCAGCCGCACGACGCGATAGGCGTACTCGTCGTCGTCCAGCCCCAGCGAGGCCTTCGAACCGGGAACCGCCTGCCCGCAGCTGATCACCTCGGTGCTGGGCTCGAGCCCGCGCGCCTTCATGTCCGAGGTGAACGAGGCCAGGAACAACTGCAGGTCGTAGCGGCGCCGCGCGGTGAACGTGCCGCGCCCCTTGGCCCGCGTGAGCAGGCCTTCTGCGACCAGTTGGCCTACTGCCGCCCGCACTGTGATGCGGGACACTCCGTACCGCTCGGCGAGGTCGCGTTCGGACGGAATGGGCGAGCCGGGGGCGAGGTCGTGCTCGGCGAGGCGACGCAGGATCTCGCGCAGTTGTGCGTGCTTGGGCTTGGGCCCGTCCACGATCTCGTGCACTCGCTCACCTCCTCGCAGTGGTACTTTCCGGTCTAGACCAGTTGGTGCGGGAGAATGCTCCGCGCACTGAGCGGGTGTCAACCGCTGTTACGGGAACGAGAGGTACGAACGTGGCTGACGACAAGGCGCAGAAGATCATCGACGCGCTGGGCGGCGCGTCCAACATCGTCGAGATCGAACCGTGCATCACCCGCCTGCGGTGTGAGCTCGAGGACGGTTCCGTGGTGGACGAGAAGGCCCTGAAGGCGTTGGGAGCACACGGGGTCATGCGCTCCGGCAACGTCGTTCAGGTCGTCGTCGGCCCCGAGGCGGACACGATCGCGTCCGACATCGAGGACCTCCTGTGAGCCTCCGCGTCGGCAGCCCCGTGACCGGCCGCGCGGTCGCGCTCTCCGCGGTGCCGGACCCGGTCTTCTCGCAGGCGATGGTCGGCCCCGGCGTGGCCGTCGAGCCCGAGCGCGTGAAGGCCGACGTGGTCTCTCCCGTCGACGGCACCGTGGTGACGCTGCACCCGCACGCGTTCGTGGTCGCGACCGGCGACGGCGCCGCCGTGCTGGTCCACCTCGGCATCGACACCGTGAAGCGCAAGGGTGAGGGCTTCGAGCTGCACGTGGTCAAGGGCGAGGAGGTGCGGGCGGGCCAGCGGATCGTGACCTGGGACCCGGCCGAGGTCGAGGCCGCGGGGTTCGCCCCGATCTGCCCGGTGATCGCGCTGGACGCCTCCGCCGACGTGCTGGCCGACGTCGCCGTGGACGTGGACGTGGCGGCGAACGACGCCCTGTTCGACTGGTCTCGCTGATCTTGCCGGTGGTGCCGGCCAAGTTGGGTTGCGAGGGGATCCCAGGCCGGGGGTACCCCTGCGCAGGCCTGCGGCACCACCGCTTCGGGCGTTTTCCCAGCCCGTAACAGGGCACGGTGGGGCCGTGCGTGAACGGACCGTTCACGACCGGTCGCGATTTGTGCCCGAGTCGTACCCGGCAGGACCGTGGTGCCATGACCACGGTCCTGCTCGCGTCTCTGCTGAGTTCGCTGTGGACGGTCGCGGACGCGCTGGACGCGCCGCCGTCGTCGTACCTGCTCGCCTGGTTCGGCATCGTCCTCGCGATGGTCGACCTGCGGCACCACCGGTTGCCGGACGCGCTGACCCTCCCGCTGGCCGCCGCGCTGCTGCTCCTGGAGTCCCACAGACTGGGAGCCGCGGCGCTCGCAGCGGTGATCTTCGGTGGCGCTCATCTCGCGGTCCGGCGCCTGAAGCCTGCCCTCATGGGCGGCGGAGACGTGAAGCTCGCGTTCGGCCTGGGCGCACCGCTCGGACTGCCGTTGCTCCTACCTGCGGCGATGCTGTCCAGCGCGGTCACCCTCGTGCTCGCGGGCATCAGGCGCAGCAGGAGAGTGCCGCACGGGCCGGGCTTGCTGGCCGCCACCTGGGCGTTGACGACGCTGTGAAAGGATTGTGAACGTGCTGCGCTGGATCACCGCTGGAGAATCACACGGCCCCGCTCTCGTCGCCGTCCTCGAGGGCATGCCCGCCGGTGTCGAGGTGACCACCGAGGACCTCGTCACCCAGCTGGGGCGTCGCAGGCTCGGTTTCGGTCGCTCGCCCCGGATGGGCTTCGAGCAGGACGAGGTCGAGATCCTCGGCGGCGTGCGTCACGGCAAGACCCAGGGCGGCCCGATCGCGGTCACCATCGGCAACTCCGAGTGGCCGAAGTGGCAGACCGTGATGTCCGCGGACCCCGTCGACCCGAGCCTGCTCAAGCCGACCGGCCGCAACGAGGCCCTCACGCGGCCCCGGCCCGGTCACGCCGACCTGCCGGGCATGCAGAAGTTCGGCTTCGACGAGGCGCGACCCGTGCTCGAACGCGCCAGCGCCCGGGAGACCGCGGCTCGCACCGCGCTGGGCACGGTGGCGCGGCAGTTCCTGCAGCAGCTGCTGGGCGTGCAGATCCTGAGCCACGTGGTGTCCATCGGCAAGGCGCAGACGCCGGAGGACAGCGCGCTGCCCACGCCGGACGACCTGCCCGCCATCGACGAGTCGCCGGTGCGCTGCTTCGACGCGCGCGGCACCGAGGCCATGGTCGCCGAGGTCGAGGCCGTGAAGGAGGCCGGTGACACCGTCGGCGGCGTGATCGAGGTGCTCGCGTACGGGTTGCCGCCGGGCCTCGGCTCGCACGTGCACTGGGACCGCCGCCTCGACGCGCGCCTGGCCGCCGCCCTGATGGGTGTGCAGGCGATGAAGGGCGTGGAGATCGGCGACGGGTTCACCTCCGCCCGGCGCTGGGGTTCGCAGGCGCACGACGAGATCGACCGCGGCAGCGGCCCGGTCGGCGTGACGCGTCGCTCGAACCGCGCGGGTGGCCTCGAAGGCGGCATCACCAACGGCGAGATCCTCCGTGCGCGCGTTGCGATGAAGCCCATCTCGACCGTCCCACGTGCACTGTCCACTGTGGACGTCCGCACCGGTGAGCCCGCCGTCGCCATCCACCAGCGTTCGGACGTCTGCGCCGTGCCGCGTGCCGGTGTCGTGCTGGAGTCCGTCGTGGCGCTGGTGCTCGCCGAGGCCGCGCTGGAGAAGTTCGGCGGCGACTCGCTGGACGAGACGCGCCGCAACGCCCACGCGTACCTGAAGGCGCTGGAAGCCCGCTGGGAGGGCCTGTGAGCCCGAAGTTCGTCGTCGTCGGGCCTCCTGGGGCCGGCAAGACGACGGTCAGCGAACTGCTGGCCAAGCAGCTGAACCTCGCCTTCCGCGACGTCGACGCGGACATCGTCGAGACCGCGGGCAAGCCGATCGCGGACATCTTCACCGGCGACGGTGAGCCTGTTTTCCGTGCCATGGAAGAAGAAGCGGTCGCCAAGGCGCTCGAGGAACACGACGGCGTGCTCGCGCTCGGCGGGGGAGCCGTGCTGTCCGCGGTGACCCGCGAGCGGCTGAAGAACCACACGGTCGTGTTCCTCAACGTCGGCATGGCCGAGGGAGTGCGCCGCACCGGGTTGTCGTCCGCGCGGCCGCTGCTGTCCGGGGTGAACCCGCGCGCCACGTTCAAGGCGCTGCTCGACGCACGCCTGCCGCTGTACCGCGAGGTCGCGACGATCGAGGTGCTGACAGACGCCCTCGACCCGGAGCAGGTGGCCGAAGCGGTGATCAAGGGAGCCAGCGAATGACCGAGCCCGTCCGCATCCGGGTCGCCGCGGAGAAGCCCTACGACGTCGTGATCGGCCGAGGCCTGCTCGGCGACATCGTGGACTTCCTGAAGGGCACCGCCAAGATCGCGATCGTCCACCAGCCGACCCTCGCCGCCACGGCCGAGGTGCTGGTCGACGAGCTCAAGGCCGCGGGCGCCGACGCGCACCGCGTCGAGATCCCCGACGCCGAGGACGGCAAGGACCTCGCCGTCGCCGGCTTCTGCTGGGACGTGCTGGGCAAGATCGGCCTGTCCCGCACCGACGTCGTCGTCGGCCTCGGCGGCGGCGCGGTGACCGACCTCGCGGGCTTCGTCGCCTCCACGTGGATGCGCGGCGTGCGCCTGGTGAACATCCCGACCACGTTGCTCGGCATGGTCGACGCGGCGGTCGGCGGCAAGACCGGCATCAACACCGACGCGGGCAAGAACCTCGTCGGCACGTTCTACGAGCCGGACGCCATCTTCGTCGACCTGGCGACCCTGGAAACCCTGCCGCGCAACGAGCTCGTCGCCGGCATGGCCGAGATCGTGAAGGGCGGCTTCATCGCCGACCCGGTGATCCTCGACCTGATCGAGGCGGATCCTCAGGCAGCCCTGGACCCCACGGGTGAGGTGCTGGCCGAACTGGTCCGCCGCAAGATCCAGATCAAGGCCGACGTCGTCACCAGCGACCTCCGCGAGTCGTCGTTGCGCGAGATCCTCAACTACGGCCACACCCTCGGCCACGCCATCGAACGCCGCGAGCGCTACCGCTGGCGCCACGGCGCCGCCATCAGCGTGGGCCTGGTCTTCGCCGCCGAACTGGCCCGCCTCGCCGGCCGCCTGGACGACGAGACCGCCGACCGCCACAAGTCCGTTCTGCAGCTCCTGGGCTTGCCGACGTCCTACGACCCGGACGCCCTCCCGCAGCTGATGGAGGGCATGAAGGTCGACAAGAAGAACAAGGCGGGCGTGCTCCGCTTCGTCGTCCTCGACGGTCTCGCCAAGCCCGGCCGCCTGGAGGGCCCGGACCCGGCCCTGATCGCCGCCGCCTACTCGGCCGTCGCCGCCGAGCCGACGTCCGGTTCCGGAAAGGTGCTGCTGTGAAGGTCCTCGTCCTCAACGGCCCGAACCTGAACCGCCTCGGCACCCGCGAGCCGCTCATCTACGGCAGCACCACCCACGCCGACCTCGTCGAGATGTGCGTGGCGGAGGGCAAGGAGCTCGGCTTCGAGGTCGAGGTCCGCCAGACCGCCCACGAGGGCGAGATGGTCGCGTGGCTGCACGAGGCCGCCGACGCCTCGATCCCGGTCGTGCTGAACGGCGCCGCGTGGACGCACTACTCGATCGCCCTGCGCGACGCGTGCTCGCAGCTCACCGCGCCGCTGGTCGAGGTGCACATCTCGAACATCCACCAGCGCGAGGAGTTCCGGCACCACAGCGTCATCTCGGCGGTTGCGAACGGTGTGATCGTGGGGCTGGGCGTGGAGGGTTACCTGCTCGCGCTGCGCTGGCTGTCGCTCAAGGGACGTGTTTGATCGCCAGCAGACGCGCGGTCTTGTTCGGTGTCCGGATGAGCGTGGCTTCATAGGTCCCGGCCTGGGTGTGCGTCGACACTCCTTCCACGAAGAACGTGTACTTCCAGCTGGCCACGAGTGAGTAGCTGGCGGTCAGGCGCAGCAGGCCGAACTCCTTGTCGCCGGCGGTCGTCCAGTTGGCGACCGGGTCACCCTCGACCGACCACGACGCGTTCGTTGCCGATGGTGTGGTGGCTGTGCGCGGGCAGGTCGGGGGCAGTGGCGAACCGGTCGCGGACGCGCAAGCGGCAAACCCGTCGCGCACGGCCTTGATGAGGTCGCCGTCAGGGAGCGTGAACCGGTCCTTGGAGATGGTCCCCGCCGCAGGAGCAGTCTTCGGTTGGTGGATCATGTCGATCCGGGTGTCCGCGCCGCGCCACGGCAGGTCGGTCAGGAAGTGGAAGCCCTTGATCGCGAAGTCCGGACCCGAGTACGAGTCGTAGCTGACGGTCATCACGGCAGTGCCACGCGCGACGAACTTGCCGTCCTGCCATCTGACCTGCATCCCGTCGCGGGGGTCGCCGACGAGTTCCCAGCGGACGTTGCGTGCAGAGACCGCGGCGTGGGTCTGGGGACAGTTCGCAGGGGCGAGCACGACCTCGGTCGTGCACTGCTGGAGCTTGTTCGCGACCACCTGGGCGACCGCGTCGTCGCTGACTTCACTCGGTCGGGAACCTTGGTCGGTGGCGGGAAAGTCGGTGTCCTTTGCGCCTGCGTCGCACGCGTTGGCGATGGCACCGAGGACGAAGAAGGCCAGAATGCCCGCCAGGAACTGGCCAGGAGTCGCCTTTTGCTTTTTCGCCGGCGGCTTCGACCGTGCACCGCGGTCCGGCTTGGAACCGCGACCCACGATGACGTCGCCCTCCACGTTCCCGAACTGAAAGCTGGTGCGTGCCCGACCGGTGAACTCGTTGCGCATGGCGGGATGCTAGGGAAGAAGTCACCCGTTCGGCCGCACAAATTTCTAGCCAATTCGTTGACACGGAAGAGAGATCGTTGCTGCACCACGTGGAATTGTGGGTTCCGGACCTCGCTCGCGCCGAAGCCACCTTCGGGTGGTTGTTCACCGAACTCGGCTGGACCGAGCACCAGCGCTGGAACGCGGGCGTCAGCTGGAAACTCGACCGCACCTACGTCGTGGTCGAGCAGTCCCCGGCCCTGACAGGTCCACACGATCGAATGAAAGCGGGCCTCAACCACCTCGCCCTGCACGCGGGCACCCGCGCCGACGTCGACCGGCTCACCGCGCAAGCCCAGCGCAACGGCTGGCAGCTGATGTTCGCCGACAGGCACCCGCACGCCGGCGGCGAGGACCACTACGCCGCCTTCCTGGAGAACGAGGACGGCTTCGAGGTGGAGCTAGTGGCGGGCTGAGTCCTTCTGCGCGAGGAACCCGCCCAGCAGCATCCCGAGCCCGGCCGGTGCCAGCACGAGCAACGCCGTGAACGCCGCCCCGCCCGTCAGCGCCACCCACAGCGCCTCCTGGCCGGTCTGGTCGACCAGCAGTGCCGACCCGATCACGCCCAGCGCACCGGCGAACGGCCCGGCGATCAGCGCGGCGATGAACCACTGCATGCCCGCCGAAGGCAGCTCGCGGAGCCGGTCGACCGCGCCCCAGATGACGGCGGCGGCGACCAGCAACCCGATCGCGATGGGGCGGACCGACGTGGCCTCCGGGCTGCGCACGCCCACGGCCGCCACGCCGGTCTGCACGGCCCCGTGCAGGAGCCCCATCCACAACGCACGGACGAACCAAGGACGCATGCGGACAGCTTAGGACTGGCCGTACGCTGCGAGACATGTCGTCCTACGCCGCTCGCCGCATCGCACTGCGCCAGGAGCTCCAGGCCGCGAGCCTGGACGGGCTGCTCGTCACGAATCTGCTGAACGTCCGTTATCTCACGGGGTTCACCGGATCGAACGCGGCTGTCCTGATCGACGCCGGCGGTGACGACAAGTCGGTGTTCTGCACCGACGGCAGGTATCTCACGCAGTCGGCGAGTCAGGTTCCGGACCTCGAGCGGCTGATCGACCGGCCGTGCGACATCGCGCTGGCGCGCCGGGCCAAGGGCAGGCTCGGGTTCGAGAGCCACCACGTCACGGTCGACGGCCTCGAAGCGCTCACGGGCGCGGCGGAGAAGGCGGAGCTGACCAGGGCAGGCGGCCTGGTCGAGAAGCTGCGGCTGGTCAAGGACGAGGTCGAGATCGAGGCGCTGCGCATGGCGTGCGCGGCGGCGGACCGGGCGCTGGCGGCGTTGATCGGGCACGGCGGGCTGCGTGCGGGCTGCACGGAACGCGAGATCGCGCGCGAGCTGGAGAGCCGCATGCTCGACCACGGCGCGGAAGGACCGTCGTTCTCCTCGATCGTGGCGTTCGGGGCGAACTCCGCGGTGCCGCACCACTCGCCGACGGACGCGGTGCTGCACCAGGGCGACTTCATCAAGCTCGACTTCGGCGCGCTCGTGGACGGCTACCACTCCGACATGACCCGCACGCTCGTGCTCGGCAAGCCCGCCGACTGGCAGCGCGACCTGTACGACCTGGTCGCACGGTCTCAGGCGGCCGGGCGCAACGCCCTCAAGCCCGGGGTGAAGGTGAGTGAGGTCGACCACGCGTCGCGCGAGGTGATCGAGAAGGGCGGGCACGGCGAGGAGTTCCTGCACGGCCTGGGGCACGGGGTCGGGCTGGAGATCCACGAGGCACCGGCGTTGTCGAAGGCGGGTGACGGTACACTTTCGGCCGGTATGGCGGTCACCGTCGAGCCCGGCGTGTACTTGTCGGGGCGGGGCGGAGTCCGCATCGAGGACACCCTCGTGGTGCGCGAAAGCGGGCCGGAGCTCCTCACCCTGACCACGAAGGAACTCGTGGTCGTCTGACACCCCGTCCAATCACAGGAGAAATTCCCCCGTGGCCACCACGAACGACCTGAAGAACGGCCTGGTGCTGAACCTCGACGGCCAGCTCTGGACCGTCACCGCGTTCCAGCACGTCAAGCCCGGCAAGGGTGGCGCCTTCGTGCGCACGACCCTCAAGCACGTGCTGACCGGGAAGGTCGTCGACAAGACCTTCAACGCGGGCACCAAGGTCGACACCGCCACCGTGGACAAGCGCGGCATGACGTTCCTCTACAAGGACGGCGCCGACTTCATCTTCATGGACGGCGACACCTACGACCAGATCCCGGTTCCCGCCGAGACCGTTGGCGACGCCGCCAACTACATGCTGGAGAACCAGGAGGCCGTGGTGGCCGTCCACGAGGGCGTGCCGCTGTTCATCGAGCTCCCGACCTCGGTCGAGCTCGTCATCGAACACACCGACCCCGGCCTGCAGGGCGACCGCTCCACCGGTGGCACCAAGCCCGCCCGCCTCGAGACCGGCGCCGAGATCCAGGTCCCGCTGTTCGTCACGACCGGCGAGAAGATCAAGGTCGACACCCGCGACGGCCGTTACCTCGGCCGCGTCAGCGACAAGTAATGGGCGCTCGCAGCAAGGCCCGCAAGCGCGCGGTCGACTTCCTCTACGAAGCCGACCTGCTCGGCAGCGACCCCGTGACGCTGCTGGCCTCGCGGGTCGGGTCCCCGGACGTGCCGCCGGTGAACGACTACACGGTGACCCTCGTCGAGGGCGTCGCCGCTCACCGCGCGCGCATCGACGACCTCATCTCCGAACACGCCGAGGGCTGGACCCTGCAGCGCATGCCGGCGGTCGACCGCGCGATCCTGCGCCTGGGCCTGTACGAGCTGCTGTGGGCGGCCGACGTGCCGGACGCGGTGGCGATCGACGAGGCCGTGGAGCTCGCCAAGGGCCTGTCCACGGACGACTCGCCGCGCTTCGTGAACGGCGTGCTCGGCCGGATCGCGGTGATCGCGGACCAGCTGCGCGCTGTTCTGTAGTTCTGGACTGCGCAACGGCCGCTCGCTCCTGACCGGGGCGGGCGGCCGTTGCCGTGTTCAGCTTCCGAGCACCAGTCCGGCGAACGACAGTCCGCTCACGGCGTCGGGATCTGTCTCGCCGGAGACCAGCAGCTGCCCGGCCAGTGTCGTGAACAGCCACGCGCGATAGGCGGTCACGCTCCACCGCGCGTCCTCCACCAGCCCGTGGTAGACGTCGTGGCCGACCAGCACGACGACCAGATCGGTCGCGCGGTCGACGCCGAGGCCGGGACGGAGCTCGCCGAGTTCGGCGATCCTGGCCACCATCGCGCGCTGTCCGCTGCGGCGGTCGGTGGTGACGCCGCGCCAGTAGTCGTTCACGGCGGGGTCGGCGGCCGCCGCGGCGCCGACGGCGGGCCACAGCGCGGCCACCCGCTCGTAGATCGCCGTGCCGTGCTCCACGCCGAGAGCGAGTACGCGCTGACCCGAGGTGGCCGACAGCATCTCCCGCACCCAGGCCCGGGCCGGCACGGGCACCGGATGGTCCTCGCCGGCCGCCGTGACCTCGACGACCTCGGCGAGCAGCTGCCCCTTCGTGCGGAACGTGTAGTAGACGGTCTGCACGGCGACACCCGCCTCCGCCGCGATCTGGTCCATCGTCGTCGCGGCGTACCCCTGCCCGACGAACAGCCCTCGTGCCGCGTCGATCATGCGGCGGCGCGTCTGCCTCGCTCGTTCGGCTCTCGTGGGCTTGACCGGTGCCATGGCCGCGATGATACTGAAGCCGTCACTAGTGGAGCCTCTAGTACTGCGAGAACGAGGAGGCCGCCGTGGTCGTCCTGCGCAACTCCGTGCTGATCCGCTGCACACCGGAAGAGGCGTTCGACCACCTCTCCGACCTCCGCGCGGAACTCGAGTGGAACCCCAAGTGCCAGGTGATGGAGAAGATCACCGAGGGCCCGGTCGGCAAGGGCACGAAATACCGCGCCAAGTGGAAGTCCAGCCCGTACGTCGAAGTGGAGATCATCCACTACGACCGCCCGCGCACCTGGACGGCGCACAACGGCGGCCCCATCGAGGTCACCTTCTCCGCCCGCCTCGAACCGGCAGGGCAGGACACGGTGCTCCACGCCGAGTTCACGCCACGGCCGCACGGCTGGTTCCGGCTGATCTTCCCGCTCTTCCTGCTGGTCATCCGCCGTGAGGAGAAGGCGAACATGATCCACCTGCGCACCGCGCTGGAACGTCGCGCGCGGAACCGGCGATGATCGCCGCCAGAGTGGCCGCGATCCTCGCGCTGCTGCCCGCGCTCGGCTTCGGAGTGCCCGCGGTGTACGGCGCCGTGCACCTAGCGCGCCACGGGGAGATCTGGCACCTCATGGGTTTCCCCGCCTACGGAGAGGGACCGTTCGAGAAGATCGGGATCCCCACCACCGTGCCTCTGCTCGCCGGCTTCGCCGTCGTGTGCGGCGCGGAGGTGGTCGCCGCGAGCCTGCTCTGGCGTGGACGACGCTCGGGGAAGACGCTGGCGCTCGCCCTGCTCCCGTTCGAGGCCGCGTACTGGATCGGCTTCGCGCTGCCCGTTCCGCCGGTGTTCGGAGCCGGACGCACGATCGCCGTCCTGCTGGCCCTGAGGTCACGCCGCTAGCGCGCGGCGGACCTCGGCGGCGATCACGCGCAGGTCCAGCGGCCCGGTCGTGTCGACCTCCACGAGCGGGCCGACGCCCAACGGGCGCACCGGTTCTCCCCACAGCTCGGCCTCGGCGCGCTCCAGATCCAGATGGCCCGCGTGGCGACCGGCGGCCCTGGCGTAGTAGCGCTCCCTGGCCACTTCCACCGGTACGACGCACCGCAGCTCGACCACCGGACCCGGCAACGCCGTCACCAGGGGCCGGGTGTAGTCGAACCAGGTGCTGTCCACCACCGCGCCTGGACAGCGACGCGCGATCCGCAGCACCGCGAGAACCGCCGCCCGCCCCAGCCGCCGCGACTCGCTCACCGTGCCCGGCCGCCCGAGCTCGTCGGCCAGGGCCTCCTTGACCTCGTCCTTGGCCAGCACCGGCAATCCCAGCCACGGACCGAGCGCGGTCGCCAGCGTGGTCTTGCCCGACCCGGGCCACCCTCCCACCAATACGAACACCCTGTTGGTTACCCCGTCAGCTGCGCGCCCAGCCTCGCCGCTCACCCTCGTCGATCAGGTGCATGGCCGCCTCGAAGAGCGTTGTCGAGCCCTCGCCGATGACCGCTTTGCGACCGCGTACGTCGTCCGCGGTGACGCCGGGCGTGCGCCAGGTCCCGCCTTTGGCCATCCAGTTGAGCAACAACGGCTGGAGCCGGTCCATGGCTTTCGCGAACCGCGCTTCCGGCGTCGCGCGCGCCTCGAACTCGTCCCACAGCTCCCGCAACTGCCGGCCGGTGTCGCCGGGCAGGATGCCGAACAACCGGTCCGCCGCGGCCTCCTCGCGTTCCTGCTGGCTCTCGCCCATCGCGGTGTCGTAGATCGGGGTGTCGCCCGCGTAGATCTCGACCAGGTCGTGGACGACCACGAGTTTCATCGTGTGGCCGACGTCGATCGGCTCGTCGGCGTACTCGGCGAGAACCATGACCATCAGCGCGAGGTGCCAGGAGTGCTCCGCGTCGTTCTCGCGCCGGTCGGCCGCGGCGAGCGGGGACTGCCGCAGCACCGTTTTCAGCTGGTCGACCTCGATCAGGAACGTGAGGTGGTCGTGCAGCCGGGAGTCCAAACCGGACGGCAGCGGATTGCTGTCTGTGAGGATGGCTTCAGCCTTTCTTTTTCACCCGAACGAGCCAGTATCGTGGACCGGGAACAAGTCCTAGCGTCGGCCGCATGGCCCACAGCACTCCGTCCACCGCATACAGCCGGGACCTCGGCGACGAACTACGGCGTTTGCGCGAGACCCACACGAACCTCAACGGTAATGCCCTGGCTGTCCGGCTCGGCTGGGACCCGAGCAAGGTCTCCAACATCGAGCACGGCAAGGCGCGGCCGAGCGAGATCGACCTCGTCCAGTACCTCACGATGTGCGGCAAGGACATCGACTTCTTCGAGGACTTCAAACGCCGCTACCGCAACGCTTTCGACGAGTACATCGTCCAGGTGCCGGGCAACCTGCGGACGGTGGCGATGGCCGAGTCCACGGCGACGAAGATCTTCAGCTACGACGTGCTGACCGTGTCCGGCCTTCTGCAGACGCCTGGGTACGCCGAAGGCGTGTTCCGCGAGTGTGGATTCGTCGTGGAGGAGCGGATTCCAGAACTCGTGCAGATCCGGACCGACCGCCAGGCTGTCCTGCGGAAGCACAATCGGCCGGATTGCTTGTTCTACATCCATGAGCTAGCGCTACAGCAGCGATTCGGCGACGACCGTGTCATGGAGGATCAGTACCTCCGGCTGCTGTTCAACGTGCGCATGATCCGGCTCGTGCCCGCTGATGTGCCCGCCATCTCGGCAGGACTGATGTTGTGGGAGTTCGACAAGGCGAAGCCCGTCGCCTACAGCGACGCCGATCTCGCGAAGGTGTTCGTGCAGGATCCTGGCGCCATCGCACGGACGAGGCTGATCTTCAATCGCTTGGAGGAGCTCGCCTTGGATGAGGAACAATCGCGGAGGAAGCTGGCGGAGTACGCCGGTCGACCGCGAGAGGAACTCTATGACGCAGGACCGCACCTGGCGTAAAAGCAGCTACAGCGGGGGTACGGAGGACAGTGCCTGCGTCGAGGTCTCGCTCGCCCACGACGCACTCGTCCGCGACTCGAAGAACGTGGCTGGTGAGGTGCTGGCGTTCAGCACCTCGGCCTGGAGCGCGTTCGTGGCAGACCAGCTGCGTTAGGAGTCGAGCACCGCGGCGACCGCCTCGACCTCCACAAGCTGGTCGGGGTACCCCAGCACCGTGACACCCAGCAGAGTGCTCGGGACGTCGTGATCGCCGAACGCCTCCCGGACCACCTCCCACGCGGTCACCAGGTCCTCCCCGCGTGCCGACGCGACGAGCCCCCTCGTGCTGATCACGTCGTGCAGCGACGCACCCGCGTCGGAGAGGGCGATCCGCATGTTGTCGACGGCTTCGCCGCCTGCTCCGCGTAGTCCCCGACCGCTGCCGTGGACCCGTCCTCGTTCAACAGGCACGCCCCGGCGAGGAAGATCAGCCGAGCGTGGCCGGCGCCGTCGCCGCGTAGGCGTAGCCGGCCCTATCGGACAGCGACGACGAGCGGATCAACGTGATGGCCACCGTGAGGACGTTACCGGGCGGCGCCGGCGACGAACTCCTCCCACGTGCGGGTGCCGCGGTCGCCGTCCAGCGTCAGGTTCTGCCCGCCCCGGTACGCCTTCCCGGCCTTGCCCGGCAACCGCACCGGCACCGTCAGCCGCCGCTTGCCCGCGGTGTCCAGGTAGTCCCGCACCAGTTGCCGCAGCTCGAAAACGGCGGGTCCGGCCAGGTCCGGCACGTGTCCTGCAGGCGAACCCAGCGCCAGCTCCACGATCCGCCCGGCCACGTCGCACACGTCGACCGGCTGCAGCCGAAGCCCCGGCACCGGCACGATCGGCAGCTTCGCGAGGCCGCGGACCATGGTCAAGGTCAGGTCGTGGAACTGGGCGGCGCGCAGGATCGTGAACGGGATGCCCGACAACGCGATGGCCTTCTCGCAGGCGAGCTTGGTGCGCAGCCAGGCCAGCGGCACGGTGTCCGCGCCGATCACCGAGATGTAGACGAGGTGGCGGACCCCGGCGCACGCGGCGAGCAGGTTGCGGGTCGCGAGGTCGTCGCCCTTCTGCCCGCCCGCCAGGTGCACGACGACGTCGGCCTCGACGGGCGGGACGTCTCCGGCGAGCAGGTCGCAGGCGATGTCGCCGTGCCTGCTCAGGGTCGTGACGTGAGCACCGGCCGAGCGCAGCGACGGAACGACGTGCTTGCCGAGGGTGCCGGTGCCGCCGGTGACGAGGATCTTCATGATTACCCTCCCGAGTGAGCTGTTGCCCGGTTGACCCGGCGGCGCTCGGGAACGTGACACGGTGTGTGCCAGGCCACAGGGGGAGTTTTGATCGCGCAGTTCGAGCAGGAGCGCACGCGGTTGCGCGCCGTCGCCCACCGGATGCTCGGGTCGTTCGCCGAGGCCGACGACGCGCTGCAGGAGGCGTGGATCAGGGTCGAGAAGGCCGACACCAGCGAGGTCGAGAACCCCCAGGGCTGGCTCACGACCGTTGTCGCGCGGGTCTGCCTGAACATGTTGCGGGCCCGCAGGGACCACGCGTTCGAGATGCCGGACCCGGTGATCGACGTCCACGAGGAGCCCGAGCACCAGGCCGTCGCCAAGGACGAGGTCGGGCTCGCGATGCTCATCGTGCTCGACACGCTCAAGCCCGACGAGCGGCTGGCGTTCGTGCTGCACGACATGTTCGCGGTGCCGTTCGACGACATCGCGCCGTTGATCGACAAGACGCCTGCCGCGGCCAGGCAGCTCGCCAGCCGGGCGCGCAAGCGCGTGCAGGACCGGCCCGCGCCGACCGTCGACCTGCCGAAGCAGCGCGAGGTGGTGAACGCGTTCCTCAAGGCGTCGCGCGAGGGCGACCTGGAGGGCCTCGTGTCGGTGCTGCATCCCGACGTCGTGCTGCGCGCGGGAGACCTCGAGGTCATCGGCGGCCGGACGGTGGCCGGGCGCGCCGGCACGTTCCGCAAGTACGCCTCGATGGCGGAGGTCCAGTTCGCGCTCATCGGCGGCGAGTTCGGCTTCGTCACGCGGGTCGACGGCGTGCTGTTCTCGGCGATGGCCTTCACGGTCCGCGACGACAAGATCGTCGCGATCCACGTCATTCAGGACAAGGAGCAGCTCGCGGCGCTGGTGAGCCACGGTGGGTGAGGTCGTGCTGATGTCGGACGCGCGGATCGCGGCGATTCCCGTCCGGGACTGCGGAGAACCCCTCCGCGACGTCCGGCGGGGCGGGGTGATCGCCGTCGACGAGCGCAAGAGCGATGACGAGGGCGCGTTCGCACATCTGAGGGAAGGTCTGCTGAACCGGCTGATGGACGCCCAGGACCTGCTTCCGCGCGGTGTCCGGCTCCTGTTCGTCGAGGGCTACCGGCCGCCCTCACTGCAGCGCTTCTACTTCGAGCGCTACGCCGACGAGCTGAGGGCCGGTCATCCGGAGTGGTCCGCGGAGCAGGTCGGGGCGGCCGCGAGCAGGTACGTGTCGCCGCCCGAGATCGCCCCGCACAGCGCGGGCTCCGCCGTCGACCTCACGCTCGTCTCCGACGACGGACGGGAGCTCGACCTGGGGACTCGGGTGAACGCCAGTCCCGAGGAGAGCGAGGGTGCCTGTTACACGGAGGCGGAGAACATCGGCCAGGAGGCTCGGGCCAACCGGCGGCTGCTCTCCGGCGTGCTGAGCGGCGCAGGCCTGGTCAACTACCCCACCGAGTGGTGGCACTGGTCCTACGGCGACCGGTACTGGGCGTTCGTCACCGGTGCCGATCACGCGGTCTACGGACCGGTGGACCTCGATCGAGGCCTGGGTGCAGCAGTGGCTCCCTCGCCGTCCCAGGGCGACTAACGGGACGTCGAGGGAGCCACTGCTCCGAACGTGTGACGCTCAGTCTTCCTTGGCGGGACGGGCCTCGGGAGGCAGCACGCCCCAGTCGATGAGCTGCTCGGTGAGCTCACCCGGCGTCATGTCGTAGATGATCGCGAGAGAGCGCAGGTCCTCGGTGCGGATGGAGAGGACCTTGCCGTTGTAGTCACCGCGCTGCGACTGGATCGTCGCGGCGTAGCGGGCCAGCGGGCCGACCTTTTCGACCGGCAGCTGCTGGAGCCGTTCGAGGTTGATCACGATCTTGGTGGCCGGCTCGGCACCCGACGGCACGCGGCCCTCGGGCAGGAGCTCGGCGACGGGAACCCCGTAGAAGTCGGCCAGCTCGGCCAGCTTCTGCACGGTCACCGCGCGGTCGCCGCGCTCGTAGGATCCGACGACCACGGCCTTCCAGCGACCGCCGGACTTCTGCTCGACGCCGTGCAGGGACAGACCCTGCTGCTGGCGGATAGCGCGGAGCTTGGCCCCCAGCGCCTTGGCGTAGTCGCCCATGTGGCGGTTCTCCGTTCATTCGCCCCGTCAGCAGTACGGCGGTGCTGCGGGGAGGCTTAGATCAATACGCAGAGTAATGATTACTCGCCGTGGTCGACAGGTCAAGCTGATCTCAGGACGAGACGCGCCTCACGCGTGCGACACCACTCGGATGGTTGACCGTCCGTAGGTGATACGGTGCAGGTCAGCCCGGCTATAACCGGGTGTCCGACGTCCTTTAAGGACCCGTCCAGTGAGGCGGGGAAGGAGGTCCAGCCGTGGCGTCACGTCAACGTGGCGCGACGGATCCGGCCGGGGATCGCGAGATCCTGTCGGCTGGTGATGTCGCGCGCACTGTCGCCCGAATGGCCCATCAGATCATCGAGAAGACCGCTCTCGATGCACCGAGCGCACCCGACGTCGTCTTGATGGGTATTCCCAGCCGGGGAGCCCCCCTCGCACGCCGTCTGGCCGCTAAGATCGCCGAATTTTCCGGCAGGCAGGTGCTCGAAGGCACTCTGGACATCACGCTCTACCGCGACGACCTGCGCAGAGGCCCGACCAGGCCGCTGGAGACGACGAAGCTGCCCGAGGGTGGCATCGACGACAAGCTCGTCGTGCTCGTGGACGACGTCCTGTTCTCCGGCCGCACCATCCGCGCCGCGCTCGACGCGCTGCGGGACCACGGTCGTCCGCGCGCCGTGCAGCTCGCCGTGCTGGTCGACCGCGGGCACCGCGAACTGCCGATCCGCGCGGACTACGTCGGCAAGAACCTGCCCACGTCCAAGACCGAGGACGTCGTCGTGATGCTGGACGAGTTCGACGGCCGCGACGGAGTGGTGCTGAAGTGAAGCACCTGCTCTCCACCGACGGTCTCGACCGCGACCAGGCCATCGCGATCCTCGACACCGCCGACCGCCTCAAGCAGGCGCTGCTCGGCCGCGAGGTCCGCAAGCTGCCGACGCTGCGCGGCCGCACGGTGATCACGATGTTCTACGAGAACAGCACGCGCACCCGCGTGAGCTTCGAGATCGCCGGCAAGTGGATGTCCGCGGACGTGATCAACGTCAGCAGCTCCGGGTCCAGCGTCAGCAAGGGCGAGTCGCTCAGGGACACCGCGCTGACCCTGCAGGCCGCCGGCGCGGACTGCGTGATCGTGCGGCACCCGGCGTCCGGCGCCGCCCACCGGCTCGCGGGCTGGCTCAAGCACACCAGCACGTCCGTGGTGAACGCGGGCGACGGCATGCACGAGCACCCCACGCAGGCGCTGCTCGACGCCGCCACGTTGCGCGACCGGCTGGGCAGCCTCGACGGCCGCCGCGTCGCGATCGTCGGCGACGTCCTGCACAGCCGGGTCGCGCGGTCGAACGTGCACCTGCTCACCACGCTCGGTGCCGAGGTCACGCTCGTCGCGCCGCCCACGCTCCTGCCGACCGGTGTGGAGAAGTGGCCGGTCACGGTCTCGCACGAGATCGACGCCGAGCTCGCGTCGCAGGACGCCGTCATGATGCTCAGGGTCCAGGCCGAGCGGATGCACGGCGGGTTCTTCCCGAGCTCGCGCGAGTACTCGATCGCCTACGGCCTCAACGAGCGCCGCCTGAAGCTGCTGCCAGAGCACGCCGTCGTGCTGCACCCCGGCCCGATGCTGCGCGGCATGGAGATCGCCTCCGTCGTCGCCGACAGCCCGCAGGCCGCCATCACCGAGCAGGTCCGCAACGGTGTCCACGTGCGCATGGCCGTGCTTTACCACCTGCTTGCCCACGAGGAGGAAAACGCGTGAAGCCCTTGCTGATCAAGGGAGTTAGGCCCTACGGCGAGGGGGAACCGATCGATCTGCTGATCCGCGACGGCGTGATCGCAGAAGGTACGGACGACAACGCCGAAGTGATCGAGGGCAACGGAGCGGTCCTGCTGCCCGGATTCGTCGACCTGCACACCCATCTGCGCGAGCCCGGCCGCGAGGACACCGAGACCATCGAGACGGGCTCCAAAGCGGCCGCTCTCGGTGGCTACACGGCGGTTTTCGCGATGGCCAACACCGACCCGGTCGCCGACAACGCGGTGATCGTCGAGCACGTCGCCCGCCGCGGCAAGGAGGTCGGCCTCGTCGACGTCCACCCGGTCGGCGCCGTCACCGTCGGCCTCAAGGGCGAGAAGCTCGCCGAGCTCGGCACGATGGCGAACTCCAAGGCCAACGTGAAGGTCTTCTCCGACGACGGCCTCTGCGTGCACGACCCGTTGATCATGCGCCGCGCTCTCGAGTACTCGAAGGCCCTGGGCGCCGTCATCGCCCAGCACGCCGAGGAGCCGCGCCTCACCATCGGCGCCCAGGCGCACGAGGGCGAGAACGCGTCCCGCCTCGGCCTGCAGGGCTGGCCCGCGGCCGCCGAGGAGTCGATCGTCGCCCGCGACTGCATCCTCGCGAAGCAGGTCGACGCGAAGCTGCACGTCTGCCACGTCAGCACCACCGGCACGGCCGACGTCCTCAGGTGGGCCAAGGCGCGCGGTACCAAGGTCTCCGCCGAGGTCACCCCGCACCACCTGATCCTGACCGACGACCGGCTGAGCACCTACGACCCGGTCAACAAGGTCAACCCGCCGCTGCGCACGCAGGCCGACGTCGACGCGCTGCGGCAGGCACTGGCCGACGGCACCATCGACTGCGTCGCCACGGACCACGCCCCGCACGCGATCCAGGACAAGGACTGCGAGTGGTCGGCGGCCAGGCCGGGCATGCTCGGACTGCAGACCGCGCTCGGCATCGTCGTCGAGACGATGGTGAAGACCGGACTGCTGGACTGGCGCGGCGTCGCACGGGTCATGAGCGAGAGGCCCGCCGAGATCGCGGGTCTCACCGACCAGGGCCGCCCGATCGCGGCCGGTGAGCCCGCGAACCTCGTACTGGTCGACCCGGACGCGACGTGGACCGTGAACGGCGCGGAGCTCGCGAGCGTCGCGGGCAACACCCCGTTCGAGGGCATGGAACTGCCCGGCGCGGTGACGGCGACCATCTTGCGTGGCCGGGTCACCGCTCTGGCGGGAAGGATTGCGGAATGACCCGCGTACTGCTCTCGCTGGCGGTTCTCCTGTTCTTCGCGCTGTGCGTGTACGGCATGTGGCACGGCTGGAAGCGGCGCCAGGCGAAGCAGGCCGGCCTGCCCGCGTTCCCGGCGCGACCGGAGACCCTGGGCGCGCCGAGGCTCTCGACCACGGGCGTCTACATCGGAACGACGAACGCGGGCAACTGGCAGGACCGCATCCAGGTCGGCGACATCGGCCACCGCGCGGAGGCCATGCTGAGCCTGGTGCCGGAAGGCATCGCGATCGACCGGACCGGCGCGTCGCCGATCTTCATCCCCGCAGAGGCCGTCCGGGACGCCCGCACCGACCGCGGGCTCGCCGGGAAGGTCATGTTCAGCGAAGAGGGACTGCTGGTGGTCCGGTGGGAGAACCAGGGCCACCTCTTCGACACCGGTTTCCGCGGTGACGACAAGGACGTTTACGAGGAATGGGTAGCAGCTCTAGTGGGAGGCAAGGCGTGACGAACGCGGCATTGGTGCTGGAAGACGGACGTGTCTTCCGCGGTGAGGCGTACGGAGCGACAGGCGTCTCGCTCGGCGAGGTCGTGTTCTCCACGGCCATGACCGGCTACCAGGAGACCCTGACCGACCCGTCCTACCACCGCCAGATCGTGGTGCAGACCGCGCCGCAGATCGGCAACACCGGCTGGAACGACGAGGACGACGAGTCGTCGAGGATCTGGGTCGCGGGCTACGTCGTCCGCGACCCCGCGCGAACCCCGTCGAACTGGCGGTCCAAGCGCGGCCTGGACGAGGAGCTCGCGAAGCAGGGCGTCGTCGGCATCGCGGGCATCGACACCCGCACGCTGACCCGCCACATCCGCGAGCAGGGTGCCATGCGGGCCGGTGTCTTCTCCGGCGGTGACCTCACCGACGACGCGTCGATGGTCGAGCAGGTCAAGACCAGCGCGCAGATGCTGGGCGCGAACCTCGCCGTCGACGTCACCACGGACAAGCCGTACGTGGTGGAGGCCATCGGCGAGAAGAAGTTCACCGTCGCGGCGCTCGACCTGGGCATCAAGTCGAACACCCCGCGGATGATGGCGGCGCGCGGCATCGAGGTGCACGTGCTGCCGCTGACGAGCACCTTCGAGGACATCCTCGCGGTCAGCCCGGACGGCCTGTTCCTGAGCAACGGTCCCGGTGACCCGGCCACCCAGGACCACGCGATCGCGCTCACCAAGGAGGCGCTGGGCCGCAAGCTGCCGCTGTTCGGCATCTGCTTCGGCAACCAGATCCTCGGCCGCGCGCTCGGCCGCGGGACGTACAAGATGCGCTACGGCCACCGCGGCATCAACATCCCGGTGATCGACGTGGCCACCGGCAAGGTCGCCATCACCTCGCAGAACCACGGGTTCGCGCTGGAGGGCACGCCGGGCGAGGAGTTCTCCTCCGAGTTCGGCCGCGCCGTGCTGTCCCACTACTGCCCCAACGACGGCACCGTCGAGGGCGTCCGGTTGCTCGACGCGCCGGCGTTCTCCGTGCAGTACCACCCCGAGGCCGCGGCAGGTCCCCACGACGCCGCGCCCCTGTTCGACGAGTTCGTGACGCTGATGAATGAGGCCCGCTGATGCCGAAGAGGACCGATCTCAAGCACATTCTCGTCATCGGCTCCGGCCCGATCGTCATCGGTCAGGCGTGCGAGTTCGACTACTCCGGCACCCAGGCGTGCCGGGTGCTGCGGGAGGAGGGCATCAGGGTCAGCCTGGTGAACTCCAACCCGGCGACGATCATGACCGACCCCGAGTTCGCCGACGCCACCTACATCGAGCCGATCACGGCCGAGTTCGTGGAGAAGGTCATCGCGCAGGAACGCCCGGACGCCGTCCTCGCGACCCTGGGTGGCCAGACCGCGCTGAACACCGCCATCGCGCTGCACGAGCGCGGTGTGCTGGAGAAGTACCACGTCGAGCTGATCGGTGCCGACATCGACGCGATCCAGCGCGGTGAGGACCGGCAGATGTTCAAGGACATCGTGCGCAAGATCGGCGCCGACGTCCCGCGTTCGGCCGTCTGCAAGTCGATGGACGAGGTCCGCGCGACGGTCGCCGAGCTTGGCCTGCCGGTCGTCATCCGCCCCTCGTTCACCATGGGCGGCCTGGGTTCGGGCATGGCGCACACTCCCGACGAGCTGGAGCGTCTGGCGTCCATCGGTCTCGAGGAATCTCCGGTCACCGAGGTGCTCATCGAGGAGAGCGTGCTCGGGTGGAAGGAGTACGAGCTCGAGCTCATGCGCGACCGCAACGACAACGTGGTCGTCATCTGCTCGATCGAGAACATCGACCCGATGGGCGTGCACACCGGTGACTCGGTGACGGTCGCGCCCGCGATGACGCTGACCGACCGCGAGTACCAGCACATGCGCGACGTCGGCATCAAGGTCATCCGCGAGGTCGGCGTCGACACCGGTGGCTGCAACATCCAGTTCGCGATCCACCCGCAGAACGGCCGCATGGTCGTCATCGAGATGAACCCGCGGGTGTCGCGCTCTTCGGCGCTGGCGTCCAAGGCAACCGGTTTCCCGATCGCCAAGATCGCCGCGAAGCTCGCCATCGGCTACACGCTCGACGAGATCACCAACGACATCACGGGGGAGACCCCGGCGTCGTTCGAGCCGACGCTCGACTACGTCGTGGTGAAGGCGCCGCGGTTCGCGTTCGAGAAGTTCCCCGGCGCGGATCCCACGCTGACGACCACGATGAAGTCGGTCGGCGAGGCCATGTCCATCGGCCGGAACTTCGTTGAGGCGCTGGGTAAGGCGCTGCGTTCGCTGGAAACGAAATCGGTCGGTTTCTGGACTCAGCCGGACCCGGAGGGCGTTACGCTCGAATCGGTCCTGGCACAGTTGGAACGCGGTCACGATGGCCGCCTGTACACGGTCGAGCGTGCTCTCCGCCTCGGTGCGTCCATTGAGGACGTCCACCGCGCGTCGGGGATCGACCCGTGGTTCATCGAGCAGATCGCCTGGCTCGGCACGTTGCGCACGGAGCTGCTGGACGCTCCCGTGCTGGACGAGCCGTTGCTGCGCAAGGCGAAGCGAGCTGGTCTGTCCGACCGGCAGATCTCCGTGCTGCGGCCGGAGCTCGCCGGTGAGGACGGCGTGCGCACGCTGCGGCACCGTCTGGGCGTGCGGCCGGTCTACAAGACGGTCGACACGTGCGCGGCGGAGTTCAAGTCCGAGACGCCGTACCACTACTCCGCGTACGAGCTGGACCCGAACGCCGAGTCCGAGGTGGCCGAGCAGCGGGAGAAGCCGAAGGTGCTGATCCTGGGCTCCGGGCCGAACCGCATCGGGCAGGGCATCGAGTTCGACTACTCGTGCGTGCACGCGGCGATGGCGTTGCGGGAGGCCGGGTACGAGACCGTCATGGTCAACTGCAACCCGGAGACCGTGTCGACGGACTACGACACCTCCGACCGCCTGTACTTCGAGCCGCTGACGTTCGAGGACGTGCTGGAGGTCGTGCACTCGGAGCAGGCCTCCGGTGAGGTCGCGGGCGTGATCGTGCAGCTCGGCGGCCAGACGCCGCTGGGTCTGGCGCAGCGCCTGGCCGACGCCGGCGTGCCCGTCGTCGGGACGACGCCCGAGGCGATCCACCTCGCCGAGGACCGCGGCCAGTTCGGCAAGGTGCTGACCGAGGCCGGTCTGCCCGCGCCGAAGTTCGGTACGGCCACGTCGTTCGACGAGGCGAAGGAGATCGCGGACGAGATCGGTTACCCGGTCCTCGTGCGGCCCTCCTACGTGCTCGGCGGGCGCGGCATGGAGATCGTGTACGACGAGGAGTCGCTGTCGGGCTACATCGCCCGCGCGACCGAGGTGACGCCCGAGCACCCGGTGCTGGTCGACCGGTTCCTCGACGACGCCATCGAGATCGACGTCGACGCGCTGTGCGACGGCGACGAGGTGTTCATCGGCGGCGTGATGGAGCACATCGAAGAAGCCGGTGTGCACTCCGGCGACTCGTCGTGCGCGCTGCCGCCGATCACGCTCGGCGCGTCGGACATCGAGAACGTCCGCCGCTCCACCGAGGCCATCGCCCGCGGCGTCGGCGTGAAGGGCCTGCTGAACGTCCAGTACGCGCTCAAGGACGACGTGCTGTACGTCCTGGAGGCAAACCCGCGTGCGTCGCGCACGGTGCCGTTCGTGTCCAAGGCGACGGCTGTCTCGATGGCCAAGGCCGCCTCTCGGGTCATGCTCGGCGCCACGATCGCGGAGCTGCGCGAGGAGGGCCTGCTGCCGGCCACCGGTGACGGTGCCCGGCTGCCGGAGCACGCGCCGGTCGCGGTCAAGGAGGCGGTCATGCAGTTCCACCGCTTCCGCACGCCGGAAGGCCACGGCGTCGACTCGCTGCTGGGGCCGGAGATGAAGTCCACCGGCGAGGTCATGGGCATCGACTCGTCGTTCGGCAAGGCGTTCGCGAAGTCGCAGACGGCCTCCTACGGCTCGCTGCCTACCTCGGGCAAGGTGTTCGTGTCGTTCGCGAACCGCGACAAGCGCGCGATGATCTTCCCGGTGAAGCGCCTGGCGGACCTGGGCTTCCAGATCCTCGCCACGTCCGGCACCGCGGAGGTGCTCAAGCGCAACGGGATCGCGTGCACCGAGGTGCGCAAGCACTTCGAGGGCGAGGGCAACGTCGTCGACATGATCCTGGCCGGCGAGATCGACATGATCTTCAACACGCCGTACGGCAACAGCGGCCCGCGCGTGGACGGCTACGAGATCCGCACCGCCGCCGTGGCGAAGGACATCCCGTGCGTCACCACCATCCAGGGCGCTGCCGCGGCCGTGCACGGCATCGAGGCGCTCATCCGCGGTGACATCGGGGTGCAGCCGCTGCAGGCGCTCCAGGCGGCGCTGAGGGAGGGCGTGTGACCTTCGGCGAAAAACTGGCGAAAGCCGTTGCGGCGCACGGACCCCTGTGCGTCGGCATCGACCCGCACCCGAGCCTGCTGGACGCCTGGGGCCTCTCGCGGACCGCGGAGGGCCTCGAACGGTTCGCTCTGACGGCCGCGGAGGCGTTCGGCGGCAAGGTGGCGATGGTCAAGCCCCAGGCGGCGTTCTTCGAGGCCTACGGGTCACGTGGCGTCGCCGTGCTCGAACGGGTGATCTCGGAGCTGCGCGACTCGGGCACGCTGGTGCTCGTGGACGCCAAGCGCGGCGACATCGGCTCGACCATGGCCGCCTACGCCGAGGCGTACCTGGGCGACGGATCGCCGCTGGCAGGAGACGCGGTGACGCTGTCTCCGTTCCTCGGCTTCGGGTCGCTGCAGCCAGCACTGGACACGGCGCGGGCGACCGGCCGCGGGGTCTTCGTGCTCGCGCTGACGTCGAACCCGGAGGGTGCCGAGGTCCAGCGCGCGGTTGCTCCGGACGGGCGAACGGTGGCGCAGACGATCATCGATTTCGCCGCGGCTCGGAATTCCGGCATTTCCCCGTGCGGCGATGTTGGTCTCGTCGTGGGTGCCACGATCGGGGAAACGGATGTGGACCTCGCGGGGTTCAACGGACCGATCCTGGCCCCCGGTTTCGGTGCTCAGGGCGGCTCGGTGGCCGATCTAAAACGGCTCTTCGGCCCCGACATGCGCAACGTTTTGCCGACTTCTTCACGAGATGTTCTCAGGCATGGGCCGGACGTATCGTCGCTGGTCAGCGCCGTGCAGAGGGTTCAAGAGGGCCTCTGACGGGCGGGCGCGCCACAACTTTTGGGGTGTGGCGCGCTCACCTGGGGAAACATGTGTTGGTAGGGTCCAGCCCACCGGCTGCCCCGCTGGTCACCGGCTTCATAGCACACCTCTGGTGTGCGAAGAGTCGCCGGTGGCGGTGATCAGGCCGCTGGAGGGTGTTGGTACTACTACCACCCGCCGCTTCACTCATGGCCGCTGAAGATTTACCTGACTGGGTCACGTTGTCCCCAGGCAATTGCGGTCGGTACGGTCGCGGCACCGATCCGAAAAGAATCCACACCACGGAGGAAATCGTGGCTCTTCCCCAGCTTACCGAGGAGCAGCGAGCCGCAGCGCTGGAGAAGGCTGCTGCCGCTCGTCGCGCTCGGGCTGAGCTCAAGGAGCGCCTCAAGCGCGGCGGCACGACCCTGACGGACGTGCTCAAGGCCGCCGAGAGCGACGAGGTCCTGGGCAAGATGAAGGTGTCCGCGCTGCTCGAGGCCCTGCCGGGCGTCGGCAAGGTGCGCGCGCAGCAGATCATGGAGCGCCTCGAGATCGCTCCGAGCCGCCGCCTGCGCGGTCTGGGTGACCGCCAGCGCAAGGCCCTGCTCTCCGAGTTCAGCGGAGAGTGAGTGACACCGGGACGGGAGCGGGCTCTGCCCGCTCCCGTCTCACCGTCCTGTCCGGGCCGTCAGGCGTAGGCAAGTCGAGCGTCCTGGCGGAGCTGCGCAAGCAGCAACCCGATGTGTACTTCTCCGTCTCGGCGACCACCAGGAAGCCGAGGCCGGGCGAGGTCGACGGGGTGCACTACCACTTCGTCGACCGCGAGAAGTTCCAGCAGATGATCGACGCCGGCGAGTTCCTCGAACACGCCGAGTTCGCCGGCAACTGCTACGGAACTCCCCGAAAACCGGTCGAGGAAGCACTGGCCGCGGGCAAGCCCGCTCTGCTGGAGATCGAACTGCAGGGAGCGCGGCAGGTCCGAGAGGCCATGCCGGACGCCCAGCTGGTGATGCTGATGCCCCCGTCCTGGGAGCATCTGGTCGTCAGGCTGACCGGACGTGGCACCGAGGACCCGGCGATCGTCGAGCGCAGGCTCGCCATCGCGCGTGAGGAACTCGCGGCCGAAAAAGAGTTCGACGAGGTCGTCGTGAACGCCGACGTGAAGTCGGCGGCCGCCGACTTGCTATCCTTGATGGTCGGACCACGAATCTCAGGAGTTTGAGAGTGATCACCCACACCGAGCTCGGTCATCTGACCGGTTCTCCGGAGGGCATCACCAACCCGCCGATCGACGACCTGCTTGAGCAGGTGAGCTCGAAGTACGCGTTGGTGATCTACGCCGCGAAGCGTGCCCGCCAGATCAACGACTACTACGCGCAGCTCGGCGAGGGCCTGCTCGAGTACGTCGGCCCGCTCGTCGAGCCGGGCCCGCGTGAGAAGCCCCTCTCCATCGCTCTCCGGGAGATTCACGCTGGTCTCCTCGAGCACACCGAGGGCGAGTAAGCGTCTCGGGGAGAGGTCTGTCTGCAGAAGGCGCAGACCGAGCTCGACGCTTGGCGTCTTGTGGGGGCGGAGCCCCCACACCCCCAGCCGGGGGCTCCGCCCCCGGACCCCCGTCCGGGCGCGCGTCTGGACTACCTGCTGGGGCAGTGCACCGGCAACCTGCGGGGGTCCTCCTCGTGGGGGGCGTGGCCCTCATCGGTCGTTCCTCACAGGAGAACTGTTGACTTCCGCTTCGCATGACGTCGTTGATGCCCCCGTCAAACCCCGGATCGTCCTCGGGGTCGGCGGGGGCATCGCCGCGTACAAGGCCTGTGAGGTGCTGCGGCGGCTGACCGAGTCCGGTCACTCGGTGCGGGTCGTCCCCACCGAGGGCGCGCTGAAGTTCGTGGGAGCCGCCACGTTCGAGGCGCTGTCCGGCCAGGTCGTGACCGCTGACCCGTTCGACGACGTGCACGAGGTGCCGCACGTCAAGCTCGGGCAGAACGCCGACCTCGTGGTGGTCGCCCCCGCGACCGCGAACATCATCGCGAAGGCCGCGCACGGCCTCGCGGACGACCTGCTGACGAACACCCTGCTGACCGCGCGCTGCCCGGTCCTGCTGGTCCCGGCGATGCACACCGAGATGTGGGAGCACCCGGCCACCCAGCACAACGTGGCACTGCTGCGCAGCCGCGGTGTCGTCGTCGCCGAACCGGCGAGCGGCCGTCTCACCGGCAAGGACACCGGCAAGGGCCGCCTGCCGGACCCCGCCGAGATCGTCGAGCTGGCCCGGTTGCTGCTGGTGCGCCGTGACGCTCTGCAGCGGACACTGGAGGGCGTGCACGTCGCGATTTCGGCCGGCGGTACGCGCGAACCCCTCGATCCGGTGCGCTTCCTCGGCAACCGCTCGTCCGGCAAGCAGGGCTACGCACTGGCGCGGGTCGCGGCTCAGCGCGGCGCCAGGGTGACGCTGGTCGCGGGCAACACCGCGGATCTCCCGACGCCCGCCGGGGTCGACCTGGTGCGGGTCGGCTCGGCGCTCGAGCTGCGCGACGCCATGCACAAGGTCGCGGCGGACGCGGACGTGGTCGTGATGGCCGCCGCGGTGGCCGACTTCCGGCCCGTCGCACTCGCCGGGCACAAGATCAAGAAGACGTCCGCCGACCCGGACCCGATCACGCTGACGAAGAACCCCGACATCCTCGCGGAGCTCGTTTCCGCACGTCGGGAGGGTCAGGTGATCGTCGGGTTCGCCGCGGAGACGGGTGACGAGACGACCTCGGTGCTCGACTACGGCCGGGTGAAGCTGCGCCGCAAGGGCTGCGACCTCCTGGTCGTCAACGCGGTCGGTGACGGCAAGGCCTTCGAACAGGAGGACAACGCCGGCTGGCTGTTGTCCGCCGAGGGCGCCGAAACCCCTATACCACACGGTTCGAAAGTGCAACTGGCGTCCGTGGTGTGGGACGCAGTTACCGCCCGTTCCGCTGAACCTCAGTAAGCTTTTTACGACGTCACGACTGCGAACAAGGAGTGTCCGTGAGCCAGCACAGCAGCAGGCTGTTCACCAGTGAGTCGGTGACCGAGGGACACCCCGACAAGATCTGCGACGCGATCAGCGACTCGATCCTCGACGCGCTGCTGGCGAAGGACCCGCGCTCGCGTGTCGCGGTGGAGACGCTGGTCACCACGGGGCAGGTCCACGTCGCGGGTGAGGTCACCACGGAGGCCTACGCCGACATCCCCACGATCGTGCGCGAGAAGATCCTGGAGATCGGCTACGACTCGTCCGCTAAGGGCTTCGACGGTCACTCGTGCGGCGTGAACGTCGCCATCGGCGCGCAGTCCCCGGACATCGCGCAGGGTGTCGATGTCGCGTTCGAGAACCGGGTCGAGGGTGCGGCGGACGAGATCGACAAGCAGGGCGCGGGCGACCAGGGCCTGATGTTCGGCTACGCGTGCACCGACACGCCCGAGCTCATGCCGCTGCCGATCGCGCTGGCTCACCGGCTCTCGCGCCGGCTGACCGCGGTCCGCAAGGACGGCACCGTCCCGTACCTGCGCCCGGACGGCAAGACCCAGGTCACCATCGAATACGCGGGCGACCAGCCGGTCCGCCTCGACACGGTGGTGATCTCCACCCAGCACGCCGACGGCATCGACCTGGAGAAGCTGCTCGGTGTCGACCTGCGCACGCACGTGGTCCAGCCGGAGATCGAGGAGCTGGGTCTGGACACGTCCGGTGTGCGGTTGCTGACCAACCCGACCGGCCGGTTCGTCATCGGTGGCCCGATGGGTGACGCGGGCCTGACCGGCCGCAAGATCATCGTCGACACCTACGGCGGCATGGCCCGCCACGGTGGTGGTGCGTTCTCCGGCAAGGACCCGTCGAAGGTCGACCGCTCCGCCGCCTACGCGATGCGATGGGTCGCGAAGAACACCGTCGCGGCCGGCCTGGCCACTCGCGTCGAGGTGCAGGTCGCGTACGCGATCGGCAAGGCGGCGCCGGTGGGTCTGTTCGTCGAGACCTTCGGCACCGAGACGGTCGACCCGCAGAAGATCCAGCAGGCCATCACCGAGGTGTTCGACCTCCGACCGGCCGCGATCATCCGCGACCTCGACCTGCTGCGCCCGATCTACGCCCCGACCGCCGCGTACGGCCACTTCGGCCGCACCGACGTCGACCTGCCCTGGGAGTCGACGGACCGTGCCGACGCCCTGCGCGCTGCCGCCGGCGCCTGATCGTCGTTCAGCGAACGGCCCGCTTCCCTCGGGAGGCGGGCCGTTCCGCGTATTTCCGGCCGCCCGGCGGTCTCCGCAGTGAGTGGGGGAGGACCACCTGCGCGGGGTGCCGCGGCCGTTGGACGTCGAGCTGCCGCGCCTGCGGCTCGTCGACCGGTTGCGGCAACGCTGGTGCCGCCCGGTCACGCTGGTCGTCGCCGGTCCCGGCTTCGGCAAGACCACGGCGCTGGCCCAGGCGGTCCGGGCGAACCTCCTAGACCCGCGCGGCGTCGACGTGTGGGTGACCTGCGGGCCCGGCCACGAGGACGCGAGCACGCTGGCCGCCGCGATCCTGGACGCCCTCGCCACCGCTCACGGTCCTGAGCCGGGCACGCGAGAGGTCATCGCGGCACTGCGTCAGCGAGGCCCGCTCGACGTGTGCCTGCTGCTCGACGACGTCCACGAGATCCCCGGCGGTTCACCGGGAGCCGAGCTCCTCGGTGCCGTCGCACGTGCGTTGCCTGACACCGCGCACCTGGTGCTGTCCGGCCGGTGCGTGAGCCTCCCGCTGGCCCGCAGGGAGGCGGCGGGCGAGGTGGCCACGATCGGGACGGACGACCTGGCCTTCACCGGCGCCGAGACGGCCGCGCTGGCCCGCCGGTTCGGCCGCGAGCTCACCGAGGACCTGCACGGCTGGCCCGCCCTCATCAGGCTGTCGCTCAGCGCCGGGCCCGCCGCGTCGTGGCGCTACGCCGCGGAAGAGGTGCTCAGCCGCGTGTCCGGCGAGGTGCGGACGGCGTTGACGGCGCTGGTCGCCCTCGGGTGCGCGACGGCGGACGAGGTCGGTCCAGGATCTCAGCGACCCCGACCAGCTGGACCAGGCGGTCGCGCTGTGGCGCGGCGAGCCGCTGCCGGACCTGGCGGACGTGTGCGAGGCCGAGATCACCGAGGTGCGGGCCCGGTACGTGCACAACCTGCTGGCACTGGGCGAGCTCCGGCTCGTCACCGCGGATCCGGTGCTGGCGTGGCGGCTGGCCGACCGCGCGCTGAGGCTGGAACCGTTCGAGCCGCGCGGCCACCGGCTGGCGCTGGCCGCAGCGCTGCGCGCACGGAATCCACAAAGGACTGCGGAGACCCGTGCGCGCGTGCTGGACTCGTTGCGGCAGCTCGGGGTGCGCCCCGATCCCGCCACGGAGATCCTGCTGAGGCAGTCGGTCAGCAGCTGACCTGGACCTCCGTGGACGGCGTGCAGAAGTCGAAGCCGGCCTCACCGTCGCCGGCGTCGGCGTTCAGGTCGCCGGACAGCAGGTCCATCCCGTCGCCGCCACGCAGCCGGTCGTTGCCCGGTTCGCCGTGGGCGGTGTCGTCGTCGGGGCCGCCCTGAACCCTGTCGTCGCCCCAGCCGGCGCAGATCAGGTCGTTGCCGCTGCCGCCGTGGATGACGTCGTCGGCGCCGAGACCGAGGATGATGTCGTTGCCGTCCAGGCCCCAGATGTCGTCGGGCAGGGGGCTGCCCTGGATCACGTCCGGCAGCGGGGTGCCCTGGATGAAGCCGGAGCCGGTGATCGTGGGCACGGCGTTGTAGCAGGCCGCGACGTCCGGTCTGTTCTGGAACTCCAGGGGGACCTCGTCCGCTGTGGCGACACCCGCGGTGCACAGGCCGATGGCGAGTGTCGCGGCGGCGATTCGCAGTCTCATGGTTGTTTCCCCTTGTCCGTGTTTGGCGTACGGACAGAAGCGTCACAACCGGGCGTTGCCCGAACGCTAACCGGACCGTCGTGGGGCTCGGTGCCCCGCAACGCGTCGATCAGGTGCGTTGCGGGGAGCACCGAGTGTGCGCGCAACGCCGGCAGCGCCAGGAGGGAGCGCTGGCGCGTACCGGCGAGGCGCAGCACGCCGCCTGGCCCGGTGACTTCGAGGGGTCCGAGCAGGCGGACGTCGAGTGGGTCCACGCATCCAGCGGAGTCCTCGGCACGGACCCTGATACATCGCGCGGACCATGTCAGTTCATACGTGGGTTGGTTCCGCGTCACCATTTGAGACTAGAAACTCGTTCCATGTCGCTTTCTCGTCGTGGGTTCATGGCCGCCGTCGCTGCTGCTGCGTCTGGCACGTTGCTGCCGCCGTCGGTGTACGCCGCATTGGCCCGTGAGCCTCGTGCGGGAGGGTTGCGCGCGATCAAGCACGTCGTGCTGTTGATGCAGGAGAACAGATCGTTCGACCACTACTACGGCACACTTCGTGGCGTGCGCGGGTTCTCGGACCGGAACGCGTTGCGCGGGGTGTTCGACCAGTCGGGCGTGCTGCCGTTCCCGGTGCGCGAGTCGGCCTCCGGGCGGGACATCCACTACATCGGCGACCTGGACCACAGCTGGAACGGCGGGCACTCGGCGTTGCGCGGCGGGTGGAACGACAACTGGGTGCCGGCGAAGACCGCGGCGACGATGGCGTTCTACACGCGGCAGGACATCCCGTTCCACTACGAGCTGGCCGACACCTTCACGTTGTGCGACGCCTACCACTGCTCGGTGCCTTCTTCCACGTCGCCGAACCGGAACTACTGGGTGTCCGGGTACACCGGTTTCGAGCCTTCCGGTGCTCGGGCGACCGGGAACGCGGCCTACAACGAGGACAAGCACACCGGCTACACGTGGAAGACCTACCCGGAACGTCTTGAGGCGGCGGGGAAGTCGTGGCGGGTGTACCAGGAGTGGGACAACTTCCAGGACAACAACCTGGAGTTCTTCGTGCGGTTCAAGGAGATCGCGCGCAAGGTGCTGCCGGCCGGGTTCAAGTCGCTGGACAAGCTCTACGGGACCGGGGACCCGGCGCTGATCGGCGCGATCGACCTGTCGCGGCTCACCGCCGCGGAGAGGTCCTTGTACGACAGGGGACTGCACCGCGTTCGTCCCGGCGGGCTGGGGGAGGCGTTCCGGGCCGATGTCGAGTCCGGCCGGCTGCCCGCTGTCTCCTACCTCGTCCCGTCCTCTGTGGACTCGGAACACCCCGGCGCGTCGTCGCCCGCCGCGTCCGCCTCGATCACCTATCAGGTGTTGGACGCGTTGGCTTCCAACCAGGACGTGTGGGAGTCCACCGTCCTGTTCATCACCTACGACGAGAACGACGGCTTTTACGACCACGTGCCACCGCCGCGTCCGCCGCTGTCCGTCGCCGATGAGTACGTGGGTGACAAGCCGTTGGGGTTGGGCGCGCGCGTGCCGATGACCGTCGTCTCGCCGTGGTCCGTTGGCGGATACGTGTGTTCGCAGGTGTTCGACCACACGTCGATGACGCAGTTCCTGGAGCGGTGGACCGGCGTGCGCTCAGAGGAGATCTCCGCGTGGCGCCGCACCGTGTCGGGTGACCTGACCTCGGTGTTCGATTTCGACCGGCGCCGCACGTGGCCCGAGGTCGGCGAGCCCGCGCCGGTGCCTCCCGCGACGCCGCGCTGGCGTCCCGCGCCGCCGTCGTCGCAGAAGATGCCGGAGCAGGAGCCCGGACGGCGACGTGCGCGCGCTCTGCCGTATCAGCCTGACGCGTCGTTGCGCGGGGAGTTGCTGGAGATGACGAACTCCGGCTCCGCTTCCGTGCACTTCGCGCTGTACCCGTACTCCGGCCAGTTCGCCTTGCCGCAGCACTTCGACGTCGCGTCGTCGGCCTCCCTCGAGGTCGCGGGTGATCACGACCTGGTCTTGCTGGGCCCCAACGGCTTCCGCCGTGAGTTCGCCGGGTCTGCCACGGACCGTGCGCGGGTGTCGTCGTCGGTGCGCGGATACAGCCGCGTGCTGACGCTGACGTTCGAGAACAGCGGCCCGGCACGACTGACGTTCGTGCTGGGCCGGCGGAAGTACGTGGTGCGCCCCGGCCATCGGCACGTGATCCCTTGGCTGACCGTGATGAACTCCGGCTGGTACGACCTGACCGTGACGGTGGAGGAGGAGCCGCGGTTCCGCCGTCGTTTGTGTGGTCACATTGAGAACGGCCAGGAGTCGATCTCCGGTTAACGTGGCCCCGTGGAGATCACGGGGGACGAGATCCGGCGGTTGCTGACGGAGGCCGACGACCTGGATCCCAGCGGGCTGCGCGTGGTCGGCGCGCACATCGAGGGCCAGCTCGACCTGCGGGACCTGGTGGTCAAGCGGCCGCTGGTGCTGCGCGACTGCACGGCTGAGCAGCCGGTGCTGCTCAGCCGGGCGCACTTCTCCCAGCTGGACCTGGAGGGCCTGGTCGCGCCGTCGATCCGGGCCCGCGGCCTGACGGTGGACCACGACCTGCACCTGAGCTCGGCCCGGCTGAGCGGCGACGAGTCGATCTACGCGCTGCACATGCGCATCGGCGGCAGCGTCTACCTCGACGACGGGTTCCAGGCCGCGGGTTCGGTGGTGCTGAGCGGCTCACGAGTCGCGGGCGTGATCTCCTGCCGCGGCGCGCGGTTCGACTCGACCCTGCACCTGGTGGACGTCCAGGTCGGCGACGCGATCTTCTTGTCCCACGGCTGCCGGGCCTCGAGCGACGGCACCCACGCCGCGGTCCGGATGCGCGGCGCCCGTGTCGACGGCCAGATCGTCCTGCGCGACGGCCGCTTCACCTCGCCGGCGGTCGCGGTCGACCTGCGGCACGTCAAGGTCGGCAAGGACCTGCTCATGCCGTTCGAGGGGATCGAGGGTTCCGTTCAGCTGGAAGGCCTGGTCTACGAGGGCCTGCCCCGTGACGCCACAGTGGACGAATGGCTGTCGCTGCTGGCCACGCGCACGCCCTACTACTCGACCCAGCCGTGGGTGCAACTCGCCGCCGCCCACCAGGCGGCCGGGCACGAACGCGACGTCCGGCGAATTCGCGTTGCCGCCCAACGTGATCTGCGCCGCCGCGGCCAGCTGTCGCGGTGGGGCCGGATCTGGCACCTCATCCGCGGCTTGACCATCGGGCACGGCTACCGGCCGGCTCTAGCGTTGTTGTGGCTGGCCGGCGTGCTCGCGGTGTCGGTGGCCGTTGTGCTGGCGTCGGGCGCCGTGCGGTGCTCCGTGGTGGAACAGGTCGGCTACGCGCTGAACGTGGCGACACCCCTGGTCAAGGTCGACGCGGCTCGCTGCACGGTGGACACCGCGTCGGGCGCAGGCCAGTTCGTGCTGGCCTCGACGTGGCTGCTGCAGATCCTGGCCTGGGCGTTCGCCACCCTGTTCGTGGCGGGCTTCACCGGTTTGGTGAGGCGCAACGCGTGACTGTCGGGGGTGTCTGATACACCAAGAGGCATGAGCGCGAAGACCGGAGCAAGGCGAGGGGAACGAGTCCCCGCGGCCGTGCTGCCGGTCGCCCGCATAGTCGTGGACGTGCCGCTGGCCCACCTCGACCGCCCCTTCGACTACGCGGTTCCGTCCGAACTGGACGAGGCGGCCGTACCGGGCTGCCGCGTCCGCGTCCGTTTCGCGGGCCAGCTCGTCGACGGCTACCTCCTCGAACGAGTCGAGACCTCCGACTACGAGAAGAAGCTCGCCTTCATCGAAAAGGTGGTCTCACCCGAGCCGGTGCTGACGCCGGAAATCGCCGCCCTGGCCCGCGCCATCGCCGACAGGTACGCGGGCGGCATGATCGACGTGCTCAGGCTCGCGATCCCACCCCGTCACGCCCGAGCGGAAGCCGCCGCGCCCAGCGCCCCGGCACCGCTGCCCCAGGTCCCGGCGTGGGTGTCGCAGCAGCAGGTGGGCGCCTCGTCCGACGCGGCCGCCGACTCCGCGCCCGCCTCCGCTGCGGCCGTCGGCTCCGACTCCGCTGCACCGGCTGCGGAGCTCGAGCCGGCCACGCCGTCCGTCGAGCTCGAGTCGTCCGCACCGTCTGCCAACTCCTGGTCCGCCGCACCGGCTGCGGAGCCCGAGTCGGCCACGCCGTCCGTCGACCTCGCGTCGGCCGCGCGGTCCGCGTCGGTCGCACCATCCGCCGAGTCCGCATCGACCGCGCCGTCCGCCCACTCGACGTCGGCCGCTGCACCTGCCGGGGATTCCGTCACCTTCGCCGAGCCCTCGTCGGCTGCCGCGCTTGCCGGGGACGCCGTGACCTCCGCCAAGCCGATCGCACCCGCCGCAGGACCGACCGTGTCCACCGCGGCCCTGAGCGCACCGGTCACCGAACCCGTCGCTCCTGCCACAGCGCCTGCCGCCCCTTCAGTCGAGCGCACCGCCCCTTCAGTCGAGCGCACCGCTCGTGCCGCCGAGTCCGCTGCTCCCACTGCCGAATCTGCCGCTCCCACCGCCGGGCCTGTTTCTCCCACCGCGGGGGCCATCGCTTCTGGTGCCGAGTCCGTTCCTGCTGGTGCCGAGCCCACCGCTCCCACCGCCGGACCTGTTTCTCCCACCGCCGGGTCCGCCGCTCCTGGTGCGGAGTCCGTCCCTGCTGGCGGCGTGGCACCGCCCGTGCGTTCGCAGCTGCCGCCCGTCCCCGCCGACGCCTGGTCCCGCTACCCCCGTGGGCCCAAGTACCTCGAAGCACTCCGCTCCGGCCGGCCCGCTCACGCCGTCTGGCAGGCCCTGCCCTCAGAGGACTGGCCTGCGCGCCTGGCCGAGGCGGCTGCCGCGGTCGCTTCCACCGGCCGGGGTGTCGTCATCGTCGTTCCGGACCACCGCGATCTGGCGCGTGTTTCCGAGGCGTGCGACAGGCTGATCGAGGGCGTGGTGACCCTGTCCGCCGACCTGGGGCCGTCGGAGCGCTACAAGCGCTGGCTGGCCGTGCGGCGGGGGATCGCCAGGGTTGTCGTGGGCACCCGCGCCACCGCGTTCGCCCCGGTCAGGGATCCCGGTCTGCTGGTCGTGTGGGACGACGGCGACGACCTGCACGTTGAGCCGCGTTCGCCGTATCCGAACGTGCGTGACGTGCTCGTTCAGCGCGCGCACATGTCCGGGGCGGCGCTGCTGATCGGTGGCTTCGCTCGTACGGCCGAGGCGCAGCTCCTGGTCGAGACGGGCTGGGCCCACGAGATCGTGGCCTCCCGGGAGACCCTGCGGGCCGTGGCGCCGCGCGTCGTGTCGGTGGGCGACAACGAGTGGCAGGAGGTCAAGGACCCGGCCGCACGTACGGCGCGTCTGCCGTCCATCGCGTTCGACGCGGCTCGTTTCGCTCTGACCGACTCGCCGGTTCTCATTCAGGTGCCGCGTCGCGGGTATGTGCCCGCGCTCGCCTGCGGGCAGTGCCGGGGGCCCGCGCGTTGCCGGCGGTGTGCGGGGCCGCTGGCGTTGCCCGGCGGCACCGAGGACGGGATGCCGAAGCCCGCGTACTGCCGGTGGTGTGCGGCCACGGAGGCAGGGTTCCGGTGTCCTACGTGTGGATCTCGTCGGCTGCGCGGTCAGGTCATCGGTGCCCGGCGCACGGCGGAGGAGCTGGGGCGGGCGTTTCCCGGGTATCCGGTGCGCACCAGCGGCGCCGACGAGGTGCTCACCAAGGTGCCGGGCAAGCCCTCCCTGGTCGTGGCCACGCCGGGCGCCGAACCCGTGGCCGAGGGCGGTTACGGTGCTGTGCTGTTGCTCGACGGCTGGGCGTTGCTCGGGCGCGCCGACCTGAGGGCGTCCGAGGAGGCGCTGCGCCGCTGGATGACGGCTGCCGGCCTGGTGCGCCCCGGCAACGGACGCGTGGTCGTCATCGCGGACTCGGGCCTGACGCCGGTGCAGGCGCTGGTGCGCTGGGACCCGGTGTGGCACGCGGCCACCGAGCTCGCCGCGCGGACGGAGCTCGGGTTCCCCCCGGCGGTGCGGATGGCGACCATCGACGGCACGCCGGACGCGGTGAACGCGCTGCTCGACGAGCTGCGGTTGCCGCCCACCGGCGAGATCCTCGGGCCCGTGCCGCTGGGCGACGACGAGACCAAGGAGCGGGCGCTGGTCCGGGTCGCCCGCAGCGAGGGCCGTCAGCTGGCCGCCGTCCTGGCCGAGGCGCAGGCCGTGCGGACCGCGCGGAAGGAACAGGAGCTGGTGCGCATCAAGCTTGATCCGCTGGAGGTCCTCTGACCGGCTGCCGCTTGGTCAGCCCTCGTGGTACGAGCGCAGGTTCGCGATGTGGTCGCGGATGTCGTCGTCGGTGAGCTTCTCGTACTCGAGGTACTCGCTCATGTACGTCATCAGGTCGACGCGCTCCGGGTGGTCCTCGCTCGCGATGACGTGCGCCGTCGTGCCCGCGATGCCCGCCGGGAACAGCAGGAAGCCGTCGAGGCCCGCCATGGTGTCGAAAGAGGCGTTCTTGGCCTCCCACAGCGTCCAGACGTCCTCCTCACGGCCGCACTCGGCGAGGAGCAGCGCGGCGAGGAGCATCGCCTCGCTCACGCCCCAGCCCTCTCGGTGGGCAGCCGTCTCCTCGGCCAGGAGGTGGCGCAGGAGGTCCGCGTCGTCGTCGCGGCGCTGGCTCAGCAGCAGCCGCAGGACGTCCTCGCGGTCGGCCTCGTCGAGCGGGGTGTTCGCGAAATCCGTTCGCAACCGGTCAAGATCGATCACCTCCGCACCTTAGGCCTTCCTCAAGGACAGTGTTGCCATCCGGTCGTAACGGAGTAGAAGAGTGCGCATGTTGCGAACGGTTGCCGCACTGACGCTGTCCGTCGTACTGGTCGCTCCTGCGCACGCAGGTGCGGCGGAACCACCGCCTCGCGTGCCGGAGCAGGTCGGCTGGGGCGGTGCCGTCTCCAGCGTCGACCCCGACGCGTCCCAGATCGGTATCGACGTGCTTCGCCGCGGTGGCAACGCCGTCGACGCCGCCGTCGCGACCGCCGCCGCGCTCGGCGTGACCGACCCGTTCAGCGCGGGCATCGGTGGCGGCGGGTTCTTCGTCCACTACGACGCGCGCACCAAACGCGTCTCCACTCTGGACGGACGTGAGACCGCACCGCGCGCCGCGACCGAGCAGCTCTTCGTGGAGAACGGCAAGCCGCTCCCGTTCGCCGAGGCGATGACCAGCGGCCTGTCCGTCGGTGTCCCCGGCACGCCGAAGACGTGGCAGCAGGCCCTGCGCAAGTGGGGCACGCTGAACCTGCGCGAGGCCATGGCGCCCGCCGAAGCGCTGGCACGGCGCGGTTTCGTCGTCGACCAGACGTTCAACTCGCAGATCGCGAACAACGCCGCCCGCTTCGCCGACTTCACCTCGACCCGTGATCTCTACCTGCCGGGCGGCCAGCCGCCTGCCGTCGGGAGCACGTTCCGCAACCCGCAGCTGGCCGACACCTACCGCGAACTGGCCCGCACCGAGCTCGCCTCCCTCTACGGCGGCGCGGTGGGCCGCGACCTGGTGAAGACGGTCCAGCAGCCCCCGGTCGTGCCCGGCTCGACCCGCAACGTCCGCCCCGGCGCCATGGAGATCTCCGACCTGGCCCGCTACCAGGTGGAACGCCGCGACCCCACGCACTCGCGCTACCGCGGCCTGGACGTCTACGGCATGGCGGCCCCGTCGTCCGGCGGCACCACCGTCGGCGAGGCGCTCAACATCCTGGAGTCGACCGACCTCTCCAAGGCGTCCGACGTCGAGTACCTGCACCGCTTCATCGAGTCGACCAAGCTCGCCTTCGCCGACCGCCTGCGCTGGGTGGGTGACCCGGCCTTCTCCCGCGTCCCGACCGAGGGCCTGCTCTCGCAGAAGTTCGCCGACTCCCGCGCGTGCCTGATCAAGCCCGACGCCGTGCTGCCCGCCCCGCAACCGGCAGCCGATCCGTACAACCCGAAGGCGTGCGAGGCGACCGCCGGCCTCTCGGCACTGCGTGAGGACGCCGAACGCACCACCCACCTCACCACGGCCGACCGCTGGGGCAACGTCGTCGCCTACACCCTCACGATCGAGGCGGAGGGCGGCAGCGGCATCGTCGTCCCCGGCCGGGGCTTCCTGCTCAACAACGAGCTCACCGACTTCGAGTTCGTCGCCCCGACCGCCGGCGTCCCGCACCCGAACCTCCCCGGCCCCGGCAAGCGCCCGCGCTCGTCCATGTCCCCGACCATCGTCCTGGACCACGGCAAGGTCGTCCTCGCGGTCGGCTCCCCAGGCGGCTCCACCATCATCACCACGGTCACCCAGATCCTGACCGCCCGCCTGGACCGCAAGATGTCCCTGCGTGACGCCGTGGCCGCCCCGCGCGCCTCCCAGCGCAACGCGGCCACGACCCCGGCAGAGGCGGCGTTCATCGCGGCCGCCACGACCCCGGGCCTGCAGGCCATCGGCCACAAGTTCAGCCAGAACGCCGAGATCGGCGCCGCCACCGCCGTCGAACGGGCCTCGGACGGCCGCTGGCGCGCGGTGGCCGAACCGACGCGGCGCGGGGGAGGAGCGGCCCGCGTGGTGAAGGTGGGCTGAGCGCGACCTCGGTCACCTTTGCTCGAACCCCGGCTGGAGTGCGGAAGCCCGCACTCCAGCCGGTCGCATGACAAGTCCCGTGTGGACGATGCGCTACCCGGCGACCACGGTCTCGCCCCAGGTCAGGTCCTGGTCGGGAGCCGCGGTGCAGTGGACGCTCATCTGCGTCTGCACACCGCTGAACTTGTGGAAGCTGAGCCGGATGTCACCGCTGCTCGCGAACCGCCACTGGCCGGGCAGGGCATCACCCGGATACAGCTGCCGGTCGGAGACCGGACCGGTGACGCCGGCGGCGAACCGGTCGACGGCGATACCGCGGCCGATGTCGCCGCCGAGGTTCTGCGGCCAGTCCTCAACACCGTCGTGGTGCACCGACAGGTGTGCGGCAGTTACGGAGACCTGGTCGAACAAGGTCACTCCGCGCGCGGCGAGCTCAGGGCCCAGTACGTCGAGGTCGAGCCGCACCGAGACGCCCCAGCCGCTCGCGGTCAGCGGAGCGGTCGACGGTGATGTGGCCGGCACGGTGCCGAGGAGCCGATATCCGCCGCGCACGGTGAGCGTGGCCTCCGGCTTTCCGGCGGTGCGCAGCCGAGCCTCGCACGAAGCGGACAGCTCCCCCGTGGACGCCCCGGCCGGTGCGCCGGCCGCGAACACGACCGACACGACTGCCGCGAGCACGGCGGCGAACCGGACAGTGGTTCTTCGCATTGCGGTGAGTCCTCCCTTGCCTGCCTTCCAGGCCCCACCGCCATGCTGGCACGCGGCACCGACAGTCCTGGATGCGCTTGCACAGCACGGAAAACGCGCAAGAACTGTCAGACCTCCCGACTAGTCTTGAAATTGGGGGAACCCGGCCGAAGCCGTGTGTGTGGTGCGTGCACTACTGGTTGGTGTGTCCGTCGATGCGTTCGCGGATGAGGTCGGCGTGGCCGTTGTGCTGTGCGTACTCCTCGATCATGTGGATGTAGAGCCAGCGCACCGAAATCTCACCCGCCCGTTCGTGCAGGAAGGTGTCGTCGAGGTCGCGCGTGGCGGCCGCCGTGCGGGCTTCGGCCATTTCGGCGACGAGATCTGCGTACTCGGCCTCGGCGCGGGCCGGGTCCAGGTCCTCGAAGGCGCCGTCCCACTTGCCAGGCTCGCTGTAGCGGGCCCTGACGTCGTGGCCCGCCAGGCGGACGCGGAACCAGACGCGCTCGACGTCGGTCAGGTGACGGATCAGGCCCAGCAGGCTGAGGTTCGACGGCGGTGCGGAGGCCGTGGCGAGCTGCTCGCCGGTCAGGCCCGCGCAGTTGCGCAGGAAGGTGGCTCGATGGCGGTCGAGCCACGCTTCCAGCATCGGGCGTTCGGCGCCGACGAGCGGTTCGTCGGCCGGTTCTGCTTCGGGTGCCGTCCAGGTCATCCGCTCATGATCAACCCATCGGGCCCTCGTAGACGACCGCGTTCTTCGCGTCGCGGACCGTGACCTGGATGGCTCTGGGGTCGGTCAGGCCGGTCACCTGGGGGAGTGCGGCGACGAAGAAGCCCTCGGTGACGTTCACCGTCTGAGCGGGCGTGGAAGCGCCGCGCAGTTCGACGGTTTTCGCGTCGCGGCTGGTGCGTCCGACCATGAGGAAGCCGGCGTCGCCGATGGCTCCGCTGACGATGGCCGGCTTGTTCTCCCCCGCGGGGAGGCCGGGGCGGGGCTGCAGGGTCTCAGGGCCAGTGGTGAACGTGCAGGTGGCCCATTCCCGGTGGTCGCGGTGCGCCACCAGGATGCCCTGGGCCGAGATCAGGGGCTCCCAGCCGCGCAGGTCCTCGGCGCGCGTGCCGTTCGCGTAGGCGTTGTCCGCGCACCTGGCCACGATGTTCGCCGGGGTCCACGGGTCGGCGTTGCCGCTCTCGAAGCTGTCGAAGGTCGCGGCGGCCGGCAGGACGGCGCCGGCCGGGAGCGGCACGGTGCGGTTGTCGAAGACCAGCTCGGTCACGGTGAGCGGGACCGGTGTGTGGATCACGAAGAAGTCCGGTGTCACGACGGCGGCGCTGGACGCCCGGCTGTGGGACGTCGAGACCTCGCGGGCGCGGGCCGTCAGCGCGCCGAGCGGGGGGACGCCCGCGATGATCTGACCGGACCGGTAGGTGATCGAGCCCGCTTCCAGCTGGACGGGCCGCGCGTCCGGCGCGGCGACGCCGGCGGTGGAAGCGGCCAGTTCGCAGAAGCGGCTGTTCTCGCCGACGAGGACCTTCTGCAGGCCGAAGACCACCATTTCGGTGGAGGACCAGTTCGGGTCGTTCAGCGCGGCGCGGCAGCGGGAGAGGTCCTGGCTCGACGGGGTGTGGACGTCGCCTCGGCCGGGAGCGGGAGTCCTGTCGACGACCGACTGAGTGATGGCGATGCCGCTCGCGATCAGGAGCGCCACACCGGCCGCCACGGCGAGCGGGGTGTGGTCTCGCCGGCTCCGGACCTCGGTGAAGTCGGGGCGCATGCGTTCCCTGACGTCCGCCGGCAGCCGGCGGCGGGGTGGCAGGTCGATGGTCATCACTCCACCTCCAGGGTGTCGTCGAGGAGTTCCTTGCGCAGGCGGGACCGGGCACGGGAGATGCGCGAGCGCACGCTCACCTCGGCCACGCCCGCGGCCTCCGCGGCTTCCGCGGCGGACAGTTCGCCGAGCAGGACGAGCTGCACCGCCTCGCGTTCGGCGCGGGGGAGGCGTTCGACGGCCCGCAGCACCCGGCTCAGCCGCGCCTCGTGGTCGAGGGCCGACGCGACCTCGTCCGCGTGGTCGCGCTGCACGTCGTTGCGGGGCACGCGCAGCAGGAGACGGGTGAACCTGGCTTTGCGGCGGAACTCGGACCTCGCCAGGTTGCCCGCGACGGTGAACAGCCACGGCAGCGCGCTGTCCCGCACCAGGGTCATCTCGGCCCGGCGGCGCCAGGCCGTCAAGAAGGTCGCCGAGGTCAGATCCTCCGCCGTCGACCACGACGCGGTCAGCCGGTAGGCGTGGTTCCACACCGCCTCGGCGTAGCGGTCGTACAGCAAGCCGAACGCCTGCTCGTCGCCTCGTGCCCACAGTTCGGCGTCCGGCGGGGCGTCGTCGGGCACTGCGGCCGCCCCCTCCCAGCTCGGTCGCATCAGCCTCATGACCTGGAGGTGTCCACCTTCCGGCCGAGTGTTGCACCCGATCTTCCTACCTCGGGCTGACCGAAGCTCGATACTGCGAGCCGATGTGGGCTGACCTGCGCGAACGGCACAGTGTGTGGCATGACGACGACGACTTTCACCGGCACTGCGGCGGCCCACTTCAACTTCCACGCGTTGTTCCGCCCGGTGCTCACGGCGCTGCGTTTCACCGGTCATTTCGTCGTGGCGCTGGTAGGCGTGATCTTCCTCGGCAGCGCGTCCGAGCACTGACCGCGCTCCTCGTAGACTGGCCTCCAGTCCACCACGAGGAGCATTGCGTGACCGTCCAACCCATCCGCCTGTTCGGCGACCCGGTGTTGCGCACCCCCGCCGTCGAGGTCACCGACTTCGACAAGGAGCTGCGCACCCTGGTCAAGGACCTGTGGGACTCGATGCAGAACGCGGGCGGAGCGGGACTCGCCGCGCCTCAGCTCGGCGTTGGACTGCGGGTGTTCACCTACCACTGCGACGGCTTCGCGGGACACCTCGTCAACCCGACGTGGGACGTGGTCGGCGAGGAGATGCAGGACGGCCCCGAGGGCTGCCTGTCCATCCCCGGCATGTCGTGGGACTGCAAGCGCCACCTGCACGTCGTGGCCAAGGGCTGGAACATGCACGGTGAGCCGGTCGAGGTCGAGGGCACCGAGACGCTGGCCCGCTGCATCCAGCACGAGACGGACCACCTCGACGGCGTGCTGTTCCTCGACCGCCTCGACGCCGAGACCCGCAAGCAGGCCATGCGGGAAATCCGGCAGTCCGAGTGGTTCGACGGTACGGTCCCCACCTTGAAGCAGAGCCCGCACCCACTCTTCGGCAGGTCCAGCTGACCATGCGACTCGTGTTCGCCGGTACGCCCGAGGTCGCACTTCCCTCGCTGCGCGCCTTCATCGACTCTCCCCGCCACGACGTCGTCGCCGTGGTCACCCGTCCCGACGCCCCCTCCGGCCGCGGCCGCAAGCTGGAGCGCTCGCCCGTCGCCGCGCTCGCCGACGAGCACGGCATCGAGGTGCTGACGCCCGCCAAGGCCGGCGACCCGGACTTCCTGGACCGCCTGCGCGCGCTCGAGCCCGACCTCTGCCCGGTCGTCGCCTACGGCAACCTGCTGCCGCAGCGGACGCTCGACATCCCGCGGTTCGGCTGGGTCAACCTCCACTTCTCCGTGCTGCCCGCGTGGCGCGGTGCCGCGCCGGTGCAGGCCGCCGTGCGCAACGGCGACGACATCACGGGCGCCTCGACGTTCCGGATCGTGCGCGAGCTCGACGCCGGCCCGGTGTTCGGCGTGGTCACCGAGAAGGTGCGCGAGCGCGACACCTCCGGCGACCTGCTGGCCCGGCTGTCCGAGTCGGGCGCCCAGCTGCTGCTGTCCACTGTGGACGGCATCGAGGACGGCACCCTGCGTGCCGTCGAGCAGCCGGCCGACGGCGTCACGTACGCCGCCAAGATCACCGTCGAGGACGCACGCCTCGACTTCACCGCGCCCGCCGTGGTCGTCGACCGCCTGGCGCGCGCCGTGACGCCGGAGCCCGGCGCGTGGGCCGAGTTCCGGGGCGAGCGGCTGAAGCTCGGCCCGGTGACACCCGTGGACGACGTGACGCTGCCCGCGGGCGAGGTGCTCGTCGAACGCAAGCGCGTGCTCGTCGGCACGGCGACCACCGCCGTGGCCCTCGGTGAGGTCCAGGCGCAGGGAAAGAAGCGCATGGCCGCCACCGACTGGGCCCGCGGCGTGCGCATCGAGGCAGGGGAACACATCGCATGACCGGCTACTCGCGAGGAGCTTCCAAGCCTTCCCGCCCGCGCAGGCCACACCCGCCGCGCCGGCGCACCGGACCCTCCCGGCCGCCCGTGGAGGACCCGGCACGCCTCGCCGCGCTGGAGACGTTGCGGGCCGTGCGGCAGCGCGACGCGTACGCGAACCTCGTGCTGCCACAGCTGTTGCGCGAGCGCCGCATCACAGGCCGTGATGCCGCGCTGGCCACCGAGCTCACCTACGGCGCGGCGCGAGCCCAGGGCCTGCTCGACGCCGTCATCGAGGCGTGCTCCGACCGCCCGCTGTCCGAAGTGGACGGCTCGGCGCTCGACGCGTTGCGGCTCGGTGCGTATCAGCTGCTACGCACCCGCATTCCGGCACACGCGGCGGTCGCCTCGACCGTCGACCTCGTGCGGGCCGAGCTCGGCTCCGGGATCGCGGGCTTCGTCAACGCCGTCCTGCGCCGGATCGCCGAGCAGGACGAGGCCGCGTGGGTCGACGAGCTGGCGCCCGACCCGGACACAGATCCGATCGGCAACCTCGCCTTCACCCACGCCCACCCGCGCTGGATCGCGCAGGCGTTCGCGGAGGCCCTCGGCAGCCGGGACGAGCCGCTGAAGCGCGCCCTGGAGGCCGACGACGCCCGACCGGCCGTGCACCTGGTCGCACGTCCCGGCGAGGTGAGCGCCGACGAGCTCGCCGCGATCGTCGGCGGCGACGTGGCGCCCTACTCGCCCTACGGCGTGCACCTGGAGGCCGGGGCGGGCGACCCGGGCGATCTCGAGCCCGTCCGGGAACGCCTCGCCAACGTGCAGGACGAGGGCAGCCAGCTGTGCGCCCTGGCCCTCACCCGCGCGCCTCTGGAAGGCGGCGAGGGTGATGCCGGCGGGGGTACGGACGACCGCTGGCTGGACCTCTGCGCGGGCCCCGGCGGCAAGGCCGCGCTGCTCGCCGCCCTGGTCGGCCTCGAAGGCGGCGAGCTGATCGCCGTGGAGAAGGCACCCCATCGCGCCGAGCTCGTGCGCAAGATCACCTCAGGCCTGCCGGTGACCGTGCACGTGGCCGACGGCCGCGAGACCGACTTCGTCGAAGGGGCGTTCGACCGCGTACTGGTCGACGCGCCCTGCACCGGTCTCGGTGCACTGCGCAGGCGCCCGGAGGCGCGGTGGAGGCGCCAGCCCACCGACGTCGGCACGCTCACGAAGCTGCAGCACGAACTGCTCACCGAGGCGTTGCGACTGGTGCGTCCTGGCGGCGTGGTCGGTTATGTCGTGTGCTCACCTCATCTCTCGGAGACCGTCGGGGTGGTGACGGACGTCGCCCGGCGGACGGGGGCCGAAGTGCTGGACGCGCGGGAGTTCTTCCCGGGAGTTCCGGACCTCGGGGAAGGGCCGCACGTTCAGCTCTGGCCTCATCTGCACGGCACCGACGCGATGTTCTGCGCGGTGCTGCGACGCCCTGTTCGAGCGCTCGTGAACGACGGTAGTGACGGGGTCTGACAGTTCCGGGCGGTTGATGGGCGCGGGGGATCCGGGCGGCAACACGGCCGGTGACGTGCACGGTGGCGTCACCCAGATCGGTGACATCCACGGTGACGTGCACATCGGCTGCTCTCCGGCTCGGCGGTGACGGAGGGTGGCCGAGGGAGCTGTCGGTGCCCTGGTCGTGGTGGTAGCGGCCACGATCGTGTGGCGCACTCGTGGCTCAGAACGCCAGCACCGCGGAGGTCGTGGTCGTCGGGATCCGGGTGGAGCTGAAAGGGACGTCCACGCCCGGAGCGCGCGGATCGGGTCCCAGGCGCACCGTGCGCACCCGGTGAGGTGCCGGTGCGGGAGTTCACGATCGGCTTCGACACCGCGGCTCACGCCGCGGCCGAAACCGGTGAGACCAGGGGAGGACGCGGCCACGTCGACGTCCCCGTACCGCGTGCGCCGCGGTGATCCCGAGGTGTTCGAGATCGGGTTGGTCACCGAGGGCCGCGACTGCCGCTTCGCTCTCGTCGTGGACCGGGTTGCGAACGGCGAGCAGAAGTCGACCACGGCAGGCGATTTCCGCGTCGTTCCCCGATGATCGTCCACCCCGGACGATCCGCCTAACATCGGCGCAATGACACGTGGACTGCTCGGACTCGTCGCAAGCGGCTGCGGCGGCGTCGAAATTTGGTTCAGGAAGGACCTTGCCGAACCCGCGGCACAGCGGGGCTGGCGGCTCGCCATCACGCTGACCCCGACCGTGGTCCCGTGGTTCGAGGAAGCGGGCGAGCTGGACAAGCTCCAGGCCCTCACGGACCTCGACATCCGCTGGACCCCGCGCCTGCCGAGCCAGCCCAAGCCCTACCCGACGCCGGACGCGGTCATCTTCGCCCCCGCCAGCGCGAACTCGGTGGCCAAGCTGGCCCTGGGCATCGGCGACAACCAGGCGCTGACCGCGTTGAACGAGGCCATCGGCGTCGAGGGATGCAAGGTCGTCGTCATGCCCCAGGCCAACGCGGACAAGCGCCGGCACCCGATGTGGGAGACGCACGTCGCGACGCTCACCGGAGCGGGTGTCGTGGTGGTCACTGACGAGGCTCCCGGCAGGCTGCTCGACCTGCTGGACACCTAGACTTCACCCTTGTGGTCCACACGCCGATGATCGCCCCCAGCATCCTGTCCGCCGACTTCGCGCGGCTCGCCGACGAGCTCGCCGCGGTGCCCACGTCGGACTGGATCCACGTCGACGTCATGGACAACCACTTCGTGCCGAACCTGACGCTCGGCCTGCCCGTGGTGAAGTCGCTGCTCAAGGTGACCGACATCCCGATCGACTGCCACCTGATGATCGACGACCCGGACCGCTGGGCCATCGGGTACGCAGAGGCGGGCGCGTACAACGTGACCGTGCACGTCGAGGCGGCCGACGATCCCGTCGCGCTGGCCAGGAACCTCAGGGCGGCGGGTGCGAAGGCCGGGCTCAGCATCAAGCCGGGCACGCCGCTGGAGCCGTACGTCGACGTGCTCAAGCACTACGACACGCTGCTCGTCATGTCGGTCGAGCCCGGCTTCGGCGGGCAGAAGTTCATGGCCGACGTGCTCGAGAAGGTGAGGACGGCCCGTCGTCTCGTCGACACCGGGCACCTCAAGCTGATCGTGGAGATCGACGGCGGCATCAACGCCGACACGATCGAACAGGCCGCGCAGGCCGGAGTGGACTGCTTCGTCGCCGGGTCCGCCGTCTACGACGCCGCCGATCCCGGCAAGGCCGTCGAGGCCCTGCGCGCCCAGGCAGCCGGGGCGAGGTGACGCCCGAGGACGCGATGGTGCTCGCCATCGCGGAGAGCGAGCGGGTGCGGGGCACCACCAGCCCCAACCCGCCGGTCGGCTGCGTCGTCCTGGACGAACACGGCAGACCGGTCGGTTTCGGTGGCACGCAGCCACCCGGTGGCCCGCACGCCGAGGTCATGGCGCTCAAGGAAGCCGGCACGAGGGCCCGCGGCGGCACGGCGGTGGTCACCCTCGAGCCGTGCTCCCACTTCGGCCGCACGCCGCCGTGCACCGAGGCGCTCGTCGAAGCCGGCGTCAAGCACGTCATCCACGCCGTCAGCGACCCGAACCCGGACGCCGGGGGCGGCGCGGCCCAGCTGGAACGGGCCGGCATCACGGTGACGAGCGGCCTGCTCGCGGACCAGATCGGCAACGGCCCGCTCCGGGCGTGGCTGCACTTCGCCAGAACGGGACGCCCGCACGTCACGTGGAAGTACGCCGCGTCGCTCGACGGCCGGATCGCGGCGCAGGACGGCACCAGCCAGTGGATCAGCTCGGAGACCTCCCGCAAGGAGGTCCACGCCATGCGCGCGAAGCTGGACGCCATCATCGTCGGCACGAACACGGTCAAGAAGGACGATCCCGCGCTGACGGCCAGGGACGACGACGGAATGCCGTTGCCCCGCCAGCCGTTGCCCGTGGTGATGGGCATGAGCGACCTGCCGGACGGGGCCAAGCTCCGGCACACCGCGCTGCACCTGCGCACGCACGACCCGGACGAGGTGCTGAGCGCGCTCGCCGCTCGAGGTGTGGTGGACGTCCTGCTCGAAGGCGGGTCAACTGTGGCCGGCGCGTTCCTGCGCGCTGGGAGAATCGACCGCGTGCTCGCCTACATCGCGCCGGCGATCCTCGGGGACGGGCCCGCGGCGATCCTCGGCGCGGGCGTGTCAACCATCACGGACGCTGTCCGGTTGACCGTGCAAGACGTCACCATGAGCGGACCGGACTTGCGGATCAGCGCGGTTCCGCAAACTTAGGAGGAGCGGTGTTCACCGGGATCGTCGAGGAACTCGGCCACGTGGTCGCGACGGAGGATCTGCCCGACGCGGCACGGATCCGCATCGCGGGACCGATCGTGACCAGCGACGCCAAGCACGGCGACTCCATCGCTGTGAACGGCGTCTGCCTCACCGTCGTGGAGGTCGAGAACGACACCTTCACCGCCGACGTGATGCGCGAGACGCTCGTGCGCAGCAGCCTCGCGAAGGTCGCCCAGGGCGACCGGGTCAACCTGGAGCGCGCGGCCGCGGTCGGCCAGCGCCTCGGCGGCCACATCGTGCAGGGTCACGTCGACGGCACGGGCACGATTCTCGCGCGGGAGAAGGCGGAGCACTGGGAGATCGTCCACATCGGACTGCCGCCCCAGCTCGCCCGCTACGTCGTGGAGAAGGGCTCCATCACCGTCGACGGCGTCTCGCTGACGGTCGTGACCGTCTCCGAGGACCAGTTCACCGTGAGCCTCATCCCCACGACGCTCGAACTCACCACGCTCGGGCACCGCCTGCCCGGCGACCTGGTGAACCTGGAGGTCGACGTGCTCGCGAAGTACGTTGAACGACTGGCCATCCCGCACCTGCGGGCCATTGCGGGCGAGGAGGCCCAGTGAGCACGGAGTTCGCGGAAATCGAGCGGGCGATCAAGGACATCGCCGCCGGTCGTCCCGTGGTCGTCGTCGACGACGAGGACCGCGAGAACGAGGGCGACCTGATCTTCGCCGCCGAGAAGGCGACGCCGGAGCTGCTCGCGTTCATGGTGCGCTACACGTCCGGTTACATCTGCGTGCCGCTCACCGAGGCCGACTGCGACCGCCTCGACCTGCCGCCGATGTTCCACACCAACCAGGACGTGCGGGGCACCGCGTACACCGTCACCGTCGACGCGCGTGAGGGCGTCAGCACCGGCATCTCGGCCGCGGACCGCGCCCGCACGATCCGGCTGCTCGCCGACCCGACCTCGAAGGCCAGCGACTTCAACCGTCCCGGTCACGTCGTGCCGTTGCGCGCCAAGGCCGGTGGCGTGCTGCGCCGTCCCGGTCACACCGAGGCCGCCGTCGACCTGTCGCGGCTGGCCGGGTTGTCACCCGCGGGTGTGCTCTGCGAGATCGTGTCGCAGAAGGACGAGGGCGACATGGCCCGCCGCGACGAGCTGGAAGTGTTCGCCGCGGACCACGACCTCGCGCTGATCACGATCGCCGACCTGATCGCGTACCGCCGCCGGGTCGAGACCCAGGTCGAACGGGTCGCGGAGGCGCGGATCCCGACGGCGCACGGCGTGTTCACCGCCGTCGGCTACGACAGCCTGCTCGACGGCATCGAGCACGTCGCGCTGGTGTACGGCGAGATCGGCGACGGCGAGGACGTGCTGGTGCGCGTGCACTCCGAGTGCCTCACCGGTGACGTCTTCGGCTCACTGCGCTGCGACTGCGGCCCGCAGCTCGACGCGGCACTGGAAGCCGTTGCAGCACAAGGACGTGGCGTCGTGCTGTACATGCGCGGGCACGAGGGCCGCGGCATCGGGCTGATGCACAAGCTGCAGGCCTACCAGCTGCAGGACCAGGGCGCGGACACCGTGGACGCGAACCTCGCGCTGGGCGTTCCCGCCGACGCCCGCGACTACGGCACGGGCGCGCAGATCCTCGTGGACCTCGGTATCAAGTCCATGCGGCTGCTCACGAACAACCCGGCCAAGCGCGTCGGTCTGGAGGCCGGATACGGTCTGCGGGTGCTCGACCGGGTGCCGCTGCCGATCTCCCCGAACCCGGAGAACCTGCGGTACCTGCGCACCAAGCGCGACCGGATGGGTCACGAGCTGCACCAGCTGGAGCAGTACGAGGCCGTTGTTTCCGCTACGGAGGACCAGGAATGAGTGGCGAGGGCCGTCCTGAGCAGACACAGCTCGACGGCAAGGGCCTGAGCGTCGCGATAGCGGCGACGCGCTGGCACACCAAGATCACCGACCAGCTCGTCGAACGCGCGCTGGAGGCGGCGAAGGACGCGGGCTGTGCGGACACGACCGTCGTGCGCGTCGCGGGCGCGATCGAGCTTCCCGTTGTGGTGCAGGAGCTCGCGCGCCACCACGACGCCGTCGTCGCGCTGGGCGTCGTGATCCGCGGTGGCACCCCGCACTTCGAGTACGTGTGCGACTCGGTGACCGACGGCCTCACGCGGGTCGCGCTGGACGAGTCGACGCCGGTCGGCAACGGCGTGCTGACGTGCGACACCGAGGAACAGGCGCTGGCCCGTGCCGGCCTGCCGGACTCGGTGGAGGACAAGGGGTACGAGGCGACCGTGGCCGCGATCGACACCGCGCTGGTGCTGCGCGGCCTGCGTCAGCCGTGGACCGAGCGGGGGTTCGAGTGACCACCCTCGTCTTCCGCCCCAAGAAGATCCGCCGCGTCGCGTGGGCGTGCGCGATCGGCCTGGTCGCCGTGTTCACCGTGGTCGGGCTGCTGCTGGGCAACACCCCGACCGGCGTGATCTTCCGGACGTCCGACCAGGTCGCCATGATCATCCTGGGCTTCCTGCTGGCGGGCGGCGTGCTGCTGCTGACCCGCCCCCGCGTCACCGCCGACGCCTCGGGTGTCGACGTGCGCAACGTCGTGACGTCCCACCACTTCGACTGGAAGGACGTGCTCTCGGTGAGCTTCCCGGACGGTGCCGCGTGGGCCCGCCTGGAGCTGCCGGAGGACGAGTACATCTCGGTGATGGCCGTGCAGGCCGTGGACCGCGAGTACGCCGTGTCGTCCGTGCGCGCGCTGCGTGAGTTGCACAAGGCGGCGCAGAACCAGCGATGAGTTCCGCCGGCTGAGGGAGTCTGCACGGACATGACTCAACTGCTGCGAGTGCAGAACTTCATGGTCTCGAGCGACGGGATCGCTGCCGGCGAGGACCAGAGCCTCGAGAACCCGTTCGGCCTCGACGTCGCGCCCGAGCGGCTGTTCGCCTGGGCCGGTGCCACCGCGAGCTGGCCCAACCGCACCGATCCCGGTGGCAGCCGGGGCCTCGACGACTACTTCACGCGGGACTTCACGCACAACATCGGCGCCGAGATCATGGGCCGCAACAAGTTCGGGCCCCAGCGCGGACCGTGGACCGACCACGAGTGGCAGGGCTGGTGGGGCGACGAGCCGCCGTTCCACACGCCGGTGTTCGTGCTGACCCACCACCCGCGGCCGTCCTTCACGCTGGGCGACACCACGTTCCACTTCGTCGACGGCGATCCGGCCGCGGTGCTCGAGCAGGCTCGGGAGGCCGCGCAGGGCAAGGACGTGCGGCTCGGCGGCGGCGTCACGACGATCCGGGAGTTCCTCGACGCCGACCTCGTCGACACGCTGCACGTGGCGGTCTCGCCGCTGAAGCTCGGGTCGGGACTGCGGCTCTGGGAGTCGCCGGACGAGCTGCTCGACCGGTTCCACCTGGACGTGGTTCCCAGCCCGAGCGGCGTGACGCACCACTTGTTCTGGCGCAGGTAGCTCAGGGGTGCCCGGCCCGGTAGAACATCTCGAACTGGATGCCGTCCGGGTCCTTGAACGTCAGCACCGACCCGTACTCGCGGTGCACCACCGGTGTGAACGTGACGCCGTGCTCCTCGAAGTGCCGCTGCCACCCGTCGAGCTCGGCCGGGTCGTCGACCTTGAACCCCAGGTGGTCGAAGCCGGTGCGCGCCGGGTCGAACCGCTCGCCCCGATTCGCGTCGTGCTGCTGGAACTCGATGATCGTCGCGGTCGGCGGGTGGATGAGCAGGATCGCCCGCCACCCGTCGCCCTGCGCCCGGTCGAGGTCCTTCATGTCGAAGACGTCGCGCCACCACGCGGCGCTGCGTTCCGCGTCGCGGGCGGAGAACGAGATGTGGGAGACCTTCGAGAACGTCGGCATGGCGGTGCCCTTCACTCGGCCCCTATACTCCGGACTGGAGCATTATTTACTCCTGTCAGGAGGATGATGTCAAGGGAGCTCACCACCACCTCGTACGCCGTTCTGGGCTTGCTCGCAATCAAGCCGTGGACTACGTACGAGCTGGCAAAACAGATGGACCGCAGCCTCAAGCACTACTGGCCGCGCGCCGCGAGCCGGATCTACGAGGAGCCGAAACGGCTCGTCGCGCTGGGTCTGGCGGAGGCAACGGCCGGCAGCGTCGGCAAGCGCCCCCGCACGACCTACTCGATCACCGCGCAGGGCCGCGAGATCCTGGCGCGCTGGCTGGCCGAGCCGGGTGCGGGACCGGTGGTGGAGTTCGAGGCGATGCTCAAGGTCTTCTTCGCCGAGCACGCCACCACGGACGACGTCATGGCCAACATCGACGCGATCCGATCGTGGGCGGCGCGCCAGAACGCCGAGAACGTCGCGTTCGCCCGCCTCTACACCGAGCAGGGCGGCCCGTTTCCCGAGCGCCTCGCCGCCATCACGCTCACCGGCAGGTTCATGACCGACCTCGCGGACATGCTGGAACGGTGGGCGCAGTGGGCGGGCGAGGTCGTCGGCGCCTGGCCGGACGACCCCGCCACGGCCCAACCGGACTGGGAGACGCTGCGGGCCATCGCGGGCCGCCGCGTCACGCCGGCCGAGCTGCCCGGCGAGTGAGCAGTGCCCGCGCGACGACCTTCGGGTTGAGCAGCACCGACGGCGCCTCGGCCCGCATCCCGAAGGCGGCCAGCCTGCGGGCGATCCACGGGTCGCTGACCGCGGCGGCGCGGATGGCGCGCTGAAGCGCGTTCGGCGGGGTGGCGAGCGCGTCCTGGCGTCCGATGTCGTCGTACTTGTCGATGAACTGGTGCGCACGGCGGTAGCGGCGCAACGCACGACCGAGGTCACCGCCGTCGCGCAGCGGTCCGGCGGTGGCGTCCGTGAGCCACGCCGCGCTGCGGAACGCCCACCCGCACCCCACGGCCGGCACGGGGTCCGATGCCGTGGCCGCGTCACCGATCAGGGCAAGCCACGGCCGTGGCACGGGATCGCGCCGGACGCACGGGTAGTCGGTGGTGCCGACCAGGTTCGACACCCTGCGGGCGCCGGAGAGGGACGGGCCGCCGGGCAGGCGTGCGACGAACCTGTCGAACGCCGCGAGCCGGTCGTCGGCGAACTCGGCCAGCCGCTCCTTCGCCGGGAAGACGCCCACGAGCGTGAGCCCGTCGTCCACCTGCACGCACACGGCGATGTCGGGATCCAGCTGCCACACCTGGCCGTCACCGGGGCCGGTCATCTCCGCGCCCTCGTAGTAGGCCCAGAACAGGAAGCGCTCGTTCGGCGCGACGTCCTCGGGCACACCGGCGAGGCGCGCGACAGTCGAGTGGTGGCCGTCCGCACCGACGACGAGACGGGCCCGCAACGTCGTTCCGGCGTCCGTGACGACGCCGGACTCGACGAGCCCGGTGACCCGATGTCCCATCAGGAGGTCCACGCCCGGCGTGCCGGCCGCGATCTCCCGCAGCAACGGGTCGAGCTTGCTGCGGCGCAGGCTGATCGCGGGCGGCACACCGTGGCCGGGCGCCGGCGCGATCCACCCGGCGTCCGTCCACACGCCGAGCCCGGTGGTGACGGCCGCGCCTCGGTCGAGCATGGGCTGCCAGAACCCGAGTCTCCGCAGCACCTCGTGCGTGCCGCCGAGGATGAAGTGCCCGCACAGCGTCTTGTGCGCCTGAGGGCTGCGATGCCGTTCCAGCAACGCCACCCGAAGACCCGCGCGCCCGTACTCGGTCGCCGCGGTACAGCCGGCGATGCTCGCTCCCACGATGATCACGTCGTAGTCCATGCTCAGGAGGGTGCGGCCGAGCGCATGCCGCTGACATCCGTGGTGAGTACCCATTCCCTCCGCCGACTACCTACCATCAGCGCGTGGGCACAACCGCGCTGGTGGAGCGTGACCGCGAGAGTGCCGCGCTGGCCTCGTGGTGGGACGAGGCCGCCGCCGGACACGGCCGGCTCGTGCTCGTGGGCGGTGACGCGGGAGCGGGCAAGACGGCGTTGGTCGCCGCGTTCGCGAGTCACGTCACCGGACGTCTGCTGCACGGCACCTGCGAGCCGCTCACGACTCCGGTACCGCTGGGTTCGCTGCGAGACATGGGACTCAGCGGCGACCCGGTCGAGATCAGGCAGCTGTTGCTCGACGAGCTGCGCGACACTCCCACCCTGGTCGTGCTGGACGACGCGCAGTGGGCCGACGAGGGCACGCTCGACCTGCTGCGGTTCCTGGGGCGGCGCATCGAGCGGTGCCCGGCGATGGTCGTCGTGGCCTACCGGGACGACGAGGTCGGCGTCCGCCATCCGTTGCGCGTGATGGCCGGTGATCTGTCAACCGTGCCCGTGGTGCGCAGACTGACCGTGCCGCCGCTCTCGCTCGCCGCGGTCACCGCACTGGCGGAAGGGTCTGGAGTCGATCCCGCCGAACTGCACGACCGCACGGGCGGCAACGCGTTCTTCGTGACAGAGGTGCTGTGCGACGGCGCCGGTGCCGTTCCCGGCACGGTTCGGGACGCGGTGCTGGCCAGGGCGGCCCGGCTGACCCCCGGTGCGCGCGAGGTGCTCGACGCTCTGGCCTGTCTCGGATCCCGGGCCGCGCCGTGGGTGGTGGAGGCGGTGTCGGGCCGTCCGCCTGCCGACCTCGACGAGTGCGCCGATCGAGGCCTGGTGGTCGCCGACCGCGGGCTGGTGTCGTTCCGGCACGAGCTCGCCCGCGTGGCGGTCGAGGAGGCGATCGCACCGGGACGCGCGGCACGGCTGCACCGGCAGGCGCTGACCGTGCTGGCAGGCCGTCCGCAAGGAGAGGTGGAGCCCGCCCGGCTGGCAGACCACGCGTTGCTGGCCCAGGACTGGACCGCGTTGCTCACCCACGCCCGTGCGGCCGCCGAGCAGGCCTCGACGCTGGGCGCGCACAAAGAAGCGGCCGCGCAACTGCGGCGTGCGTTGGACGTGTGTGGAGACAGCGCGCTACGAGCGGAGTTGCTGGAAGGGCTCGGCCGGCAATGTCATCTGGCCGACGACCTGGAAGGCGCGCTGCGCTGGTGGCGGGAGGCCGTCGCGGCGCGGACGGCGATCGGTGACCGGCGCGGCCAGGGCGCGGCGCTGGTGGGTCTCGCGATCACCGCCCTGCACCTCGCGAGGGAGATCCCGCTCGGCGAACGGTCGAGCGATCAGGCCATCCAGGTGCTCAGCGGCCTGCCACCCGGACCCGACTTCGCTCTCGCCTGTGCCGTGCGCGGGAAGTTCGCGGCAATGGGGTTCCGCAACGACGAGGCCATCGCGTGGGGAGAGCGTGCGGCCATCGGTGAGAGTCCGCTCGTGCGCGCGTTGGCCGCCCTGTCGATCGGCATCGGCCGTGCGCAGAACGGGGATCAGCGAGGCCTCGACCTCATCGCGGAGACCGTTCGGCTGGCCTGCGCGGCCGGTGCGTACGACGAGGCCGGGCTCGCCTACTTCTGGGCGCAGCTGATCTGCGTGACGCGTCGCTGGTACGGGCAGGCCGACCGCTGGTACACGGAGGCGATCGCGTTCACCGAAGACCACGGCCAGGAGATCTGGCGCCAGTGGCTGCGCGCGTTCCGGGCACGGGCGCTGCTCGACCAGGGCCGCTGGGACGAGGCCGAGGCGCTCGCCTCCGAGGTGCTGCGGTCGGCTGCCGTGGACGACGGCCGCACGATGATCAGCATGGTGGTGCTGTGCACCCTGCGGGCCCGCCGCGGCGACCCGGACTCGCACGAGCTGCTCACGCGCGTGCAACCGGCCATGGTCGACGCCGAACCCGTGGTCGGGTGGCTGGTCGGTGCGACGCGTGCACTGGCGGAAACCGCTTGGTACGCAGGCGATCTCGCTCAACTGCGCACCATCGTCACCACTGCTCTGCCTGCGGCACAGGAGCAGGGGGAGCCGTGGCACCTGGGCGCGCTCGCCCACCTGCTGGCGCAGACCGGCGCCGGATCGGCGGTGCCGGCCGGAGTGGCTGAGCCGTATCGGTTGCAGCTCAACGGTTTGCCCGAGGAGGCGGCGCTGAGGTGGCGGGAGGTCGGCTGCCCGTACGAGGCAGCGCTCGCCCTGATCGACAGCGGCGACGAAAGGCTCCTGCGCGAAGCTCTCGCCGAGTTCGACCGGCTCGGAGCCCTGCCGATGCGCGACGCCACCGCCAGCCGCCTGCGCCGGCGCGGAGTTCGCGACATCCCGCGGCGGCCGGGCACCACCGGCGCGGACGGCCTCAGCGCGCGGGAACGCGAGGTGCTGACCCTGCTCGCCGACGGGCGGCGCAACACGGAGATCGCCGAGGAGCTGTTCCTGTCCCGCCGGACCGTCGAGCACCACGTCGCCGCCGTGCTGCGCAAACTGCGTGTCCCGGACCGGGCGGAGGCGGCCAGGTACGCCCGGCGCAACGGGGTCTAGCTCCAGAGACCCAGGATCGCGCCCACGAGCGCGAGCCCGACGATGTGATAGCCCGCGCTGATGGCCGCGAAGGTCTTCGGTGCGGGCTTCGTCATGTCGAAGGTGCCGGTCACGAAGATCACCGGAAGCGCGACGCCGATGCCCACGACCAGCCCGAGCAGGATGCCTTTCATGACGTTGCCGGTGCCGGACGCGGCAGCGATCATCGCCGTCGCGAGCGTGGCGGCGAAACAGGTGGCCAGCGGCACGGCGTAGATGCCCACGCCCGCGTTCTCCGGTGGGTTGAGGTCCCAGCCGGCGGACCGCTGCCAGGCCCTGCCGAAGGCGAACTCCGCGTACCACAAGGCACCCAGCGCGAAGTACGCGATCGTGGCCACGATGACGGCTAACCAGTTCAGGTCGCCGAGCACGCTCAAGGTCATGAGGGGTCTCCCGCGATGTCAGGGTGACTTGGCATCGCGGGGTGAACGCGCGCCGTTACTGCCAGAGCGCGAGGATGACGGAGGCCAGCAGCAAGCCGGTGAAGTGGTAGCCGGCGCTGATCGCGACGGTGGTCATCGCGGCCGGTTTGGTCGAGTCGAACATCCCGGTGACCGCCAGGACCGCGGCGGACAGGCCGATGCCGACGACGATCGCGAGCACGATGCCCTCGCCGACGGTGTCCGTGCCGGTGGCCGCGGCGATCATCGCCGTCGCGAGGGTGGCGACGAAGCAGGTGGCGAGCGGGACGACGTAGATGCCGGCACCCGCGCCCTCGGGGGCGTTGCCGTCCCAGCCCATGGCTCTCTGCCAGGCCTTGCCGAAGAGGAACTCGGCGTACCAGAGGCCGCCCAGTCCGAAGTAGACGATGGTGGCGACGATGACGGCGAACCAGTTGAGGTCGCCGAGAACGCTGAAGCTCATGATTCCTCCAGCCCGATGAGGTGCGGGGAATCGTAGATCCAACGGTGAGGGGCCGCTCATCGTGATCCGGTGAGCGGCCCCACCTGTCAGCTCACGGCCTTGAGGGCGTCGATCTCACCCGCGCCGTAGAAGCTGTTGTGCGCCGTTCCGCCCTGGCACGTCTGCGGTTCCCCGCTGTTCTGCGGGAAAGCCGCGTAGATCGACGTGTCCGGGCACGGGAGCGGGTTGGTCGCCTGCTGGAGCTTGGCGGCGGCACCCGCGCCGCCCCGCTGGCTCAGCAGCAGTGCGGCGACACCGGCCACGTGCGGCGCGGCCATCGAGGTGCCCTGCAGGTAGCAGTACTTCGCGCCGTTCTCGATCACCTGCCGCGTGCACGGCCGGTAGCTCGGGTAGGTCGACAGCACACGGCCGTTGGGGGCGGCCGGCGTCAGCTGCAGGATCGCGTCACCGCCGGGCGCGGCGACGTCGGCGGTCGAGATGCCGTAGCTGGAGTAGTACGACTTGAACCGCTTGTTGCCCGTCGCCGTCACGCCGACGACACCGGGAACCTCGACCGGGACGACCGAGCACGCGTTGGTGATCTCCCGCTCCTGCTCGTTGCCGGGCGGGTAGTCGGGGCTGATCACGTCGACGCGCGGGTGCGACAGGTCCGTGCTGTCGTTGCCCTGGGAGGCCACCACCAGCACTCCCTTGGACTGTGCGTACCGGATGGCCCTGCGCTCGGCCTTCCAGATGGCGCGCTGCTCGGCGTCGTTGCGGCAGTTGAACAGCCACGGGTCGGCGAAGTAGCTGTTGTTGGTGACGTTGATGCCCTTCGTGGCGGACCACATGTAGGCGCAGACGACCATCTCCGGGAAGAAGTAGCCGTCGTCGTTGCTCGTCTTCACGCCCGCGAGACGCACGTTCGGCGCGACACCGACGATGCCGGTGCCGTTGGCGGCAGCGGCGATGGTGCCCGCGGTGTGGGTGCCGTGGCCGTTCTGGTCGTTGCCGGGCAGCAGCGGTGCCGGCGCGCCGCTCGAGCAGTCGGCGCTGCGGGCCGCGTCGTAGTTCGGTGCGAGGTCCGGGTGGGTGAAGTCGAGGCCGGTGTCCAGCGTGGCGACGACGACCTGCTTGCTGCCGGGCGTCACCTGGTGCGCCTGCGGCACGTTGATCTGCTGCATGTCCCACTGCAGACCCGACAGCGAGTCGCCCCACGTGGCGGCGGCTGCCACGTCCTCGGCGGCACTGTCCTGCTCCGGTGCGACCCGGACGCCGAGCCCCGTCGTCGCGGCGACGCCCTCGACGTTGCCGTTCTGCTTCAACGCGGAGGCGAAACCACTGTTCGACGACCGGGCGATCACGACGCCGATCTGGCTGTAGTTCGCGACGACGGTGCCGCCGGCGCTCGCGATGGTGTTCGCGGCGTTCGACGACGATGCGCCCTCGTGGTAGAGGACGACGTAGGTGGACTCCGTCGCGGCACCGGCCTGGATCGCCGGGGCGACACACAGAGCCGCCCCGAGACCGGCGGCGGCCAGCAGTGCTCGTGGACGATTCAACAAATGTCTCACCGCTTCCCGTAGTAAGGGTGTTCCTCGGGAAATCGAGCGGATCGGAAATTTGTTACATCACATGCAACGCGCATTCACGAGATTACTGTGGGAATAATTCTGTGAACGTGAAAAGGGCCGCCCACCTGCGGTGAGCGGCCCTTTCTCAATTCAGCTGACTAGCTGCGGACCATCTTGCGCAGCACGTACTGCATGATGCCGCCGTTGCGGTAGTAGTCGGCCTCACCGGGCGTGTCGATGCGGACGACCGCGTCGAACTCGACCTTCGAGCCGTCGGCCTTCGTCGCGGTCACGTGCACCGTCGACGGCGTGGTGCCGTTGTTCAGCTCCGTGATGCCGGCGAAGTCGAACGTCTCGGTGCCGTCCAGGCCCAGCGACGCGGCGTTGTCGCCCGCCGGGAACTGCAGCGGCAGGACGCCCATGCCGATGAGGTTCGAGCGGTGGATGCGCTCGTAGGACTCGGCGATGACGGCGCGGACGCCGAGCAGCGAGGTGCCCTTGGCCGCCCAGTCGCGCGACGAGCCAGAGCCGTACTCCTTGCCCGCCAGGACGACCAGCGGGACGCCGGCCTCCGCGTAGGCCACCGACGCGTCGTAGATCGTCGTCTGCGGGGCGTCGGCCTCCAGGAAGTTGCGGGTGAAGCCGCCCTGGACGTCGTCGAGCAGGAGGTTGCGCAGGCGGATGTTCGCGAACGTGCCGCGGATCATCACCTCGTGGTTGCCGCGGCGGGAGCCGTAGGAGTTGAAGTCCTTGCGCTCCACACCGTGCTCGGTCAGGTACTTGCCCGCGGGCGAGTCGGCCTTGATCGAACCGGCGGGGGAGATGTGGTCCGTGGTGACCGAGTCACCCAGCAGCGCGAGGACGCGGGCACCCGAGATGTCGGTGACCGGCTTCGGCTCCATCTCCATGCCCTCGAAGTACGGGGGCTTGCGCACGTAGGTGGACTGGGGGTCCCACTCGAACGTGTTGCCGGTCGGCGTGGGCAGCGACTGCCAGCGCTCGTCGCCGGAGAACACGTTGGTGTAGCCCTTGGTGAAGCCCTCCGCGGAGATCGAGGTCGAGATGACCTCGGCGATCTCGGCGGGCGACGGCCAGATCTCCGACAGGTAGACCGGCTTGCCCTCGGGGTCGGTGCCGAGCGGCTCGGTGGTGATGTCCTTGTCCATCGAACCGGCCAGCGCGTACGCCACGACGAGCGGCGGCGACGCGAGGTAGTTCATCTTGATGTCCGGGTTGATCCGGCCCTCGAAGTTGCGGTTGCCGGACAGCACCGAGACGACCGCGAGATCGCCTTCCTGCACGCCTGCCGAGATCTCCTCCTGCAGCGGGCCCGAGTTGCCGATGCAGGTGGTGCAGCCGTAGCCGACCAGGTGGAAGCCGAGCTTCTCCAGGTACGGCATGAGGCCCGCGCGCTCGTAGTAGTCCATGACGACCTTCGAGCCCGGCGCCAGGGTCGTCTTGACCCACGGCTTGCGCTCGAGGCCGCGCTCGACGGCCTTCTTCGCGAGCAGGGCGGCGCCCAGCATCACGGACGGGTTCGAGGTGTTGGTGCACGACGTGATCGCGGCGATCGCGACGGCGCCGTGGTCCAGCTCGAACTCGTTGCCGTCGACGGTGACCTTGACCGGGTTGGACACGCGGCCGGTGGCGCCCTCCGCGGCGGACTGGAACACCTTCGGTGCGCCCGAGCCGTTGTCGCCCTCGTGGATGGCGACCGGGTCGCTGGCCGGGAACGTCTCGTCGACCGCCTCGTCCACACCGGACAGCGCCGGGGACTCGGTGTGCGCGACGTAGGCGCCCAGGGCCTGGCGGAACGCCTCCTTGGCGTTGGTCAGCTCGATGCGGTCCTGCGGGCGCTTCGGGCCGGCGATGGACGGGACGACCGTCGCCAGGTCCAGCTCCAGCGTCTCGGAGAACACCGGCTCGCGGGACGGGTCGTGCCAGAGGCCCTGCTCCTTGGCGTAGGCCTCGACGAGCGCGATCTGCTCCTCGGAACGGCCGGTCAGGCGCAGGTAGTCGATGGTCTCGCCGTCGATCGGGAAGATGCCGACCGTGGAGCCGAACTCCGGCGACATGTTGCCGATCGTGGCGCGGTTCGCCAGCGGCACGGCGCTGACGCCCTCGCCGTAGAACTCGACGAACTTGCCGACGACACCCTGCTTGCGCAGCATCTCGGTGATCGTGAGCACGAGGTCGGTCGCGGTGGCGCCGGGAGGCAGCTCACCGGAGAGCTTGAAGCCCACGACGCGCGGGATCAGCATGGAGACCGGCTGGCCGAGCATCGCGGCCTCGGCCTCGATGCCGCCGACGCCCCAGCCCAGCACGCCGATGCCGTTGACCATCGTGGTGTGCGAGTCCGTGCCCACCAGGGTGTCGGGGTACGCCTGGCCGTTGCGGACCATGACGACGCGAGCGAGGTGCTCGATGTTGACCTGGTGCACGATGCCGGTGCCGGGCGGGACGACCTTGAACTCGTCGAACGCCGTCTGGCCCCAGCGCAGGAACTGGTAGCGCTCCCTGTTGCGCTCGTACTCCAGGTCGACGTTCAGCTCGAACGCGTCCGGGCGGCCGAAGATGTCGGCGATGACCGAGTGGTCGATCACGAGCTCGGCGGGCGCGAGCGGGTTCACCTTCTCGGCGTCACCGCCGAGCTGGGTCACGGCCTCGCGCATGGTGGCGAGGTCGACGACGCACGGCACACCGGTGAAGTCCTGCATGACGACACGGGCGGGCGTGAACTGGATCTCGGTGCTGGGCTCGGCGGCCGGGTCCCAGTTGGCGAGCGCGCGCACGTGGTCGGCGGTGATGTTCGCGCCGTCCTCGGTCCGCAGCAGGTTCTCCAGCAGGATCTTCAGGCTGAACGGAAGACGCTCCGCGCCCTCCACGGCGCTCAGCCGGAACACCTCGTACGAGGCGTCACCGACGTTGAGCGTTCCGCGGGCGCCGAAGCTGTCCTTGCTCGCTGGTGCAGTCACGTGCAACTCCATCTGGACAGCGCTGGTCAGTTCTTGGGGAACAGGACGAGTCTTCTACACGCTTGGTGCTCGTGCAGAACCGCCCTCGCGACGTAAACAGTACGCGCGTCCTGTATTCGACTTCAAGGAAGGCTGACCTAAGTCACCGGGCCTCTCCCCGGTCGCGGCCGCGCGGCCGGCGCTGTCACCTCCGCCTGCTGGGCGCGGTTCCCGGTGGTGTTGTGGTGACGATCCTCATCGCACCCAGCTGTTCGGCGGTGAGGTGGCGAGTGCGCCCGCGGTGGACCGGCTGGTGCGCAGCTGGACACCGGGAACGGCGTTGTGGGTGCGGCCGATCTTCTCGACGCGCAGGCCGCTCAGCAGGGCGTCGATGGTGGCGTCGCTCTGCTTCTCCACTCGGAGCGCGGCCTGTTTCCGGCGTCGCGGCCGAGACTTCGCGTCGAGTCGGACGCCTCGACACCGGAGATTCCGTCCACCTCCACAAACACGGTGACATCCTCACGCGCATGATCTGTCCTAATCGGACTACCGAAGGCCTGGTGGTGCCGCAAACCCAACGTACTTTCGGGTGCGGCCGGTGAGTCTCACCCGGCGAACATGAGCACGATTCCGAACGTGGCCAGCATCAGGACCTTCGCGCCTTCGAGCGCGATGTAGGCGAGGTGCGCGCGGGACTTCGGAGGCGTCACTCCGTCGATGATCAGTGCGGACCTGGCCTCGAGCCGCGGCCGCAGCACGACCACCTGGACGGCCAGGGTGACGGCGAGCGCCACGAGCAGAACGGTTGCCGCGAGCGGACGCGGAGCGAGCGCGAACGTGATGGCGGTGGCGGTCGCGAGCACGATCTCGGACGCGTTGAGGGCGCGGAACACGAGCCGGCCGATGCCGAGGCCGAGCGGCAGCGTGATGCCGGGGCGCGGAACTTCAGCGGCGCCTCGACGGCGATCGCGACGACCATGCCGAGCCAGACGCACGCCAAAGCGAGCGGGAGAGGTGTCATGGATGGCTATCTTGACGGGGTGCTCCTCGATCAGGTCTCCAAGCGGTACGGGCGTGGGCCCTGGGTGCTGCGCGACCTCACTTTGGAAGTCTCCGGCCTGGTGGTGCTGACCGGCGCGAACGGCACCGGCAAGTCGACCCTGCTCAAGATCGCCGCCGGGGTGCTGAAGCCGACTTCGGGGCGGGTGGTCCGGCCTGCCTCCGTCGGCTACGTGCCGGAGCGGTTTCCATCGGACGTGAAGATGTCTGCTTCGTCCTATTTGGCGCACATGGGGCGGATCCGGCGTGCGGCGGCCGGCGACGTGTTGGAACGACTGGGGTTCGTGGGGTCGCTGACGGCGCCGATGGCCGAGCTGTCGAAGGGGAACGCGCAGAAGGTCGCGCTGGCGCAGGCGTTTCTGGCTGCCGACCTCCTGGTGCTCGACGAGCCGTGGACCGGGCTCGATCCCGCGGCGTCGGCGGAGCTGGTGTCGTTGCTGGAGGGACGGACGGCCCTGGTGTCCGACCACGAAGGGCACCTCGCGTCGGCCACGCGGGTGGACCTCGCCGGTGGGCACGTGACGATCGAGCTCAGCCGGGTGGTCGGGCTGGAGGCCTTGGAGGCGTTGGAAGGCGTGCGGTCGGTGTTGTCGCGGGGGTCGTCGGCTCGGGTGGTGGTGGCGCCGGACCGGAGCGACCACGTGCTGGCCGAGGCGTTGCGGCTCGGGTGTTCGGTGCGGAGCGTGCGGTGATCTCCCTGGTGCGGTACCTCGCGGCCGACGTCTTCCGCGGGCAGCGTTTCCTGGCGCCGCTGCTGGTGTTCCTCGGCGTGATGGGGATGTTGTTCTCCAGCGACGCCGGGCAGCCGCTGGAGGCCTACGCGGGTTCGTCCGCGTTGCTGTACCCGGTCGCGGCGTGGATGGCCGTGGTCGTGGCGACCTCCGAGGACGTGGTGCGGCGCGGGATCACCGTGGTGTCCGCCGGCGGGTGGTCCCGGGTGCTGACCGCCGCGGCGTTGGTCGCGGTGGCGATCGCGCTGGCGATGGCGTTGCTGGCGGCGGTGTGGCCGGTGGTGACGAACCCGCACCCGTACACGTTCGGCGAGTTCCTGATCGGGCTGGCCGCGCACACGGCCTGTGCGTTGCTCGGCGTCGGGGTGGGGCTGATGTTCGCGCGGCCGGTGTTCGACGCGATCGGACGAACGGTGCTGGCGGTGTTCGCCGTGGTGGTGCTGACGTATCCGCTGGGGCGGGTGACTCCGCTCGGGTGGGTGCTGGATGCTTTGGGGCACAACAGTTTCTCGCTCTCGGTGCTGTGGGCCGCCGTGGTCGGGGCCGCGTTGGTGTCCGGTGCTGTCGTCGTGGGAGTGCGGCGGGCTTGACGCGGGTCAACGTTCTCGGGCCGTTGCAGGTCCTCGTCGACGGCGTTCCGGTGGAGGTGCGCGGGAAGCGGCTGCGATGGTTGCTGCTGCGGCTCGCGATGGAGCCCGGCCGGATCGTGGCCGCCGAGCGGCTGATCGCGGACCTGTGGGCGGACGAGCCGCCTGCCGATGGTCCGGCGGCGTTGCAGTCGTTGGTGTCGCGGTTGCGGCGGACCGTCGGCGCTTCGGTGGTGTCTTCGCACGCGCTCGGGTACCGGCTGGAGGCGTCGACCGACGTCGAGGAGTTCGCGCGGACCCGGTCCGCGGCGTTGTGGCGCGGGGCGGCGTTCGAGGGAGCGCCGTTCGCGGTGGGCGAGGGTGTGCGGCTGGCGTTGTTGCGGAACGACCTGGCCGGGCTGGAGGCGCTGGCCGCCGCGCATCCTTTGCGGGAGGACGTGCAGGCGCGGTTGATGCTGGCCTTGCACGCGGCCGGACGAAGGTCGGACGCGCTGGAGGTTTTCGCGCGGGTCCGTGCATCGCTGGCCGACGAGCTCGGGGTGGGTCCAGGGGAGGCGCTGGCCGCCGCTCATCTGACCGTGTTGCGGGAGCGGTCGGGGCGGGGGAACCTGCCTGCTGCCGTCGGGTCGTTCTTCGGGCGGGACGAGGACCTGGCGCGGTTGTCGTCGTTGTTGCGGGACAACCGGTTGGTGACCCTGACCGGGTTCGGCGGGGTGGGAAAGACCCGGCTGGCGCTGACCTGCGCGGCTTCGGTTCCCGAGGCGTGGTTCGTCGAGCTGGACTCCGCGGCTGAGCCGTTGGCGGCGCTGGACGCGGCGTTGGGACCGAACCCGTTGGCGACGCCGGTGTTCTCGCGGCTCGGATCGTCGTTGGTGGTGCTGGACAACTGCGAGCACGTGGTCTCGTCGGCGGCCGCGCTCTGTGTCGAGCTGCTGGCCTCGGCGCCGGAGGTCCGGGTGCTGGCCACCTCGCGGGAGCCGTTGGGGATTCCCGGGGAGGTCGTGCATCCGGTCTCGCCGTTGGACCTGGACCACGCGGTGCGGTTGTTCACGGCGCGGGTCGGCGTTGCGCTCGATCTTGACGTGCGGCGGGTCTGTGCCGCGCTGGACGGGATTCCGCTGGCTCTGGAGCTGGCCGCGGCTCGGGCCCGGTCGTTGTCGGCCGCGCAGCTCGAGGCTCGGGTGGACAGCCGGTTGCGGTTGCTGGACCGGGGTTCGCGGACGGGTCCCGCCCGGCATCGGACGCTGCGCGCGGTGATCGACTGGAGCTGGGAGCTGCTCGACTCCGCTGAACGGTTGTTGCTGGCGCGGCTGGGTGTTTTCGTCGGCGGGGCCACGGCCGCGGCGGTGCACGCGGTGTGCGGGGCAGGCTTGCGCAGGGGTACCCCCGGGCTGGGAACCCCTGCATCTCAACGTACTCAGGAGCCCCGACAAGATCAGGATCTCTGGGACACCGAGGACCTGCTGGCCGCGTTGGTCGAGAAGTCGCTGGTCGTCAGGTCGGACGAGCGCTACCGGCTGCTGGAGACCGTGCGCGAGTACGCGTTGGAGCAGGGCCAGGCCGATCCCGCCAAGCACGCCGAGTACTACGTGGCGCTGGCCGAGCAGCACGAGCCGTTGCTGCGAGGGCCACGCCAGCTCGAAGCGCTCAAGGTCTTCGACGCCGAACGCGCCAACCTCGACGCCGCCCAGTCGTGGGCCGTCCAGCACGACGCGGAGCTCGCCCGCCGGATGATGGCCGCGCGGACCTGGCACCTGCTGGTGATGACCAAGCGGTTCGAGGAGATCCGCCGCTGGGCGCCGCTCACGCCGGACGATCCGCTGTCGGAGGTGCTGACGTCACTGGGCACGCCCGAGGCTCTCGCGGCGGCCGAGCGGCTGTGGCAGGCGGACGTGCCCACCGCCCTGTGCGCGCTGATGCTCACCAGCGGTCAGGTGTGGGGTGAGGCCGAGCTCGGGAACAGGCTCGCCGCGCTGGCCGACCGGCTGGAGGGCTCGCGGGACGAGTGGATGCGGGCGTTCTCGGCGCTCATCCGGGGCGTCGTGGCGGGCGAGTTCAGCGACGGTTCGGCGCCGCGGGCCGAGGCCGCGTACCGCGAGGCGCTCGACGGGTTCCGGCGGGTGGGCGACCGGTGGGCCATCGTGTTCGGGCTGTCGTGCCTGGTCATGGTGCTGGTCAACCGCGGCGCGTTCGCCGAGGGCTTCGAGGCCGTGTCCGAGGCGCGCAAGGTCGCCGAGGAGCTGGGCGAGCCGGACTCCGTGCTGGTGCCGATGTCGGTGCTGGTGCAGACGGCGCGCTTGAAGATCCGGATCGGTGACCTGCAAGGGGCTCGCGAGGATCTCGGCCTGGTGCGGGCGCCGGAGCTGGGCCTCGACCGGGGGCGTGTGCTGCAGGTCAACGGCGAGATGGCGTACTGGAACGGTGACTTCGCCGAAGCCGTCAGGCTCTACCAGCAGGCGCTCGACGCCACGGAGGACTCGCAGGCGACCCAGTTCCGCGCGACCGTCCACGCCGGACTCGGGCTGGCGCTGACCCGCCTCGGCCGGCTCGGCGCGGCGGGCGAGCACCACGCGGCGGCGCTCGACACCGTCAGCAAGAGCGCGGACGGACCGGCCCGCGCGATGGTGCTGGAGTGGTACGCGGACTGGCTGGTCGCCCAGGGCGACCCCCGTGGCGCGGGGGAGGCCCTGGCCGAGGCGGAACGGCTACGCGGCGGTCCGAGCAGCGACCCGGCGGTGGTGCAGTTGCGTGACCGGGTGCGCGCCGAAGTAGGCGTCGATCGCTGACCTGCCGATCGCCGCGACGTAGCCGTCCGGGCGCACCAGCACAGGCCCGTCGGGGAAGTCCAGCGTCACGAAGTCGGGGCCGCGCAACAGATCGAAGATCCGGCCCTGCTCGGTCTCGCCGTCGGGCATGCGGTCGCCGGGCTGCAGGCCCGGGCCGTCGGAGGTCCGGTACGACAACGAGAGCTGCAGGGTCTCGTCGTCGCGCTTGGCGAACGGGTCGCCGGACGTCATGATCTTCGTCGTCAGGCCCAGCAGCCACTCGGCGACGGGCTTGCGCTCGGACTCGTAGGTGTCGAGCAGCGTTTCCGTCGCGACCTTCCAGCCCAGGTTGTAGGCGTCCTGGATGCCGGTGTTCATGCCCTGCGCTCCGGCGGGGGAGTGCACGTGCGCCGCGTCGCCCGCGAGGAAGACACGGCCGGCGCGGAAGCGGTCGACCATGCGGATGTTGGTGCGGTACAACGACATCCACGTCGCGTCGTGCAGCACGACGTCGTCGAGGCCGGTGCGCTCGCGGACGATCCGCTGGTACAGCTCGAGCGACGGCTCGCCGTCGCCGGCCGCCTGGAACTGGAAGAGGTCCGTGCCGGGCAACGGGCACAGGGCGAGCCACCGGTCGGGGCTGCCGCCCCAGCTGTGCCAGTGCTCGCGGTCCAGCCCGGAGACCCGGACGTCGCCCACGAGCATCCGCAGGTCTTCCCGCGTCTCGCCGACGAACTGCACGCCGAGACGCTTGCGCACGAACGACTTCCCGCCGTCGCAACCCACGAGGTACTTGGCGCGCACGGTCTCGGAGCCGATCACCGCGGTGACGCCGTCGTCGTCCTGGCTGAACGACGTCAGCGCCGTGCCGTACTCGACCGGCTGTGGCAACGCCTCCCGCAGGATCTGCTCGACGCGGAACTGCGGGATGAGCATCGTGCTCGCGTACGGGCGGTCGGTGGTGGGGTGGCGGCCCTCGTGCACATCCCACTCGCGCAACACTTCGCGACCGTTGTAGGCCCGCATCGTCATGTGGAACCGGCCGGACGCCAGAACGGGCTCGATGACGCCCAGGTCGTGGAAGACCTCCATCGACCGCGGCTGCAGGCCCTTGCCGCGTGAGCCGGCGAACGGCGCGGACGAGGCGTCGACGATGCGGAACGGGACGCCGCGGCGGGAGAGGTCGAGGGCGAGGGTGAGGCCGGTCGGCCCGGCGCCGATGATCAGAACCTGAGTGTCCATGGCGCCAACACTCGGCGCGTGAACTGCCACGGCCCTGTCACCGCGCTGTTGCGGGTGACAGGGCCGTGGTTGACCTGTGGTTTTACTTCTTGAGCAGCTCGATCAGCGCGTCGACGTCCTTGGGCTCGAAGCCGCGGAACACCGTCAGCGCCAGCTCGTAGTAGGAGCGGATCGGGCTCACGTACCACTTGCCGTCGACCTCGGTCGCGACGACGCCGACACCGGTCTTCATGACCGACGCGGCCACGCGGCCGATGACCTCGACGGCCGGGGCAGGGATCTTGCCGCGGCCCTGCTGCTGAAGGAGCTGGGTGATGTCGTCGGCACACATCTTCTGCGAGCCCTGGCCCGGCACCTCGGCCGCGTAGCAGTCACCTTCGCGGGAGACCGTGACGGTCTCGCCCTCGACGGTCACCGACAGCTTCTTGACCGTGACCTGCTTGCCGCCGGTCACGTCCTTGACGTCGGTCTCCAGCTCGTTCAGCTTGACGCCGGTCGGGCCCATCTTGCCCGCCTGCTCCAGCAGCACCGGGCCGAGGTCCTGCAGCACACCGGCCTCGTCCGGCGGCAGCAGCGAGATGACCTGCTTCAGGTCGCCGTCCATCGCGGCGGTGACGAGCTGCTTGGCCGCCTCCTGCGCCGAACCCGCGCCCTGCGGCGCGAAGCCCTGCTGCGGCCACTTGAGCTTCTCCTCCTCCAGCCCCACGTTGGCGATCGTGTAGAAGGCGCTCGGGTACCACTCGTCGCCGACCTTGATGGTCGCGATGCCGATCGGCGTGCCGCGCTTCTGGACCTCGGCGGTGATGTCCCAGGTCTTCGTCTCGGACTTGGTCAGGCTGACCTTGTCGCCGATCGCGTCCATCAGCTTGTCGGTCAGCGGGACCTTCGAGATGTCCGAGGTGACCGTGATCTTGCCCTCGACCAGCTTGTTGATGGTGAGGCGGTCGTTGATCTTCTCGGCCTTGGCCTCGTCGAACTTGATGTTCTCGCTCTTGAACTCGATGCCCGACATCTTGTTCGGGTCGGCGTCGGGCTTCAGGATCTCGAGACGCTTCATCTCCTTCGTCATCGAGTCCATGTAGTCCTTCGACAGCGCGGCCTCTGCCGGCGCCAGCGACGCCATGATGCCGACGACGTCACCGCTGCCGAGCTGCTCGATGAGGTTCTTCGCCGCGACGGCCGGGGTGTCCTTGCCCGCGTTCGCCGCCGGGTCGGACTTCTTCAGCGCGAAGAACGTGACAGCGCCGCCCACGAGGAGCAGCACGGCGACGACGGCCGTGATGACCAGGCCGGTGCGCTTCTTCTTCGGCGGCTCGCCACCCGTCGGGGCGTAGCCGTACGGCTGCTGCTCGAAGCCCTGCTGCGGAAAGCCCTGCGGCCCCGTCTGCGGATAACCCTGCTGCGGGTAGCCCTGCTGCGGGAAACCCTGCGGCCCCGTCTGCGGCGGACCCTGCGGGTACCCGCCCTGCTGGGGCTGAGGTCCCGTCTGCGGGTAGCCGCCCTGCTGGGGCTGCTGCCCGTACGGGTTGTTCTGCGGCTGCCACTGGCCGCCGCCACCACCTGGGTAGCTCACGGATTTCCTCCCGGAGTTCTCACTGCGCTGCGCCTGTTGGAGGTGAGCACCGTGATCGCCCCCACGATCGTCAGTACGGCACCGGCAAGGGTGACGACCGGTCCGGCGATGCTGATTCCGACCAATGCACCCTTGCTATCCCCTTGGACCGCGGCTAGCAGGGCCACGGTTCCACCGATCGTGCCAAAGAGAAGCGCCACGCACGCGGCAATTCGACGAAATCGGACCACGTACAGCGCCACCGCGATCATCGCGAGCGGCGTGAGACCCACCCAGACCGACGTGACGACACCGCCCGCCACCCCGTCCAACCCGGCGAGATCACGCAGCGAAAGCACCTCGTAACTGTCCCTCGTGGTCGATCCGGACTTCAGCCAGGGAAGGAAGGTTCCGGTGATGGAAGTGATCAAGCCCACTGCCGCGATCGCGGCTCCCACTGCGCTGCGCACCGGACTAGTGTGAACCGATGGTCTCGGACGCGTGCACAGCGGCACGGGCGCTGGTCGCGTCCGCGCACCGGATCACCGTGCTGACCGGCGCCGGAGTCTCCACCGATTCGGGCATCCCGGACTTCCGCAGTGCGGACGGGATGTGGACGCGTGACGCCGACGCCGGACGGGCCGCGTCGCTCGACACCTACCTCGCCGATCCCGAGGTGCGCAGGCTCGCGTGGCGCACGCGGCTCGACAGTCCCGTGTGGACGGCGAAACCCAATCCCGCGCACAAGGCACTGGTGGAGCTGGAACGGTCCGGGCGGCTGCGCACCGTCGTCACGCAGAACATCGACGGCCTGCACCAGAAAGCCGGCTCCGATCCGCATCGCGTGCTGGAGCTGCACGGCACGTTGCACGCGACCGTGTGCCTCGCATGTGGTGCCGCGGGCCCGATGCGCGACGCGTTGAAGCGCGTCGCCGACGGAGAGCCGGAGCCCGCTTGCCTGCGCTGCGGCGGAATCCTCAAGTCGGCCACGATCTCGTTCGGACAGGAGCTCGACGGCGAGGTGCTGCGCCGCGCCCGGCTCGCCGCGCTGGACTGCGACGTGCTGCTGGTCGCGGGAACGTCGCTGTCGGTGCAGCCCGCGGCGGGGCTCGTGCCGCTGGCGGCGAAGGCGGGCGCGCAGGTCATCATCTGCAACGCCGAACCGACCCCGTACGACCCGCTGGCGGCCGTTGTCCTGCACGAACCCGTCGGTGAGGTGCTGCCCGACCTCAGCTCGGTTCCTCCATCCGGGGGAGCCCGATTCTCGTCCTGGGGAGATCCGAGCACCTGGTCGTAGGGTCGGGTTCATGCGCGTACCGCTGATCACCACGGACTTCCTGGACCGGGCGTCGTTCGCGTTCGCCGCGACGACCGCGACCATCGACGAACCCGACCAGCCGGCCAAGCCGGTCGAGACGACGACGTATGCGGAGATGGCGACCCGTGTGCGGGCGTGGCGGGCCGGGCTGGACGCCCTGGGCATCGGCGAGGGCGAGCGGATCGCCGTCGTCAGCCACAACTCGGCGCGGTTGCTGGAGCTGCTGCACGCGGTGCCCGGCAGCGGGCGGATCTGCGTGCCGGTGAACTTCCGCCTGCGACCCGACGAGGTGAAGTACATCGTCGAGCACAGCGGCGCCTCGGCGTTGTTCGTCGATCCGGAGCTGTCGCTCGACGACGTGACGGCACGGCACCGGTTCACGTTCGGCGAGGAGTCGGAGTCGCTGCTCCGGTTCGATGCGGAGCCACGGCCGTGGAGCGATCCGTCGGAGGACGCGACCGCGACCATCAACTACACGTCCGGCACCACCGCGCGGCCCAAGGGCGTGCAGCTCACGCACCGCAACATCTGGCTGAACGCGGTCACGTTCGCCATGCACACCCGTGCGTGGGAGGGCGACGTGTACATGCACGTCCTGCCGATGTTCCACTGCAACGGCTGGGGCATGCCGTTCGGGCTCGCCGGCCTGGGCGTGCCGCAGGTCGTGCTGCGCAAGGTCGACGGCGCCGAGATCCTGCGCCGCGTGCGCGACCACGGCGTCACGCTGATGTGCGGTGCACCGGCCGTGTGGAACGCCGTGCTGGACGCCGCTCAGTCGTGGGACGGCGAGATCCCCGGCCGTGACACCGTACGGATCGTGTGTGCCGGCGCGCCGCCGCCCTCGCGCACGATCCAGCGGGTGACCGAGGAGCTCGGGTGGGAGTTCCTGCAGATCTACGGCCTGACCGAGACGGCGCCGCTGCTCACGTTCAACCGGGCCCAGCCGGGACCGTCCGGCGAGGAGAAGGCGAAGAAGCAGTCGCGGGCGGGCGCGCCGGCGCTGGGCGCTCAGCTGCGGATCTCCGACACCGGTGAGGTGCTCGCGCGGTCGAACGTGGTCATGGAGGGCTACTGGGACAACCCCTCGGCGACCGCGGAGGCCATCGAGGACGGCTGGTTCCACACCGGCGACGGCGGGCACTTCGACGACGAGGGCTACCTGACGATCTCGGACCGCAAGAAGGACGTGATCATCACCGGCGGTGAGAACGTCTCGTCGATCGAGGTCGAGGACTGCCTCTTCTCGCACCCGGCCGTCGCCGAGGTCGCGGTCATCGGCGTGCCCGACGAGAAGTGGGGTGAAACGATCAAGGCGTTGGTCGTGCGCTCCGGGGAAGTCACCGAGGCCGACCTGATCAAGCACTGCAAGGAACGGCTCGCCGGGTACAAGGCGCCGACGTCGGTGGAGTTCCGCGACACGATCCCGCGCACGGCGACCGGCAAGATCCAGAAGTTCAAGCTCCGCGAACCGTACTGGGCCGGGCGCGACCGCGGCGTCAACTAGAGCCACGGCACTACGCCACTCCGGCGACACGCCGGACTCCGATCGTCCCAAAAGGACTACCACGCGTGTTCCACTGTGACACGAGTGGTTGACGGTGCGTTAGTTCCAGATGCGCCGAATGAGTCTGATTGGTCTAATGCGGTCGGAGGTGATGTCCGGTGTTGACAAGACTCTCCGCCGTGGTGGTACTGATGTCAGCCGTCCTCACGGGGACGGCCGCCGCCGTGCCGCCGCCTCCGCCGAACCCCGGTGACGCGGAGATCTCGGCGTCGCGAGCCGAAGCCGACGCGAAGGCCGCCCGCGTGGGCGAGCTGACCGGCCGGCTGACCCAGGCCGAGTCACGCCTGCAGGAGCTGATGGACGATGTCTCCTACAAGCGCGAGCTGGCCAACAAGGCCCGCGTCGACCTCGAGACGGCCATCTCGGAGGCCGAAGCCGCCCGTCGTGAGGCAACAGCCGCGCGCGTGCAGGCCGATGCCGCTTCTCGGGCCGTGGAGGAAAGTCGGCGCGCGCTGGACGAGTTCGCGGCGGCTTCCTACGCGCAGGGCAGCACCGTCGGTTCCTTCTCCGCGTACTTCGGGGCCAAGTCGCCGGAGGACCTGCTGGCCCGGGCCCAGCTGCTGGAGGCGGTGTCGTCGTCCAGCCTGAACCAGCTGGAGCAGGTGACCCGCGACCAGGGCGTCGCCGCGAACCTCGACGCCGCCGCCCGTGCCGCGCTGCAGAAGTCCGAGGCGAAGCAGGCGGCCGCCGACGAGGCGAAGAAGGTCGCGGAGCAGGCGCAGCAGGTGGCGGTGGACGCGCACACGGCTCAGGCCGCCGCCACGGCGCAGCTTCAGTCCGATAAGGACGCTGTGGAACGTGAGCTCGTCGCCGCGCGCGGTGAGGTCAACAGCCTTGAGGCGCAACGCCGTCAGTACGGCCAGTGGGTCGAGGCGAAGAAGCGCGAAGAAGAAGAGAACGCTCGCCGTGCCGCCGCTGCCGCAGCCGTCCAGGCCGCCGCTCAGGCTCCACGGCGTCCGGTCGCCGCTCCGGCCGCGCCGTCCGGCAGTCGCGTGCAGACGGTGATCAACCGCGCGTTGTCGCAGCGCGGCGTCATCTACGCGTGGGGCGGTGGCAACTATTACGGCCCCACTTATGGCGTGCGCGACGGCGGCGTAGCCGACTCGTTCGGCGACTACCGCAAGATCGGCTTCGACTGCTCGGGGCTGATGATGTACGCGTTCGCCGGTGTCGGCGTGTATCTGCCGCACTACAGCGGCTACCAGTACAACTCGGGACGCAAGGTTCCGCTGTCGCAGATGGCGCCGGGAGACATGATCTTCTGGGGTCCCGGTGGCGGCACGCACGTGGCGCTGTACCTGGGCGGCGGAATGATGGTCGAAGCGCCGCATTCCGGTGCCGTGGTGCGGATTTCGCCCGTGCGGTACGGCGGGATCATGCCGTTCGTGACGCGCATGCTGTAGTGGGACCCGGTGACCCGCCGCAGGGGCGGGCCACCGGGAGACCTGCTCAGGCCGCGGCGAGCCGCAGCGGGGCGGTCTTCGAGTACGCCCGCGTGAGCCAGTTGTGGAACGGGTGGATCGTCGTCACGCCGTCCGGCCTGCGGATGGTGATCTCCTCGAGACACCAGTGCGGGCTGTCGTCGTTGTTGGCGAAGTAGATGTCGACCGACGTGACAGTGCCGAGGTCGGACAGCGTCTTGTCGTAGACGTCCGTGCGGCCGCGCTTCCGGTCGTCGCCGGGGTTGTCGAGGAGGGTCCAGCCCCGCGAGTGCCGCGGCCGCGACCCCGACGATGGCGCGAGCTGAGTTCCTCATGCTCTGTTCCCCTCCGTGTTGTTCGGTGTTGCGAGGGGAAAGGTGTCAGCGGTCTGTTCGACGACTATGTGGTGCTGATGAAATCCACTGTTCAGGGCTGAAGTGCCCGTTCCCAGCGCTGTCCGACGACGTCGTGACCGAAGCTGTGCTGAGGCGTCTTCTCGACCAGTTCGAACCCGTGCGCCTCATAGATCTTCCTGGCCGAAGTGAGTCCGTCGACCGTCCACAAGACCATGCGCTCGTACCCGGCGTCGCGCGCGAACCTGACGCACGTGTCGACGAGCTGGTTGCCCGCGCCGAGGCCGCGTGCCTTCGGGTGCACGAGCAGCACTCGCAGCTTGGCCGTCGTGTCGTCCTCGCGCACGCAGAACACGCAGCCGACGCGTTCACCGTCGAGCTCGGCGATCCAGGCGGCCTCCCTGGCGTCGTCGTGGTCCGCCGCGTAGTCGCCGACGATCTTGGCGACCAGCGCCTCGAACGAGGTGTCCCAGTCGTGCTCGGCGGCGTAGAGCTCGCCGTGCGCCTGGACCACCCAGCCCAGGTCGCCGGGCCGGCCGAGCGGGCGGATCAGCATGACGTACCTCCACTGACACGAGTGTTTCAGTAATGCGAAGATAGCGCTCATGCCGTCCGCGCGGGAGACCGAACTGCTCGAAGCCGCCTACCGGTACGTGCTCACGCACGGGCTGGCGGACGTGTCGCTGCGGCCGCTGGCGGCGGCCATCGGGTCGAGCACACGGGTGCTGCTGTACCTGTTCGGCAGCAAGGAAGGCCTGGTCAGGGCGTTGCTGGCGCGGGCGCGTGCGGATGAGCTGGCGTTGCTCGCCGACATCGGCACCGGGCCCGGGGTCGTGGCGCGGTTGTGGGAGTGGCTGTCCGCGCCGGCGCATCGGCCGTTGCTGACGTTGTGGCTGGAGGCTTACGCCCGCTCTCTCGTGGAGCCCGACGGGCCGTGGGCCGGCTTTGCGCGCGCGACCGTAGAGGACTGGCTGGAGGTGCTTGCTTCAGCGCAGCCCGAAGATGTGCGCGACACCCCTGCCGGGCTCGCTCAGCGGACGCGGGAGCTCGCGTTGCTGCGGGGCGCGCTGCTGGACCTGCTGGCGACCGGGGACGAGGAACGGGTCAGCGCGGCACTGGCGTGAAGCCGAGGGTGGCCAGGAGGCGCTCCGAGGGCGTGTTGCCGTCGGTGCAGCCGGCGAGGACAGGGGCGTCGAGGGCGCGCAGGGACGCGGCGACGACGGCGGTGCCGAGGCCGCGGCCCTTCCACTCGGGATGCGTGATGACGTAGGCGAGCCAGAAGTCGTCGCCGTTCTTGGAGATGAGCGACGCGGCCACGATCCCGTCCTCCTCCGCCACGAAGCTCGCGTGCGGCACCGCGTCGGGCCGCCAGTCCGCGATCTCGACGGCGCCGTCGCTGTTGCCGCCGAGGTGTTCGTCGATGGTGCCGGCATAGGCGCGTTCCATGAGGTCGGCCAGGGCGGCGTCGTCTTCGTCGTCGACGAGGCGGAGGTTCTGTCCGAGGACGGGCACTGGGCCCGGTGCGCGGCGATACACGGTCCGGTTCATCTGCTCAGTGTGGCGGGCGGTGTCCACCGGTTTGCCAGGATGTGCGGCGAGCCTGGAAGCGTTGGCGCACAAAGGGCTCGTCCGCGCCCGGCTCCGTCTCCTCCGCGCGCCACGAGAAGCTCTCGGCGGTGAGCTCCGAGAAGATCCAGCGCAGCCGGACGCCGTTCTTGTCGCCTTCGAGAGCGAAGCCGTCCTCGGTCCGCCTGCCGATGAACGGGATCACCCAGCCGCGGCCGGGCCCGAGCCAGGTCGACCGGAACGCGCCGAGCTCCGGGTCGTAGAACCGCAGGCTCAGGCCCCATTCGCCGTCCGTGTCGCCGGACCGGCTCGCCCTGGCCGGGCTGATCCACACGTCGGCGAGCGCCCGTCCGTCCAGAGCCCAGCCGAAGTGCCATTCGGCGTCGGTGGTCTGGACGGTCCCGTCCTCGCCGAAGTTCTGCACGACCAGCGACCAGCTGCCGATCAACGGCTCGAACACGTTCAGGTGCTCGGCGAGTTCGGGGCGAGGCGCGGCGGCCGTGAAAACGCTCGCCAGCTGCGCGGAGACGTCCATGTCGCCAGGATGCCTCACCGCCGGGGGTGCGGGTGCCCGAACAGCTAGATTGGCGGCGTGAAGATCGTGGTGTTCGGCGCGTCCGGCATGGTGGGTCAGGGTGCGCTGCGCGAGTGCCTGCTCGACCCCGACGTCGACTCGGTGGTCACCGTGGGGCGTGCCCCGATGGACGTGACGGACGTCAGGCGCCGGCACGTCGTGCACGCCGATTTCCGTGACCTGTCACCGGTTGCCGATGAACTGGCCGGCGCCGACGCGTGCTTCTACTGCATGGGCGTGACATCAGCGGGTCTGACCGAGGCCGAGTACCTGCCCGTGACGCACGACTACGCGCTTGAGGCCGCACGTGTTGTCGGTGGCACGTATGTGTACGTGTCGGGCGAGGGCGCGAACGCCGAGAGCAAGACGATGTGGGCGCGGGTGAAGGGCCGGACCGAGAACGAGCTGCTGGCGCTGGACCGGCCGGTGTTCGTCGTGCGGCCCGGATTCATCCAGCCGCGGCACGGGATCACCTCGCGCACCCGGATCTACCGCTACCTCTATTCGTGGTCGTCGTGGCTGTTCCCGTTGCTGCGGCGGGTGGCGCCCGCGTACGTCACGAGCACCGAGAACCTCGGCCGTGCCATGGTGGCGCTGGCCAAGGGTGCTCAGGCTCCGAAGTTGCTGCGCAGCGACGAGATCAACCGGCTGGCTTGAAGGCGTCCTCGGTCTTGACGACACCCGCCGCGCGGCCGGGCGCGGTGTGGTTCTCCCAGTAGAGGTTGGTGTGCGCGATGACCTTGTCCGGAGTGGGGGCGCCCCACTCGGACAGGTCCTCCGTGGTGTGCGCGTCGCTCACGAGCAGAGCGTCGTAGCCGCGGACGACCGCGCCGTGCAGGGTCGAGCGGATGCACTCGTCGGTCTGCGCGCCGGAGACCACGAGACTGCCGATTCCCTTGCCCGCCAGCACTTCCTCGAGGTCGGTGTCCTCGAAGGAGTCGGCGTACGTCTTGTGCACCACCGGTTCGCCCTCGGCGACCTCGAGCTCGGCCACGAACTGCCAGCCGTCGGAGTTCTTCGGCATGTGTTCGGCGTTGCTGTGCTGCACCCACACGACGTCGACACCGGCCGCACGGGCCTTGTCGACGAGCGTGGCGACGTTGGCCACGACCTCGTCGCGGTTGTGCGCGTGGTTCACCACGCCGTTCTGCACGTCGATCACGAGCAACGCGGTGTTGGGGCGGTTCGCCAGAGTCGTCACGCGGGTCACACTATGCCTCGGGTCTGACAATTTTCAGCGGGAACGCAGGCGGCGCAACATGCGGGCGTCCTCGAAGCCGACGTTGCGCGCGGCGGTCTCGACCGTGGCACCCTGCCCGATGAGGTGCTCGGCCCGTTCGACGCGCAACGCCTGCTGGTACCGCAACGGCGTCATGCCCGTCGCCTTGCCGAACAACCGCGTGACGGTCCGTTCGCTGCATCCGGCGACAGTGGCCAGTTCGGTGAGCGAAAGCCGGTCGGTGAGGCGCGACTCGATGACGTCCTGAATGCGGTGCACGGTTTCGTTGACGTGCGAACGGTGCCGCAGCAGCACACTGGCCTGCTGGTCGTCACCGTTCCTGCGCGCGTAGACGACCATGGTGCGTGCGATGGCGGCGGCAACCGCTGGCCCGTGCCGGGTGGCGACCAGGTTCAGCGCGAGGTCGATGCCGCTCGCGATGCCCGCCGACGTGACGATCCGATCGTCCTCCACGAACAGCACGTCCCTGACGACCCGTGCATGCGGATAGCGCCGTTCGAGCTCGTCCTGCAGTTCGTGGTGCGTGGTGCAACGCCGACCGTCGAGCAGACCGGCGCGGCCCAGCACATCCGCACCGGCGCACACACTCGCGACCGTGCCTCCGTCCGCGTGGTGCGCGCGCAACCACGCCAACGCCCGGCCGCTCAACGGTCCGGTCCCGGCGATCTTCGGCGAGCGCCATCCCGGCACGAACACGAGGTCGTGCACGTCGAGCGAGGGCAGCTCGGTCGTCGCGCCCAGCGGCACACCCTGATGGCTGGGCACGGACTCCGAGTCGCCCACGTACTCCAGCGCGTACCCGCCCACGAGGTCGGCCGCGCTGGAGAACACCTGCGCCGGCCCCGCGAGGTCGAGCAGGTGCACTCCCGGTACGAGCAGGAAAACGACTCTGGTCACGATCCGGTCAGCGTAGCGACATCCGAGATCCGCGCGAACCGACCGGCCAGCACGTACTCGGTCCGCTCGATGATCTCCTCGACCCCGAGCACCTTCCCGGTCCGCCAGTGCTCCATCGGCATGGTCGCGGTCGCGTCGGTCACGAACGTCATGTCGAACCCGAGGTCCGACCCCACGCGCGTGGTCGTCTCGCAGCACTGCTCGGTCCGGATGCCGCTGATCAGCAGCTCCCGCACGCCCCGCATGGTGAGCGTCTGCTGCAGGTTCGTCGTGGTGAACGCGTTGTGCGCGGTCTTGGTCAGGACCGGCTCGTCGTCCAGCGGCTTGAGCCCGTCGATGAGGCGCACGTGGCCCAGCGCGGGGTCGAACACGCCGCCGGTGCCGGGCTCGGAGTGCAACACCCACACCACCAGATCACCGGCGTCCCTGGTCATGTCGACCAGCTGGTTCACCTTGCCCACGACGTCCGGGTCGGACACCTCCGCCCAGTTGGCGCGCTGGCGGAACGACTCCTGCACGTCGATGACGATCAATGCTCGCTTCATGGCAGCAAGCCTCGCCGTCGCCCGGCTGCCGAGACAGGCACGACCCGGCCGAGGAGCGGACGGATCCGGTCACCATGCGAAGATCACGACGTGGACTTGCGCGTGCTGGCGGGTGATCCCGTGGACCCGGACCTGGGCGCTCAGGTGACGGTGTCGGTGGGGGAGGGCCTCGCCGGGGACGCCGTGCCGTTCGTGCGCGTCACGAAGGGCGAGGTGCGCAGGATCCTCGTGGGACAGGCGCGCACGGACGGCGCCCGGATCGACGTGCTGGTCAGGGCGGCCTGGCGGGAGAACGGCGGCTGGCACCGCGAGTCGTGGCCCGGTGACGGCGTGGCCGAGCTGCTGCGGCACCCCGCCCACCTGATCCCCGACGGCGACGACAGGCCCGGCGTCATCTCGAAAGCCATCGCCGAGGGGCCGCGGAACACGGTCGCGGAGCTGCGAGGACTGCGCTACGAGATGGAACGGCAGGTCGCCGACTTGCTGGCGCAGCGCAGGAACACCGCGCTGCGGATGGTGATGGCCCAGCTCGTCGAGCTCTCGATCGCGGTCAGCCGCGCCCGTGACCAGGCCCGTGACACGCTCCGCGAGGTCAGGAACCCTGGCGCGAGAGGGCACTGCGAGGCCATGGACGTCGAGCTCGGCGACGAGGTCACGCGGCTGCAGTCGTTGCTGAGCAGCGTGTCGACGTTCGCCGTCGCGCAGGAAGGCGAGTCGCAGCAACGGTTCAACATGCTCGCCGCCGCGGCCGCCGCCGGACTCGGTCTGCCCGCGCTGATCCTGTCGCTGTACGGCGCGGACGACTACCTGCCGTTCACGTGGGACAAGGCGTGGCGGGCGCTGGTGCCGATCGCGATCGCCCTGTCGGTCGCGGGCGGGGTCATCCTGCACCGGATGCCCGGCCGCACCACCGCCAAGCAGTACCTGGCGGCGCTGGGACTCATCGCGGGACTGATCAGCATGCTGCTGGTCGCGGGTTTCCTCGCACCGCGCTAGTGCCGTGGCAGTCGGCCTTTGCCCCGTGTTCGGTGGTCAGACGGTCGCGAGGTGGCCCGCTGAGCGTCGAAGACGCGGCGAAGGTTGGCTGTCGCGGCACTAGAGAGGGCGGCGGCCCGCGAACCCCACGTCGGCGCGGTGGTACCAGTCCAGCGTCCGGTCACCCTCCAGCCAGCACAACAGGACCGGCACACCGTCCAGCTCGGACGGGAAGTCGACCAGCAGCGGGGCGAAGCCCTTCAGCTCGGCCCCGGTCTGCTGGACGGCCTCCAGCAGCTCGTCGAGCCGTGCCTGCGCGGCCTTGAACTCCGGCAGCCCGCCCAAAGAGGACGAGCCGACGGCCAGTTCGGCGGCGTCGGCGCGCAGACGCACGATCTCGTCCAGCACCGGCAGCAACCTGGCGAGCTCGGCTCGGGCCTCGTCGAGGGTGAACAGTCCCACGACGTCAAGGCTGGCACAGTGGGAAGGGTGACGTGGCGACTGGGTGACCTGACGGTGAATCGGATAGGTTTCGGCGCGATGCGCCTGCCGCAGCAGGGAGGCGCGTTCGATCCCAACGCGAAACCCCGGGACCGCGCGCAGGCGATCGAGGTGCTCCGCACGGCGGTCGAGCTGGGCGTCAACCACGTGGACACGGCCGCGTTCTACTTCTCCGCCACGAGGTCGGCCAACGAGCTGATCAACAGTGCGCTGTCGCCGTACCCGGACGACCTGGTGATCACCACCAAGGTCGGGCCGAGCAGAACGCCGCAGGGGGAGTGGCTGCCGCTCGCCACGCCGGACCAGCTGCGCGGCCAGGTCGAGGAGAACCTGCGTCAGCTCGGCAGGGACCACCTCGACGTCGTGAACCTGCGGGTGAGCGGGCTCGACGACATCAGCCGGCACTTCGAGCGGCTCGCGGCGCTGCGCCAGGAGGGGCTGATCCGGCACCTCGGGCTGTCGAACGTCCGGCCGCACCACCTGGACCAGGCGCAGAAGATCGCGCCCGTGGTGTGCGTGCAGAACTCGTACGGGCTCGGCCACCACCCGGAACAGGACGACTTCCTGGGCGTCTGCGGGGACAGAGGTATCGCGTTCGTGCCGTTCTTCGCGCTCGCGGGCGCGAACAAGGAGGCCGGGACGTCGGCGGACGACGACGACGTCACGGAGATCGCGCGCGCCCACGGCGTCTCGCCAGCGCAGGTCCGCCTCGCCTGGACGCTCGCGCGCGGACCGCACGTGCTCGTCATCCCCGGTACAGGCGACCCGGAGCACCTGCGGCAGAACGTCGCGGCGGGCGAACTGAGCCTGACCTCCGAGGAGCTCACCCGCCTCGACGCCCTTCACCTCAACGGGAGCTGATCCGCCGGAACAACCAGGTGGCGAACGCGAAGGCCACCACCAGCAACCCGCCCGACCACGCCAGCGCGAGCCACCCCGCGTCCGCGCGCTGGCCGGCCAGCAACGTCCGCACCGTCTCGATGATCGGGGTGATCGGCTGGTGCTCGCTGACCGCCCGCAGCACCGCGGGCATGGTCGTGGTCGGCACGAAAGCGCTGCTCAGGTACGGCAGGAACAGCATGAAGAAGCCGAGCACGCTCGCCGACTCCACCGACCGCGCGATGACGCCGAAGCCCGCGGCGAGCCACGACAGCGCCAGCACGTACAGCAGCAGCAAACCCATCGCGAGCACCCAGCCGAGCACGGTCGCCGTGGGCCGGAACCCCATCCCCACGGCGACCAGCACGACGATCGCCGTGGCGAGGGCGTTGCGCGCGACCGACGCCGTCACGTGACCCGTCAGCACGGCGAAGCTGCTGATCGGCATCGAACGGAACCGGTCGACGGCGCCCTTCTTCATGTCGTCGGCCACCGACATGGCCGTGGACGTGGCGCCGTAACCGGTGCACAGCACGATGATTCCGGGCACCACGTAGTTCACATAGGACGTTCCCGTGGCGATCGCGCCGCCGAAGACGTAGACGAACAGCGCCATCATCATCACCGGGAGCAAGATCGACATGAGGAGCGTGTCGAGGTTGCGGCGGCTCAGCCGGACGCTGCGGCCGACCATCGTGAGCGTTCCGGTCATGCCGCCACCCTGGTCAGGCTGGTGAAGACGTCGTCGAGGGTCGGTCGGTGGGTGGACACGCGTTCCGTGCGCACGCCCGCGACCAGCAAATCGTCCAGCACCCGGTGCAGGTGGGCCGCGCTGCCGTCGGACGGCACGCTGAGCCGTGACTCGGCCCGCACGCCACCGAGCAGGGCCTCCGCGCGCCCCGCGTCGAGCGCGGTGGCGAAGTCCAGGTCGAGGCGGGTGCCGCCGACCTGGTTCTTGAGCGCGTCGGCCGTGCCGTCCGCGACGACGTCGCCGCGGTGCAGCACCACGATCCGGTCCGCGAGCCGGTCTGCCTCCTCCAGGTACTGGGTCGTGAGGAAGATCGTCACGCCCTCGCGCACCAGCTCACCGATGGCGTCCCACATCGTCGTGCGGCTCATCGGGTCGAGCCCCGTCGTCGGCTCGTCCAGGAACAGCAGCCGGGGCCGGGAGACCAGGCTCATCGCGAGGTCCAGCCGCCGCCGCATGCCGCCGGAGTAGGTGCGGACCCTGCGGTCGGCGGCGCCCACCAGGTCGAACCGCTCCAGCAACTCCACCGCACGAGCACGGGCCGCCGCGCGGGAGAACCGGCGCAGCCGGGCGATCATCACCAGGTTCTCCCGGCCGGTCTGCTCGTCGTCCACGGCCGCGTACTGGCCGGTCAGGCTGATCACGCCGCGCACTTTCCCCGGCTCGCGCACCACGTCGAACCCGGCGATGCGCGCCGTGCCGCCGTCCGGCCTGGTCAGCGTGTTGAGAATCCGGATCGTGGTCGTCTTGCCCGCACCGTTCGGCCCGAGCAACGCGAGCACCGATCCCTCCGCCACCTTCAGATCCAGGCCGGTGAGCACGGTGTTCTTGCCGTAACTCTTCCTCAGCCCTGCTGTTTCGACGATCACTCGCCACCCCCTTTATGCGTACCTCATACGCAAAACCTGAATTAGCGTATGACATACGCATCTGTTTGACTAGGGGGTATGAAGAGGGGGCGCAAGCCGACCATCGACGCCGCCGACATCACGCGGGCTGCCATCGCGATCGCGGACGCCGAGGGTCTGGCCGCCGTGTCGATGGCACGGGTCGCGCAGGAGATGGGCAACGCGACGATGGCCCTCTACCGGCACGTGAAGAACAAGGACGAACTGCTCGCGTTGATGTGGGACGCGGCGATGGAGGAACCGCCGCCGCTGCCCGACGGCGAGTGGCGCGACAAGCTCGGGTTCTGGGCGAGAGCGGTGCTCACGGCCATCCGCAGGCGCCCGTGGTTCCTGCAGATCCCGATCAGCGGCCCGCCGTCCGGCCCGAAGAACCTCGCCTGGCTGGACAGCGCGCTCACCGCCCTCGAAGGCGTGCCGCTGGAGCCGGGGGAGAAGATCGGCGTCGTGATGGGCCTCTCGACCTTCGTGCAGGGCGAGGCGCGGCTGAGCTTCACGCTGTCCCAGGGGTTCGAGGAGGACCCGGCCCAGTTCAACCACCAGTACGGGCAGAAGCTGCGCGAGGTCGTCGACCCCCGCAAAATGCCCGCGCTCGCCAAGGTCGTCGAGGCCGGCGTGTTCGACCTGGACGACGTGCTCGACGTCGAGGACCTCGGGGCGGACTTCGACTTCGGCCTGCACCTGTTCCTGGAAGGCGTCGCGGCCCACATCGACGGGAAGAGCACATGACCTACGCGGCGATCATCCTCACCGGCGGCAAGGGCGAACGGCTCGGCGGCGTCGACAAGGCCGCACTGTCCTATCGGGACGCGACGCTGCTCGACCACGTGCTGTCCGTTGTGGACGATGCGAGTCAGATCATCGTGGTGGGACCGGAGAAAGATCTTCCCGGCGTCATCTGGACGCGTGAGGACCCGCCCGGCGGTGGCCCGCTCGCCGGGCTCGCCGCGGGACTGCGTGAGGTCACCGCCGAACGGGTCGCGGTCCTTGCGGTCGACCAGCCCGGTCTCACCAGGAACACGATCGCCAGGCTGCGCGAAGCCGGCGGCAACGCTGTGCTCAAGGACGATCGCACGCAGTGGCTGATCGGCATGTGGAACACGGCCGAGCTGCGCGGAGCCCTACCTGAAGATCCACGCGATCTGCCGCTGCGCAAGACTCTGCAGCAGTTGAACCCGGTGGAGGTGTCCGCTTTGCCCGGTGAGGCGCGTGACGTCGACACACCGGCCGACCTGGACACCCTTCACAGCGGTTGAACAGGCGAAGAGCAAGACTGTTCCACTATCGGTAAAACCCTGTTCCGCATGGAGGCCCGCACGTGACCGAGCCCGCCGCCGAGGCAACGCCGAACGCATCGGCGCCCGTCACCCCGGCTCGTGACGCCCAGCTGCTCGAACGCACCGTGTTCGAGGTGAAGCGGGTCATCGTCGGCCAGGACCGGCTCGTCGAGCGGATGCTCGTGGGTCTGCTGGCCAAGGGCCACCTGCTGCTCGAAGGTGTGCCGGGCGTCGCGAAGACGCTCGCCGTCGAGACGTTCGCCCGCGTGGTCGGCGGATCGTTCTCGCGCGTGCAGTTCACGCCCGACCTGGTGCCCGCCGACATCCTCGGCACCCGCATCTACCGCCAGTCCAGCGAGGCGTTCGACGTCGAGCTCGGCCCCGTCGTCGCGAACTTCGTGCTCGCCGACGAGATCAACCGCGCGCCCGCCAAGGTGCAGTCGGCGATGCTCGAGGTGATGGCCGAGCGGCACGTGTCGATCGGTGGCCGGACGTTCCCGATGCCCAACCCGTTCCTGGTGCTGGCCACGCAGAACCCGATCGAGAACGAGGGCGTGTACCCGCTGCCGGAGGCGCAGCGCGACAGGTTCCTGTTCAAGATCCAGGTCGAGTACCCGACCGCCGAGGAAGAGCGCGAGATCGTCTACCGCATGGGCGTCGAGGCGCCCACGCCGAGCCAGGTCCTCTCGCCTGAGGAACTGGTGCGCCTGCAGGGCGTGGCGTCGCGCGTCTTCGTCCACCACGCGCTCGTCGACTACGTGGTGCGCCTCGTGATCGCGACCCGCGCGCCCGGCGAGCACGGCCTCACCGACGTCGCCGGCTGGGTCGCCTACGGTGCCTCGCCGCGTGCGTCGCTCGGCATCATCGCCGCCGCCCGCGGCCTCGCGCTGGTCCGCGGCCGCGACTACGTGCTGCCGCAGGACGTCGTGGACGTGGTGCCGGACGTGCTGCGCCACCGCCTGGTGCTCTCCTACGACGCGCTGGCCGACGGCGTGCCGATCGACCACATCATCACCCGAGTGCTGCAGATCGTGCCGTTGCCGCAGGTGTCGGCCCGTCCGCAGCAGCCGGTCGCGGCTGGTAGGCAGTGAGCCCCAAAGACGCTTCAGCGAAGGCCGAGAAGGAGCGCCCCTCGTGGGCGCCGCCCATCCTGCGCGGCGTCCGGATGGAAGCCGCCCTGCGGATGCTGGAGCTCGACGTGCGGCGCCGCCTCGACGGCCTGCTGCAGGGCAACCACCTCGGCCTCGTGCCGGGGCCCGGCACCGAACCGGGCGAGGCCAGGACCTACCAGCCGGGCGACGACGTGCGCCGGATGGACTGGGCGGTCACCGCGCGCACCACGGTGCCGCACATCCGCGAGACGGTCGCGGACCGCGAGCTGGAGACCTGGCTCGCGATCGACCTGTCGCCGTCACTCGACTTCGGCACCGCGGTCTGCGAGAAGCGCGACCTGGCCATCGCCGCGACGGCCGCGGTCGCGCACCTGACGCGCGGCGGCGGCAACCGGATCGGCGCGGCGGTCTCGACGGGCGCCGAGAGCATGCGCATCCCGGCCCGCGGTGGGCTGGCGCACGCGCGGGGCATGATTCGCAAGATCGCCGAGCTGCCGCGGGCCGAGGAGGGCACACGCGGCGACCTGGCGGCGTTGCTGGAACAGCTGCGCAGGCCACCACGGCGGCGCGGCCTGATCGTGGTCATCTCGGACTTCCTCGGTGGCATGGAGTGGCAACGTCCGCTGCGCGCGTTGTCCGCGCGGCACGACATCGTCGCCATCGAGATCGTGGACCCGCGTGACGTCGACCTGCCAGAGGTCGGCACCGTCGTGCTGTCCGACCCGGAGACTGGCCGCCAGCGCGAGGTGACGGCGTCGGCGTTGCTGCGCAAGGAGTTCAACGCGGCGGCCGCGGAACACCGCGCAGAGGTCGCCGCGGGTTTGCGCCGGGCGGGGGCCGGGCATCTGGTGCTGCGGACCGACTCGGACTGGATCGCGGACACCGTCCGCTTCGTGGTGGCGCGCAAGCGCCGCTGGTCAGGGGGTGTCGCGTGAGCTTCTCGAACTTCGTCGCCCCGTGGTGGTTCCTTCTGCTCATCGCGGTCGCACTGCTCGCCGCCGCCTACGTGGTGGTGCAGCGGATGCGGCGCAAGCGGGTGCTGCGGTTCACGAACCTGGAGCTGCTGGAGAAGGTCGCGCCCAAGCGGGAACGCTGGTCGCGGCACGTGCCGGCGGCGTTCCTGCTGGCCGCGCTGGCGTTGCTGACGGTCGCGCTGGCCGGTCCGACGTCCGAGCAGAGGGTGCCGCGCAACCGGGCGACCGTGATGATGGTCGTCGACGTGTCGCTGTCGATGAAGGCCACGGACGTGAAGCCGTCCCGGCTGGAGGCCGCGCAGGTGGCCGCCAAGTCGTTCGCCGAGGGCCTCACCCCCGGCATCAACCTGGGCCTGATCTCGTTCGCCGGCTCGGCCACCGTGCTGGTGGCGCCGACGACGGACCGCACGGCCGTCACGCAGTCGATCGACGGCCTGAAGCTCGCCCAGTCGACCGCGACCGGTGACGCGATCATGGCGGCGCTGGCGTCGATCGACTCGTTCGGCAAGGTCGTCGGCGGCGCCGAGGGTCCGCCACCCGCCCGCATCGTGCTGATGACGGACGGCAAGGAGACGGTCGGCACCCGCAAGGCCTTCGACGCGGCGGAGGACGCCAAGAAGGCCGGAGTCCCGATCTCCACGATCTCGTTCGGCACCGAGGACGGCGTGGTCGACATCGAGGGCCGCCAGCAGTCCGTGCCCGTCGACGACGACTCGATGAAGGAGATCGCGAAGCTCTCCGGTGGCGAGTTCTTCAAGGCCGCCTCCGCCGAGGAGCTGCGCCGCGTCTACGACACGCTCGGCGAGCAGATCGGCTACGAGAAGAAGCAGGCAGACGCGTCGAAGCCGTGGCTGTTGCTCGGCACGATGACGGCGATGTTCGCGGCGGCGGCAGCTTTGTTGCTCGGTCAACGCCTGCCGTAGGTCAGCAGCACGACTCCGTTGTCGAACGCCCTGGTGCCCTTGAGCGCCAGGGCGTTCGGCTTCTTGAAGAACGGGGTGCCCGCGCCGATCGCGACCGGGTTGACGTAGAGCCTGATCTCGTCGACCAGGTCGTGCTCGAAGAACGTCTCCAGCAGGTTGGGGCCGCCGACCATGCTGTCACCCGGCAGGTTCCTGATCTCGTCCGCGTCGACCTCGGTGCGGGTCTCGCTGTTCCACTCGGTGAACGTTCGCGTGCGCGAGTAGATGATCTTGCGCACGTTGCGCCAGATCGGGGCGAACTCGCGCATTTTCGGTGTGAAGTCGGGGTTGTCCTCGGCGTGCGGCCACGCCTCCAGCATCAGCTCGTGCGTGCGGCGGCCGTCGAGCAGCGCGCTCATCGTCGCCAGGTCGGCGTTGACGTAGTCGTGCATGTCCTCGCTCATGTGGTGCCAGCTGATGTCGTGGCCGGGTCCTTCGAAGAACCCGTCCAGCGAGATCGACGCCATCGTGATGATCACCCGTGCAACCTCCGGTATTCCGCCGCCGCGCCTGGATGCAGTGGCACTTTGCCCGTGTCGATGAGACTGCGCACGTCGAGGTACTGCGTGCCGAGGGCCTGGTCGGGCACGAGCTGCGCCGCCTTGGCGACCAGCAGCCGCACGACGGCGCCCGCGTACTCCGTGCTCAGGTCCGGCCGGCACACCAGCAGGTTCGGGGTGCCGATGGTGGGGATGTCGGCGTTGGAGCCGTACACGCCCATCCGCACGTCGACGCGTTCGTAGACCTTGCCGTAGTCCTGCCGGAGCCTGGGCAGGAAGCTGTCGAGCGGCAGGAGCCGGATGCCGCTGGCCTTGTTGAGCTCCGGGGTGGGCACGCCGCCGGACCACAGGAGCGCCGCGATCTCGCCGGCTTTGAGGGCGTCGATGGCGTTGCGCAACGGGTAGTGCTCTTCTTTCACGCCCAGCGCGAGCCGTTCGCCCTGCAGGGCGGCGCCGGAGCCGGCCGCGCCCAGGGACACCGGTTTGCCGATCAGGTCGGCGGCGGACCGGTACGGGGACGAGTCGAGGACCACGAGTTGCAGGTAGTTCTCGTAGACGCGGCCCACGGCGACGAGGCCGGGCTCCAGGTGGGCGCTGTCGCTCAGGGTCAGCGCGAGCTCGGCCGTGCCCTCGCGGAGGTGTTTGAGGTTGTCGGCGCTGCCGCCGGTCTGGACCGGGATGATGGTCAGCGGACTGGGGGAGAGGCGGGAGATCAGGGCGGCGAAGTCGTGGTAGAAGCCGCCTGGCTCGCCGCCGGCGATGCGGATCGTGCCGGACGGCTCGCTGGTGCCGCAGGCGGTGAGGGCAAGGGCGCCGAGGAGGAACGTTCGTCGTTTCACAGCAACGGCTCCTTCGGCAGTTCCACCGTCACGACCAGGCCACCGACGGTATCGTCGCTGCGCAGCGTCAAGGTTCCGTCGTGCGCCGTCACGATCCTCTCCGCGATGGCCAGCCCGAGTCCCGTACCGCGCTGCGAGTCGTCGCCGCGCCAGAACCGTTCGGTTGCCCGCGCGATGTCCTCTTCGGACAGTCCGTCACCGTTGTCCCTGACGATCAGCGTTGCCCGGTCGCAGATCACCGTGATCTCCGGTCCGCCGTACTTGATGGCGTTGTCCAGCAACACGTCCAGCACCTGCGCGAGGTCCGACACCGCGCACCGCACCAGTCCGGCCGCCCGGTCCTCGACGGTGATCGTCGCGCCGGCCGAGTGAGCTGCCGCGCGCCACGCGTCGACGCGGTCGTGTGCGACCACCTGCAGATCGGCCAGCTCCGGTTCCACGCCTCCCGCCGCGCGTTCGGTGGCGGTGCTCTCGGCGGAGGCCAGAGCCAGGAGGCCGTCCAGCAGCGACTCCAGGCGTTCGACCTCGGTCAGGAGTGACCCGTTGGAAGGCAGCATGTCCACGCGCAGCCGCAGGGCCGCCATCGGGTTGCGCAGCTGGTGCGAGGCGTCGGCGATCAGCCGTCGTTGCTGGTCGGCGGCCTCGGCCACGGCGTCGGACATGCGGTTGAACGACTCGGACAACGCCCGCAGCTCGGCCGGGCCGGCGGTGTCGGCGACGTGTGTACGGCGCTGGCCCTCGGCGACCGCGCGGACGCCGCGATCGAGTTCCTTCAGCGGCCGCAGCAGCCAGCGGGCGACCACCAGGGCCAGCAGGACGCACGCGCAGGCCGCAAGCAACGCTCCTGCCAGCACGAACGCCCACCGGCGGGCCACGTCCAGGGCTGCGACGCTGGTCGAGGCGCGCAGCACGACGGCGCCCGCGACCTTCGTGCCGGTGCCGACCGGGCGGGCGAACAGGACGTCGCCGCCGCTCCACGGCATGACCGTCGGCACGGGTGCGGCAGGCTGGTTGCGCAGGGCGGCGTCGATCTGCGCGGACACCTCGGCGATCTTCATCCCGGCCTCGACGACGGGTTCGCCCGCCGCGTTGACGACCACGACCTCCTCGCCGTAGATCTCGTGGTACCGCAAGGCCTCGGACACCACGACGTCGGCGGGCAGGGTGGCGAAGCGGTCGAGGTCGGCGGTGCGGCTGATCACGAACTGCTGGGTGCGCTCGGAGGCGGTGCTCATCAGCAGCGGGACGGCGAACGCGGTGACGGCCGAGAGCGAGAAGAGCAGCAGCACCAACAGAAGCCGTTGCCGCATCTATTCACCGAGCCGGTAGCCGAAACCGCGGATCGTGTGCAGCAGTCCTGGCCGGTCGAGCTTGGCCCGCAACTGCGTGAGGTGGACGTCGAGCGTGCGCGACACCGCCACGAAGGCGTTGCCCCACACCTCGTCCATCAGCTGCTGACGGCTCACCGCGGTGCCCGGCCGGCGCGCGAGCACCGCCAGAACGTCGAACTCCTTGGTGGTCAACGAGATCTCGCGCCCGCCCACCTGGACCTGGCGGCTCTGCAGGTCGATCTCCACATCGGACACCCGCACGACGTCGCCCGGCTCCTGCGACCGTGCCGCACTGCGCCGCGCCACCGCGTCGATGCGCGCCAGCAGTTCCGCCAGCCGCACCGGCTTGACCAGGTAGTCGTCCGCACCCAGGCGCAGCCCGCGCACCACGGTCCGCTCGTCGCCGCGCGCGGTCAGCACGAGCACCGGCACCGGGTCGATCTTGCGGAGCTTGCGCAGCACCTCCAGGCCGTCCTGGTCGGGCAGGCCGAGGTCGAGCAGCACCACGTCCGCGTCGCGGTGGGCGATCAGCGCGTCGGCGCCTCTGCGCACGCGGGCAGGCCGGTGGCCGTTCGCCCGCAGCGCTTCCACCAGGGCGTCGGCGACACCGTCGTCGTCTTCGACCAACAGCACCCGCATGGGAGAAGTATCGCCCCAGATGGTCGTTTCCGGTGTATCTCGACGCGCCTAAGTGAATGTAAAGAAGCTTCTGCCCAGGTTGTGAGGGGTGTGGCGGCGCCGAGATCGTGTCGGCCATGACAGTCGTTCAGGAGAAACGCGCCGAACGCCGAGTGGTGGCGAACGTGCTGCGCGGATCAGTCGGGAATTTGATCGAGTGGTACGACTGGTACGCGTACACCGCGTTCAGCATCTATTTCGCGGCGGCGTTCTTCCCCAAAGGCGACCAGACCGCGCAGCTGCTCAACACCGCCGCCGTGTTCGCCGTCGGGTTCCTCATGCGACCGCTGGGCGGGTGGCTGCTCGGCCGTTACGCGGACCGCCACGGCCGCAGGGCGGCTCTGACCCTCTCGGTCACCCTGATGGCGCTCGGCTCGCTGATCATCGCGCTGACCCCGTCGTACGCCACGATCGGTGTAGCCGCGCCCGTCCTGCTGGTGCTGGCGCGGTTGCTGCAGGGTCTGTCCGTCGGTGGCGAGTACGCGACGTCGGCGACCTATCTGTCCGAAGTGGCCTCACCGCGCCGCCGCGGGTTCTACTCGAGCTGCCAGTACGTGACGCTGACGGCCGGTCAGCTGGTGGCGCTGGGCGTGCAGATCGTGCTGCAGCAGTTCCTCTCCAAGCCCGAGATGACGGAGTGGGGCTGGCGGATCGCGTTCGTCATCGGCGCGACCGGCGCGATCGTCGTGATGTGGCTGCGGCGCGGGATGGACGAGTCGGAGAACTTCGAGCGGCAGAAGGACAACCCCCAAAAGGGCACCTTCCGGGCGTTGCTCAAGCACCCCAAGGAATGCCTGCTGGTCGTCGGCCTGACGCTGGGCGGCACGGTCGCGTTCTACACCTACACGACCTACCTGCAGAAGTTCATGGTGAACACCAGCAAGATCGACGCCGCGACGGTCAGCTGGATCAACTTCGCCGCGCTGCTGGTCTTCGTGGTGCTGCAGCCGATCGCGGGTGCGCTGTCCGACCGGATCGGGCGCCGTCCGCTGCTGCTCGGGTTCGGTGTGCTCGGCACGCTGGTGACGGTGCCGCTGTTGTCCACGCTCGCGAAGACGTCCGAGGCGTTCCCGGCGTTCCTGTTGATGCTGGGCGGCCTGGTGATCGTCACCGGCTACACGTCGATCAACGCGATCGTGAAGGCCGAGCTGTTCCCGACGAACATCCGCGCGCTGGGGGTCGGTCTGCCGTACGCGCTGACGGTGGCGATCTTCGGCGGGACCGCCGAGTACGTGGCGCTGTGGTTCAAGCAGGCCGGCATGGAGTCGGTGTTCTTCTACTACGTCGCCGGGTGCGTGCTGATCTCGTTGCTGGTCTACGGGTTCATGCGCGAGACCTCGAAGGACTCGGTACTGGACAAGGACTAGCCGCGTTCGAGCACACACCACGCGGAGGGCGGTCTTGCGGCGACCGCCCTCCGCCTCTCTCCACGAGCTCAGCACCGCTCCTCGGTGAAGGCGGCGCCTCCACCGGAGACCGAGCCGTACGCCATGGTGCAGAACCTGCAGCGTGTTCGCGCCCCGCGACCACACCTCCTGTCGGCCGCGTGCGCCGCTGTTCTCGTCGATCGCACCGTCACCCCTGGTGACGGCTACGGAGGCGACGAAGTTGCGGTGGCCGGACTTCAACGAATCCCAGACGTAGATGTAGCCCCAGTTCTTGTTGCAGCTCTTGAACTGCTTGACCGAGGCGACGGTCTCGCCGCCCGACTTGATGTGCTTCGTGGCGCCGATCTGCGTGACGCTCGAGCACCGGGGGTTCGTCTCGGCCTGTGCCGCACCGGTGAAGGTCATCCCGATCGCGGCGGCCCCGAGGACGACCGCACTCAGCTTCCGCATGTCAGCACCGCTCCTCGGTCATGCCGGTGTACGAGTGGGACGCGGAGATCACCGAGCCGTAGCCCCTGGTGCACACCGACAGCGTGTTCGAGCTGTTCGACCACGCCTCCTGGCCGCCTTCGCCGGGACCGCTGTAGCCGAGCGGGCCCTCGCTGGTGCGGGTGTAGATGCCCGCGGCGGCGCGGAACTTGCTGCCGTGCTCGGCCTTCCAGGAGTCCCAGACGTAGACGTAGCCGTAGTTCTTGTTGCAGCCCTTGAACTGCTTGACCGAGGCGACGGTCTCGCCGCCCGACTTGATGTGCTTCGTGGAACCGATCTGCGTGACGCTGCCGCAGTGCGGGTTCGACTCGGCCTGCGCCGCGCCCGTGAAGGTCACGGCGATCGCCGCGGCCGTTAGGACGGCGGCACCAATCCTCTTGTGCATGCCCGGGACGATGGGCGACGCCGGTTGGTCAGTGGTTGATCACACCGAGTCGGGTCGCGAGCACGGTGGCCAGGTGCAGCGGTTCGCGGTCGGTGGTGTGGCGGATCTGCGTGCGGCAGCTGAAGCCGTCCGCGATGACCACCGCGTCCTCGTCGTCCCGGAGGGCGGGCAGCAGGTCCTGCTCGGCGCACGCGATCGAGACCTCGTAGTGTCCCTGCTCGAACCCGAAGTTGCCCGCGAGGCCGCAGCAGCCCTCGACGATCCTCGGCGCGATCCCGGCCTTGGTCATCGCCTCGCGGTCCGGGTCGAAGCCGAGTTCCGCGTACTGGTGGCAGTGGGTCTGCACGACGGCCTCCCGTGCGCCTTCCAGCACGGGCAGCTTCGGTGCGACGTGCGATGCGAACGTCCGGGTGGCGTCGGCAAGCGCTCGCACGGCACGGTCGTCGGAGAGTTTCGGGGCCTCCGTCTTGAGGAACGCCGTGCAGCTCGGCTCCAGGCCGATCACCGGGATGCCCCGGCTCGTCCACGGCAGCAGGGCCCGCGCGGTGCGTTCGACCACGCGGCGGGCCTTGGCGAGCTGGCCGGTCGAGTGCCACGTCAGTCCACAACAGACGTTGGCGGACGGGATCTCGACGCGGTTTCCGAGGTGCGCCAGGACGTTGGCGGCGTCGATGCCGATGCCCGGCTCGAAGAAGTTCGTGAACGTGTCCGGGAACAGCAGCACCGGATCGCCCTTGCCGAGCGGGTGCAGCTGGCGGACCAGGGGAGTGGTCGGCGTGGGCAGCTCGCGTTCGGGCGTGATCCCGGCGAACCGGCCGAACCGAGCGGTGAACCGGTTGACCAGCCCGTACTTCAGCCAGGTCGGCAGCCAGCCCATCGCGTAGTGCGACCGCGGCCGCACGCGCCCCTTGTAGTGCTCGTGCAGGAACTCCGCCTTGTAGCTCGCCATGTCGACGTCGACGGGGCAGTCGCGCTTGCAGCCCTTGCAGCCCAGGCAGAGGTCCAGTGCCTCGGCGACCTCCGGAGACCGCCAGCCGTCCTTGATCACGTCACCCGCGAGCATCTCGAACAGCAGGTGCGCCCGGCCGCGCGTGGAGTGCTTCTCCTCTCGCGTGACCCGGTAGCTCGGGCACATCACGCCGCCCTTGGTGTTCAGGCACTTGCCGACACCGACGCACCGCCGTGTGTCGCTCGCGAATTCCGCACGTGTCGGAATCCGGGGTGGTGCAACGAGAATCCGCAGGTCCTCGTCGAGCTTTCGCGGCTGCACGATCCGGCCGGGGTTCAGCAGGTTGCCCGGATCGAACGCGTTCTTGAAGTCCTGGAACGCGCTGATCGCCTCGGGCGGGTACATGCGGCTGAGCAGTTCGGACCGCGCCTGGCCGTCGCCGTGCTCGCCGGAGAGGCTGCCGCCGTGGCTCACCACCAGGTCGGCGGCGTCCTCCAGGAACTCGCGGTAGCCGTTCGCCAGGTCGAAGTCGATGCGGACGTGCAGGCAGCCCTCGCCGTAGTGGCCGTAGGTGATGCCGCGCCGGCCGTGCTTCGCGAGCAGCTGGTCGAACTCGCGCAGGTAGGCGCCGAGACGGTCCGGCGGGACGGCCGCGTCCTCCCAGCCCGACCACGCCTCGCCGCCGTCGGGCATGCGGGTGGCGAGTCCGGCACCGTCCTCGCGGATCCGCCAGAGCGCCCGCTGGTGCGCGGGATCGTGGATGATCATCGAGTTCCTGGTGAGCCTGGCGACGCGCTCGGGGTGGTCCTCGACCTCCACGAACAGCCAGCTGCGGCCTTCCGGCAGGTCAGGGCGCACCCGCACGTTGCGCACAAGCGCCTCGTCGATGCCCTCGACCGCCAGCGCGTCTTCGATCTGGGTGACCTGGTCGGCGGCGTCGTAGGTGTCCGCGAAGCCGAGCACGACCAGCACGCGCCGCTCGGGACGGCGAACCAGCTTCAGCTCGGCGCCCAGCACCACGACACAGGTGCCCTCGGTGCCGACGAGCTGCTGGGTCAGCGTCGGCGCGTCCAGGGCGTACCCGCTGACCCGGCGGCTGAGCCGGGGAAACCACGCCGGGTCGAACGACGGCAGGTCGAACGCGGGCGGGCTCGTCGTGTCGAACGTGCGCCCGTCGGCGGTCAGCACGTGCAGGTTCGTGACGTTCTCGCTGGTCTTGCCCCACTTCACCGAGTGCGCGCCGCACGCGTTGTTGCCGATCATCCCGCCGATCGTGCAGCGCGAGTGCGTGGACGGATCCGGGCCGAAGACGTGGTCGCCCGCCAGGGAGTTCACGCGGTCGAGCACCGCGCCGGGTTGCACGCGGGCCCTGTCGCCGTCGATGTCGATCGCGTTCAGGTACCGACTGAAGTCGATCACCAGACCGGTGCCGCACGCGTTGCCCGCGATGGACGTCCCCGCGCCGCGGCTGGTGATGGGCACGCGGTGCTCCGCGGCCAGCCCGACGGCCGTGACCACGGCGTCGGTCGTGCGTGGACGGACGACGACACGCGGCACGTGGCGGTAGTTCGACGCGTCCGCCGAGTACAGGGCCCGGCTCGCCGGGTCGTCGAGGACGTCGCCGTCCACGTGACGGCGAAGTTGATCGAGAAACGCCCGCATCACCCGATCATGCCTGGCCGGATGTGAGATGGCTTGCGCCGATACCGGCCTACCTGCCGGTAGCCGATAGCCTCACCCAGATCAACCAGCAGCGATTCTCGGGAGAGCTAGTGAGTCGGTCCGTTCTGGTCACCGGAGGCAACCGCGGCATCGGCCTCGCGATCGCGCAGGCGTTCGCGGCGCAGGGCGACAAGGTCGCGGTGACCCACCGCGGTTCCGGCGCTCCGGAAGGCCTGCTCGGCGTGAAGTGCGACGTGACGAACTCGGAGGAGATCGACGCGGCGTTCACCGAGGTCGAGGCCGCGCACGGACCGGTCGAGGTGCTGGTCTGCAACGCGGGCATCACCCAGGACACGCTGCTGCTGCGCATGAGCGAGGAGCAGTTCACCCAGGTCGTCGACGCGAACCTGACCGGCGCGTTCCGCTTCGCCCAGCGCGCCTCCCGCGGCATGCTGCGCAAGAAGTTCGGCCGCATCATCTTCATCTCGTCCGTCGTGGGTCTCACCGGTGGCGCCGGCCAGGTCAACTACGCCGCGTCCAAGGCGGGCATGGTCGGCATGGCGCGGTCGATCGCGCTGGAGCTCGGCTCGCGCAACATCACCGCGAACGTCGTCACGCCCGGCTTCATCACCACCGACATGACGGCCGAGCTGCCGGAGGCCGTCCGCGAGGCCGCGCTGAAGCAGATCCCGGCCGGTCGTTACGGTGCGGCGGACGAGATCGCGCGCGCCGTCACGTTCCTCGCGGCGAACGAGGCGGGCTACATCAACGGTGCCGTGCTGCCGGTCGACGGCGGCCTCGGCATGGGCCACTGAAAGTTTTCCGAGTTTTCGTACTGCGAAAGGGTTTAGTCAAGTGACCGGACTGCTCGAAGGCAAGCGACTGCTGATCACCGGTGTGATCACCGACGCGTCGATCGCCTTCCACGTCGCACGCGTCGCCCAGGAGCAGGGCGCCGAGGTCGTGCTGACCGGGTTCGGCCGGATGAGCCTCGTGCAGCGGATCGCCCAGCGCCTGCCCAAGCCCGCACCCGTGGTCGAGCTCGACGTGCAGAACCAGGAGCACCTGGACACGCTGGCCGACCGCGTGCGTGAGCACGTCGACGGCCTCGACGGTGTCGTGCACGCCATCGGCTTCGCCCCGCAGAGCTGCCTCGGCGCGCCGTTCATGGACGCGCCGTGGGAGGACGTCTCCGTCGCGATGCACGTCTCGGCATACTCGTACAAGGCGCTCGTGCAGGCCGTCCGCCCGTTGCTGTCGCACGGTTCCTCGGTCGTGGGCCTCGACTTCGACGCCCGTCAGGCCTGGCCCGCCTACAACTGGATGGGCGCGGCGAAGGCGGCGTTCGAGTCGATCAACCGCTACATGGCGCGCGACCTCGGTCCCGACGGCATCCGCGTGAACCTCATCTCGGCGGGCCCGGTGCGCACCATGGCCGCGAAGTCCATCCCCGGCTTCTCCGAGCTCGAGAAGATGTGGGGCGAGAAGGCTCCGCTGAGCTGGGACGTCGACGACCCCACGCCGGTCGCGAAGTCGGTCTGCGGCCTGCTGTCCGACTGGTTCCCCGCCACCACGGGTTCGATGGTCTTCGTCGACGGCGGTGTGCACTTCCTCGGTCTCTGACACCTCACCGGCTCGTCGTGTGAGCCGATCTGGCGTCTGATTGGATGGGGCGGTGAGTTTCGATGCGCTGCTCTGGTTGTCGTTCGGTGGCCCAGAGGGTCCTGAGGACGTCCGCCCCTTCCTGGAGAACGTGGTCCGCGGACGTGGCGTGCCGCCGGAGCGGCTGGACGAGGTCGAGGCCCACTACCAGCACTTCGGCGGCGTGTCGCCGATCAACCGCCTGAACCTCGACGCCATCGAGGCGGTCAAGGCCCGCGGCTTCGAGCTGCCGATCTACTTCGGCAACCGCAACTGGCACCCGATGGTCGAGGACACCGTCGCGCAGATGAAGGCCGACGGCGTCCAGCGGGCGCTGGTGTTCCCGACGAGCGCCTACGGCGGCTATTCCGCGTGCCGGCAGTACGACGAGGACATCGTGCGGGCGCTGCAGGCCGTTCCCGGCGGTCCCGAGCTGGTGAAGCTGCGCCAGTTCTTCGACCACCCGCTGTTCATCGGCGCCTTCGCCGACGCCGTCCGTGCCGCCGCCTCGTCGTTGACGGGGTCGTACCGGGTGGTCTTCACCGCGCACTCGGTGCCGGTGTCCGCCGACAAGGCCGCCGGACCGCCCGCCGAGGGCGGCTACCGGTACTCGCGCCAGGTCGTCGAGGCCTCCCGCCTGGTCGCCGCCGAGCTGGGCGTCACCGAGTACGACGTGGTGTGGCAGTCGCGGTCCGGCCCGCCGCAGATCCCGTGGCTCGAACCGGACGTCGTCGACCACATCGAAGCCCTGCACGCCAAGGGCGTCACCGGGGTCGTCGTGTGCCCGATCGGGTTCGTGTCCGACCACCTCGAGGTGGTGTGGGACCTCGACACCGAGGCCCGCGACCGGGCCGCCGAGCTCGGCATGGAGTTCGCCCGCGCCGCCACCCCGAACTCGGACCCGCGCTTCGCCGAGCTGGTCGTGGAGCTGGTCGCCGAGCACACGTCCGGTGTGCCCGCGCGGAAGCTCTCGGAGTTCGTCGCCGCGGGCTGCACGGTCAACGGCGAGCCGTGCGCGCCGTTGTGTTGCGAACCGGTCAAGAGGCCCGTCCGGAGCTAGTGGTGCGTTCCGGACCGTTGGCGAGGTGATTCACGCTCAGCAGGGTGCCTCGCGGCACGATGCACCCGTCTGACCGCGAATTCCCCGGCAACACCACTAGACCACCGTTTTCAACGGGTGAAGAATTGGTCGATGACCAGTTCCGCGGCCGTTGAGGTCACCGGGCTCCGGGTCCGCCGGGGCAAGCGTCTGGTCCTGCGGGACGTGAGCTGCACGATCCCGCAGGGCGGTGTCACCGGGCTGCTCGGCCCGTCTGGCTGCGGCAAGACGACCCTGATGCGTTCGATCGTCGGCGTGCAGATCGTCGAGTCCGGCTCGGTGACGGTGCTCGGCTCGCCCGCCGGCAACCCCGGCCTGCGCAACAGGATCGGGTACGCGACGCAGAACCCCGCGGTCTACGCCGACCTCACCGTGGCGGAGAACCTGCGCTACTTCTGCTCGGTGCTGCGCGCTCCCCGTTCCGACGTGGCGCGTGTGATCGACGAGGTCGGGCTGGCGGCGAACGCCTCTCAGCTCGTGTCGTCGTTGTCCGGCGGCGAGTTGTCCCGGACGAGCCTCGCGGTGGCACTGCTTGGCACGCCTGAGCTGGTGGTGCTCGACGAGCCGACGGTCGGCCTCGATCCGTTGCTGCGTGACGAGTTGTGGACGTTGTTCCGCACGTTGGCCTCGCGCGGTGTCACGTTGCTGGTGTCCAGTCATGTCATGGACGAAGCCGCTCGCTGCTCGCGGTTGCTGCTGATGCGCGATGGTGCCCTGCTCGCCGACGACACGCCGGGCTCGTTGCTGTCCACGACTGGCACGGACGACCTGGAGCAGGCCTTCCTCTCGCTGGTCCGGGCGAGGGAGGCGGCGTGAACACCTCGATCCTGCTCGCCACGACCGCGCGGATCCTCAACCAGTTCCGCCACGACCGCCGCACCGTCGCCCTGATGGTGCTCATGCCGTCGCTGCTGCTGGTCCTGCTGCGCTTCGTCTTCAACTCCGAGGCCGCCTTCAGCCGCGCCGCTCCCGCGTTGCTGGCCGTTTTCCCGTTCGCGATCATGTTCATCGTCACGTCGATCACCACGTTGCGGGAACGCACGACGGCGACGCTGGAACGCCTGATGACGATGCCGATCGCCAAGCTGGACCTGCTCTTCGGTTACGCGCTCGCGTTCGGCGTGGTGGCGCTGGTCCAGGTCCTCGTCGCGGTCGGGGTGTCGCTGTCCTGGCTCGGGCTGTCGATCGGCGGCTCGGTGTGGCTGCTCGTGGTCATCGCGGGGCTGGACGCGTTGCTGGGCACGGCTCTCGGCCTGTTCGCGAGCGCCTTCGCCCGCACCGAGTTCCAGGCCGTGCAGTTCATGCCGCTGTTCGTGATGCCGCAGGTGTTGTTGTGCGGACTGTTCTCGCCGCGCTCCGAGATGACCCCGGTGCTGGAGTGGCTGTCGAACGTCATGCCGTTGTCGTACGCGGTCGACGCGCTGACCGCGGTGACGGCGTCCTCCGACATCACGGGCGAACTGGTGAAGGACCTGTCGATCGTGGCGGCGTGCGGGCTGCTGGCGCTGGTCCTCGGTGCGGTGACGTTGCGCAGGCGGACGCCGTGATCATGACGCGCCGGTCGGTTTGTGCACCAGACGGGCTCTGGCGACCGCGCTGAGCGTCGCGACGCAGGTCGTCACCGCGGTCGAGGAAGTCACCTTCGCCCGGCACTCCGCCTGCATGGTCGCGAAGTCGTCCTCGAGGTACATCACCTCGAGGCGGGTCTTCCTGACCAGCCGGGCCCGCTGTGCCTCGACCTCGCCGAAGTACCGGGCGTCCACGAACACGCCGAGGTAGCTCTCCTGCGCGTCGTTGTCTTCAACGGAATTGCGCGTCAGTACGAACGGACAACGGCTGCGAGTACGAGTCCTGCCGTGATCGCCAGGTGCGTGGTGCCACGAACGCAGCCTTTCAGCGGCGGTGGCGGCCACGTGGATGTTCGGGCGCAGATGACCCGACCGTGTGGTCATCGCCCTTGCAGGGCTCCGATGAGCGACTGTTCGGCGCCCGCCGGGAGCTCGCCGTCGTGGTCGATGGCGAACCGGACGATGGCGCGGAACTCGTCGCTGAAGCGCGAGTAGTACGGAGTGACCGGACGTAATCGGGCGTTCTCGATGGCCCTGAGCAGCGTGCGGGCGTACGGGTGCTCGGTGGCGACGCGGCTGTCCTGGTAGACGATGCCGCGGGTGGCGGCGAGGCCGCCCCGTTCGAAGAGCAGCTGCTGGCTGCGCGGGCTCGTGAGGAACTCGATCAGCGCCTTGGCGGCGCGGGGTTTCGCGGACTTGGCGGAGATCGCCAGGTTCTGTCCACCCAGGACGCTCGGGCCGGGCAGCGGGGCCACCTCGAAGTCGAGCCGGGGCCGGCCGGCGGACTCCTGCTGGTTGCCCTGCAGCACGCGGTGGTTGACCGGCCAGTTGCGCATGAAGACGACCTTGCCGTCGCGGAACGCCTGTGTGCTCAGCAGTTCCGTGTGCGACCGCGACTCCGGCAGCACCACGGGCTTGTCGCCCTTGAGCCCGTCGGCGAGCCAGCGCAGGGCGCGCCGCGTGCGGTCGGAGTCGATGACGACCTTGCCGGTCTCGTCGACCACCTCGCCCTTCTCCACCCAGATCAGCTCCAGGGCGTTCACCGTCAGGCCCTCGTAGTCCGCGAACTGGCCCGCGTAGCCGGCCGCGAGCCGCGCGTCCTGTTGCGCGCGCAGGGTTTTCGTCGAAACGGTTGTGATCTCCTCCAGCTCGAGCGGCTCCTCCCGCACGAACTCCTTGCGGTAGAACAGCAAACCCGCGTCCGTGTTGAACGGCAACGCCCACAGCACGCCCTGGTAGCGGCAGCTCTCCAGCGGCCGGCGGAGGAACCCGCTGGTGTCCACACCCTCCAGCGGTCTGAGGTGGCCGGACTGGGCGAACTCGGCCGTCCACGTCACGTCGAGGTTGAACACGTCGACGTTCGGAACCCGTTCCTCGGCCCGCGCGATCATCTCGCTGCGCTGCCCGTCCGCCTCGAGCGGCAGCTCCACGATCTCGGCCGGGTGTTCGGGGTGCTCGGCGTTCCACTGGTTGATCAGCGCCCGCCGCTGGCCGTCGTCGCTCTGGTCGCGGCCGCTGAGGACGACCAGCTTGCCCTTCTCCCACTCGGTGGACTCGCGGAACAGCGGCTGCACACCGTTGGTGAACAGGATCGTCAGCACGACCCCGACCGCCAGGCCCATCGCGAGCCACGAGCGGTTCGCCCAGACGACGCCCGGCGGGCCCAGCCTGGGGCGCGCGGCCCAGATCCGCTTCAGCCACCTCATCCGGCGCCTCCCCAGAGTTTGCGGAACAGGCCAGCCAGGTCGTCGCCCAGCGTGTCGACCGTCGAGTCGCGGCACTCGCCACCGGACGCGTCGGTGATGGTCGTCAGGGCGTGGGCCGCGCAGCTGGCGTCGCCCACCGCGATCACGAAAACGCGAACTCCCTTGCGCCGCACGGCTTCCACCACGTCCTGGCGCGTGTGGGCGCTGGTCGTGTCCTCGCCGTCGGTCAGGGCGATCACGGCGCTGATGTGGCCGGCGTCGTTCGCGCCCACCCGGTCGACGCTGTCGAGGATCGCCTGGTGCAACGGAGTGCCGCCGCTGGGCCGGACCGCGCTGAGGGTGGCCGCGGCGGCGTCGCGGTCGCGGCGGCCCAGCGGGATCACCGGCCTGACCTCGTTGTCGCTGAAGACGGACAGGCCGTAGGTGTCGCGGACGCCCATCTGGGTCAGGGCTTTGCGCACGCCGGCCACCGCCACGTCGAAGCGGGTGTCGCCGGTGGCGGTCTGTTCGGTCATCGAGCCGGACGCGTCGAGGGTCAGCCAGATGCGGCCGTCCCTTTTGGCCTGGTCGTACCTGCGCTGGAACTCGGGCCACGCGGACTCGGGCGGCGCGGCCTCGTCGCGGTCCAGGGCCAGGCCGGCCTGCACGCCGTGCTCCTCGCGGAACTCGGCGCCCGCGGTCTGCCGTGAGGGGCGCAGGCCGGCGGTGTTCAGCGCGGTCATGCCCTCCGCGGTGGTCAGCCAGGCCCGGAACTGTCTCGCCGGTGCGCGGGCCGCGTGGTTGGAGGTGTCCGGGGCGTCCCACTCGACGAGGTTCACCGGGTAGTCGGCGCGGTAGGTGTCGGACGGGTACAGCGCGACCAGGCAGGGCTCGGCGGGGCAGCTGGTCTTGTTGTGGCGCAGCAACACCTGCTCGGTCGTGATCTGCGCGGAGGCGGGGGAGAGCCGCGTGGCCTCGTCGACGCGGCGTTCCACGACGGCCGGCTCCAGCGTCTCGTACAGGGCGTGCGTGGCCAGCCTGGCGTCGGCCGACGTCAGCGGGTTCTGGCGGCCGATCGGGAGCCCCGTGCCGGCGACCTTGGTCAGCAGCTCGCCCCACTTCTCCGGCGTGCTGGAGACGACGTCGCGGCCCACGGCGGCGGGCACCGCGAGGACGACTGGGGAGAAGGCGACGGACTCACCCTGCTCGATCCGCACCGCGGAGCCGACGCGGCCGGTGCGGCGCACCACCTCCGCGGTCTCGGTGGTGGAGTCCGGCAGCCACACGTCCGGGTGCGGGCCGACCTCGCGCAGCGCCTGGGAGGACCACGACGAGCGCAACGCCAGCGCACCGAGGTTGCCCGGCGCGGAGTACACGTACAGACGCGCGGTGCGGCAGCCGTGGTTGCGCTCCGCCGTGTGCTGCTCGAACCGGCGCGCCACGTCCCCGATCGCGGGCAGGACGTCCGCCGACGTCAGCACCCGCACCTCGGTCGGTTGCGGGCACCCGAGCAGCAGCACCCGGCCGTACGCGATCACCGGCGGGGCGGCGAGTGCGATCACCGCGGCCGCGACGACCAGCACCGCGGTGAACACGACCCAGCGCAACCGGATGCGTTTCACCAACCGGTTCAGCTGCTCGATCGCGGAGGCCGACAGCACCAGCAGGAACGCGCCGATGCCGTAGAGCACCCAGGACTGCCACGTCGCGAGCGACCCCGTCGCCGCCTCGGACAACAGGTGCCCGGCGACGGCGGCCAGCATGACCGCACCCGCGTAGCGCGGCGCTGTGCTCGACCGGCGCTGGTCGACGTCCTCCATCCGGCGTCCTCCCCTGAGCGCACTTTAGGAGGGGGCACCGACAGTTCTGGGGGAGTTGCGGCTTCTCGCGAGGTCAGCGGTGGAGAACCACTCGTTTGGGTCAGTGCCGCCCGGCGCCGGTGTCCGCCAGCACGCGCACGGCCTCGTCGACCGCCGCGCACCGTGCGCGTCGCACGGCCTCCGACACGGGACGCAGCGCATCGGTCCGCGCCGACATCGCCGACGCCGACATCGCGCCACCGGGCGAGTCCGACCTGGCGACGGACAGGATCGCGTCCACCTCGGCGGCCCGCTGCAGCACCCGCAGCGCGCGCGGCGGCATCGCGTCAGGCCACGGCAGCGAGGAGTGCGCGGCCGCGAGCTCGGCGATCTCCTTGCGCACGTTCGGGCGGTGCTTGGCCACGTCGAGGGACGCCAGCGCGGCCGTCGCCTCGCGCAGGGCGGCGCCCAGTCCCTGCTCGGCCTCGCCGATCGGGATGTGCTCCAGGCCGTTGGACGACGGCAGGTCGAACACCGTCCACCGCATCACGCCGTCGGCCACGATCTTCGGCACCAGGCCGACGTGCACGGACGGGATCACGAGCGCCTCACCGGAGCGCAGCGCGCACGTCGAGAGCGGGCCCTTGCCGCCCAGTCCACGCACGTCACCCGGTACGGGCAGCACGAGCCGCGCCGAGGTCGCGCCCGCGCGCCGCAAGGACGCGAGCAGCAGGGCGGGGCCCACCGGGGCCTCGTCGGGACCGGGCAGGTCGAGCGCCGTGGCGGTGCCGTCGTCGTCGGCCACCACCTCGTGCTGCTCGGCCCACGTGTGCAGGGCGTCGAGGACGTCGTCGGAGGCGGCCAGACCGTGCAGCCATCCCGACGTCCACACGACCAGCGTGGCACTCGCACAGGACACCCGACGAGATTACGTTGCCGCGCCCCGGCTGCCCCACCCGGTGTGCCCGATCCGAGACACCTGCTTCGCGGGGCCGATGTGCTGTTCCAGCAGCGTCCGGAACGACGAGAGGTCCTCATCGGACGCGAAGGCCCGGTGCGGCACCGACAGCGACGCCGCGCCGTCGTCGAGCGCCTCCAGCACGAAACCCTGCCGCGTCTCGGTCCAGCCGGGCAGCTCCTCCCAGACGATCTCCTCGCGCACCGCGTTGCCCACGGCCATCCGGAACGACTGGTCGTCCGCGCTGCCCACCACGGTCCGGCTGATCATCTCGTCGGACGAGAAGCGCCACCACACCGCGACCGGCTCCATGAAGCCGATGACCAACGCGCACACCAGGCCGAACAGCGCGACGGGGAACATGGCGTCGTCGAAGCCGAACAGCAGCACGAGCGAGAACCCGCCGAGCACCACCGCGAACCAGGGCGCCCACTTGAACATCGGCACCATCGCACGCAGGCTGGCACGCCAGTCCGCGGGCGAGGGGGCCCACTTGAAATCGACACTGTTGCTCATCGCCACGCATTCTCCTGCAGGATGCGGTCATGGGTCTGGGGGATTCAGAAAACAGGAGATTCGCGCGCAGAACCGTCTTCAGGGGGACGGCCGCGGCGCTCGCCGGACCAGGGGACAGCGCACGCGGCGGTGGACGACCCGGAACAGCGGCTGCTGCAGATGGTGCCCGGCGGCAACGGCGTGATCTGCACGCTGTACGCCGACGGCCGGTTGAAGTGGTTCAAGCACCTCGGCCGCGACACCGGCACGTACAACTGGGCGGACGGCAACGGCCGCGAGATCGGCTCCGGCTGGCAGATCCACCCCCACGGTGCTCGCGTCGCAGGACGGCCAGATCTTCGGCTTCTGCGGTGACGGCACGATCTGGTGGCACAAGTGGGTGCTCACACCGCGGTTTCGGTTAGTACTCGTACGTGTTCGGTGGCTGGGACGGCATTTTCTACGGTGTGGGTCAACAAGGACCACAACCAGCCCGACCACGAGCTGCGCTGGTACAAGCTCAGGAACCACACCACGGTCGACCGCGACGGCGTCGTGTGGATCAACGGCAACGGCGCGCTCGTCGGCACCGGCTTCACCGTGACCAGGGCCGCGAACCTGCAGGGCTACACGAGCTGGTCGGTCCCGGAAGGCGGACAGCTCCCGGTCGTGATCGAGCAGGGTGGCGCGCATGAGGTGTGGGCGCCGCGCACGTTCACCGGCCGCAGGCAGCTGCTGCAGCAGGGCTACCGGGCCAACGGCTGCAACTGGCAGACGGACTCCACCGTACCCGGGGGTTCCTGGGAGTCCGGGTTCCACGTCGTGAAGCTCGAAGGCGCGTACGGAATGCGGCAGTACATCCCGTTCGTGGTGAAGCCGCAGCAGCCTCGGCACAAGGTCGCGCTGCTGCTGCCGTACCTGACGCACAACGCCTACAACCACTGGGGCGGGCACTTCCAGTACACGTGGACGATCGCGCCGCGCGCCGCCGCATCACCACTCAGCGGCCGTTCGCCAACGCCTACATCGAGGCGCCCGGGTTCATCGACGTCCGGTTCTACGGCGACTTGCTGCTGCTGAAGTGGTTCTCCGACAACAACGTCGCCTACGACTGCTACCAGGACACGGACCTGCACAACCCGGCCTGGCTGTCGCAGTACAAGGTGCTGGTTCTCGCCACGCACCCCGAGTACTGGACGCCGCAGATGCGGGACGCCGTGGAGAACTACCTCGCGGGTGGCGATCGCGTGACCTACACCGGTGGCAACGGCATGTACGAGCGCGTCGACCACCTCGCCCAGGCGGGACCGCACGTGCTGCAACGTGGACGGCAACCGGTGGCTGTGGCGCGATCAGGGCCGGCCGGAGTCGTTGGTGCTCGGCGTGGCGTACGACAGCTACTCCTACATGGACATGCATCCGTACGTGGTGGACGCCGAGCACCCGTCCTGGAGGGCACCGGGCTCGCGGTCGGCGACGAGTTCGGCAAGACCGGGTACAACTTCGCGGCCAGCGGCTGGGAGGTCGACACGCGCGCCGGTGCGGGCGCCGAGGCACCGGGCGTCGTCCAGTTCGCTCACGGCGTACAGCACCGCGGCGCCGAGATGTGCGTGCTGCCGAAGCCGAACGGCGGATGGGTGTTCAGCGCGGGTTCCCTGTGTTTCAACGGTGCGCTGGCCCATGACCCGCGGATGTCGCGGATTCTCCTGAACGCGATGAACGCAGCTGTTTCGTAGACGCTGGAGTCGCTCCACGTCGACGGGTCAGGTTCGGTTGCGTAGCGTCGTCTGCGTGACCCAGAACCTGGCCCGCACGGCGGGCGAACTGCGCGCCGCCGGGCACCTGCCGCGCGGCGTCAAGACCGAGATCAGGGAGAACCTCCTCGCGGCACTGCGCGAGGGGCGCAACCCGTGGCCCGGCATCGTCGGGTTCGACCGCACGGTGCTCCCGCAGCTGGAACGCGCGCTGCTGGCCGGCCACGACGTCGTCCTGCTCGGTGAGCGCGGTCAGGGCAAGACCCGGCTGTTGCGCACCCTGATCTCGTTGCTGGACGAGTGGACCCCCGTCATCGAGGGCTCTGAGCTGGGCGAACACCCGCTCGACCCGATCACGCCCGAGTCGCGGCGCCGCGCTGCCGAGCTGGGCGACGACCTGCCCGTGGTGTGGCGGCACCGCGACGAGCGTTATGCCGAGAAGCTCGCGACGCCGGACACGTCGGTCGGTGACCTGGTCGGCGACGTCGACCCGGTGAAGGTGGCCGAGGGCCGCTCGCTGGGCGACCCGGAGACGATCCACTACGGCCTGCTCCCGCGTGCCCACCGCGGCATCATCGCCATCAACGAGCTGCCTGACCTGGCCGAACGCATCCAGGTCGCACTGCTGAACGTGATGGAGGAGCGCGACATCCAGGTCCGCGGCTACACGCTGCGCCTGCCGCTGGACGTGCTGCTCGTCGCCACCGCGAACCCCGAGGACTACACGAACCGCGGCCGCATCATCACCCCGCTGAAGGACCGCTTCGGCGCCGAGGTGCGCACGCACTACCCGTTGGACATCGACGCCGAGGTGGACCTGGTCCGTCAGGAAGCCGATCTCGTCGCGGAGGTGGGCGACCATCTGCTGGAGATCATCGCCCGTTTCGTCCGCCACCTGCGCGAGTCGTCGTCCATCGACCAGCGCTCCGGCGTCTCCGCGCGGTTCGCCGTCGCGGCGGCGGAAACCGTTGCGGCGTCGGCACTGCGCCGTTCCGCGCTGATCGGCGAGTCCCCGGCCATCGCCCGCCCGATCGACCTGGAGTCGGTCCCGGACGTGCTGCGCGGCAAGCTGGAGTTCGAGGCGGGGGAGGAGGGCCGCGAGGACGAGGTCCTGGTCCACCTGCTGCGCCGTTCGATCGCCGACACCGCCCGAGCTCGCCTGGCGGGCCTGAACCTGCGCGCGCTGGCCGAGGTCGTCTCCGACGGCCACCCGGTGGCGACCGGCGACCGCGTGCACGCCGGCGACATCCTGGCCGCGCTGCCGGAACTGCCGATCCTGCACGAGGTGGCCGCCCGCCTGGGCGCCGGCCCGAAGGACCCGGTGGGCCGCATCGCCTCGGCCGTGGAGCTGGCCCTGGAGTCGCTGTACCTGACCCGCCATTTGGCGAAGGACACGTCCTCCGACGACGACCGAGCGGTGTACGGATGAAATACCGCTACGGACGCTGGAGCGGCGGCGCCGACCCGCTGGCGCCGCCGGTGGACCTGCGTGCGGCCGTGGACGAGCTCGGCCGCGAGATCATGGAGGGCGCCTCACCTTCCTCGGCCCTGCGCGAGCTGCTGCGGCGCGGTGTCGACGGAACACGCGGGCTGGACGACCTGACCTCGCGCCTGTGGCAGCGCCGCGCGTCGATCCAGCGCCGCCACCGGCTGGACGGCACGCTGTCCGAGGTCCGCCGGTTGCTGGACGAGGCGTTGTCGGCGGAGCGCCGCGCGTTGTTCCCGGACCCGTCCGACGACGCGCGCTTCCGCGAGGCCCAGCTCGACGCGCTGCCGCCCGGAACCGCCGCCGCCGTGCAGGAACTGTCGTCGTACGACTGGCGTTCTCCCGATGCCCGTGCCGCGTTCGAGCAGATCCGCGACCTGCTCGGCCGCGAACTGCTGGACCAGCGCTTCCAGGGCATGAAGGAAGCCCTGTCCAATGTGGACTCCGATGACGTCCGCCGCATCCAGCGCATGTTGCGCGACCTCAACTCGTTGCTGGAGGCCCACGCCGCCGGCTCCCCGGACACGCCGCGCCTGTTCGACGAGTTCATGCGCAAGCACGGCGAGTTCTTCCCGGAGAAGCCCCGCAACGTCGACGAGCTGATCGACGCCCTGGCCGCCCGTTCCGCAGCCGCGCAACGCATGATGAACTCGATGACCGATGCCCAGCGCGCCGAGCTGTCGGCGTTGTCCCAGCAGGCTTTCGGTGGTATCGGCTCCCAGCTGTCCACTCTGGACTCGCTGCTGCAACGGCTGCGTCCCGGCGAGGACTGGACCTCCTCCGCCCGCTTCCGCGGCCAGGACCCGCTGGGCCTGGGCGAAGGCGCGCAGGCGATGTCGGACCTCGCCGAGCTGGACGCGCTCGCTGAACAGCTCTCGCAGTCGTATCCCGGCGCGCGCCTGGAGGACATCGACCTGGAGGCGCTGGAACGCCAGCTGGGCGCGTCGGCCTCGGTCGACGCCCGCCGGCTGGCGGAGCTGGAGAAAGCCCTGCGGCAACAGAACATCCTGGAGCGCGCGCCGGACGGCTCGTTGCGGCTGACGCCCAAGGCGTTGCGGCGCCTGGGCGAGACCGCCCTGCGCGGCGTGGTCGACCAGCTGCGCTCCTCGCAGGGTTCCCGCGACACGGTGTCCGCCGGTGCCGCGGGCGAGCTGATGGGTTCCACCCGTCCCTGGCAGTTCGGCGACACCGAACCCTGGGACGTGCCGCGAACCCTGCGCAACGCCGTACTGCGCTCCGGCTCGATGTCCTTGGACGTAGTAGATCTGGAGGTTTCGGAGACCGAACACCGCACGCGCGCGGCCGTCGCTCTGTGCGTGGACACCTCATGGTCGATGGTGCAGGACGGCCGTTGGGTACCGATGAAGCGCACGGCCTTGGCGCTACATCACCTCGTGCGCACCCGTTTCCGCACCGACGCCCTTCAGCTCGTGACGTTCGGCCGCTACGCCGAGGCCGTGGACATCGGTCAGCTGACCGCCCTGGAGGGTGTGTGGGAGCAGGGCACGAACCTGCACCACGCGCTGCTGCTGGCGGGCCGCCATGTCCGCCGTCATCCCGATGCGCAGCCTGTGGTGCTGGTCGTGACCGATGGTGAGCCGACCGCGCACCTGGAGCCTGAGGGTGACGCGGAGTTCAACTATCCGCCGCTGCCTCGGACGTTGACGAAGACGCTGAACGAGGTGGACTCGCTGGCCCGGCTCGGGGCGACGATCTCGGTGTTCAAGCTGGGTGATGACCCGCGGTTGGCCGCGTTCGTCGACATCGTGGCTCGGCGGGGTGGTGGGCGTGTGGTGTCGCCGGATGAGGATGGGCTGGGTGCTGCGGTGGTCAGCGACTACTTGAGGTCTCGGCGGCGCCGCTGACGGTTCGTGCCGCCGCTGAGGCTTGCCGGAGGTGCTGGCGGTTCCACTCGGACGAGTGAAACCTGTCCGGATCCACGCCCGGCACCGTCTGTTGGATGTCACGAAATCATGGTCATCTTTCTCCCGCAGAGAGGTGGAACGCGGGGGCCGGGGAACGGAGGGCGATAGTGCCGCTCCACAGGTTCGTCCTCGCCGCGGTGCTGAGCGGCGTGCCGTCGACCGTCCATGCGCTGGCGACCGGCGACGACCCGTTGCGCGCGACCAGGGCCGCCGGTTCGCTGGTGGGTGGCGGTGCCGGCGCGGGTGTGGCGGTCCACCTGGCCGTGTCGGCGTGGTGGGCGTTCGTGCTGACGCGGCTCGGGGTGCGGGGTGTGGTCGGCGGGGCGGTGGCAGGGTTGCTGATCGCGGCCCTGGATCTGGAGGTCATCGGGCGGCGCAACTCACAGATCCGTGCGCTGCCGCGGGTGCCGCAGTGGCTGGACCACGTGGCGTTCGGGGTCCTCGTGGCGGCACGCGGCCGGAGGTGACCGTTCGGTCGCTCGGGCGGATGGCCGGCGAGCCCTGGCGGGCGAGTCGGCGCGGGCGAGTCAGTTCGGGCGGGTAGATCAGCTCGGGTGTGTCGGCCAATCTGGATGTACGGCCAGCGTGGGGTGATCGGGTTGGCGAGGATGGGTGGGGCCGGTCGGGCTGGCCGGCAGTCTGGATGTGCGGTCTGCTTGGGGTGATCGGGTCCGCTCGGGTGCGTGGGTCGGTTCGGATCGCGGGTCGGCCCAGGCGCGTGGGGCCGCTCGTGTGCGAGGGCAACTCGGCGCGGGCGGCTCAGGTGCGTGGGTCGGCTCAGGCGTGTGAGTCGGCTCGGGTCGGGTCGGCTTCGCGCGTGGGTCAGACGTCGTAGAGCGCGGCCAACCGCGGCAACCGGCGCCCCATCTCCGCCTCGTCGTCGAACGCGAAGTCCCAGTCCGGGTCGAGCTCCGGGTAGCGGATCGTGAAGGCGTCCTCCGGCAGCTTCATGCCGGTGGCGGCGAGGTGTGCGTCCCACGCGATGGAGAGTGCTGCCTCGCACTCGAACTCCAGGCCCGACTCGGCTGCCGACACCACGGCCGGCAGGGTGGCGAGGGTGTCGGGGGACGCCACGGCGGCCGTGAAGACCTCCTCGCCCTGCAGGAGGAGCCAGCCGCGGAAGTAGTCGAAGCCGTCGTCCGAGCAGCCGCCGTTCATCAGGTAGGCGGCTGCCCACAGCGGGTTCCGGTACGAGAGCGCCAGGAGGTCCCACAGGGTTTGCTGGGTCGCGACGATCTGGGCGGGCGGCGCGCCGGCTAGCAGGCGGGTGGCGGCGGTGGCCACGGCGCAGCAGTCGGTGGGGTCGGGGACTGCGGAGCGGGCGGCGGCTATCAGGGGCCAGAAGGTTTCCACGTTCCTCAGCGTGGCAGAGGGGTCTGACAGTTTTGGGGACTGACGAACGACGTGGGGACGATCTAGGTTGGAAGCATGATCAGGACCTTGTGGCGTTCGCTCGAAGCCGTGCACGCGATGATCTACTTCGCTCCCGAGGCGGACAGCCGGTACGCGGCCGCGGGGCTGGATCGGGCCGGCGGGTACTTCGCTTCACGGGCGGCGGCGCTCGGGGCGGCCGGCGCCGAGGTTGTGATCTCCACGTTCTACAACTTCAACCCCGCGCTGGTCCGGGCGCGGATTCCGCAGGTGTGGGAGACGGTCACGCCCGAGCGGATGCTCGAGATGAGGCTCGAGGCCGCGGACGAGGCGCTCAAGAAGGTGCTGCCGGACGACCTCAAGGAGATCACCGAGCTCGCCAGGAAGGCCGCCGAGCGGGCCGGGGAGATGTTGCACGGGCGGACGTTGTTCGCCGCGCACGCGAGTTTGCCGTGGCCCGAGGAGACCCGTCTGCAGCTGTGGCACGCGCAGACGTTGCTGCGCGAGTTCCGCGGGGACGGGCACCTCGCGGCGTTGCTGCGGCACAACATCACCGGTATCGAGGCGCTCGTGCTGCACGCGGCCGAAGGGGAGATCCCGGCCGAGACGTTGCGGAAGACGCGCGGGTGGTCCGAGGAGCAGTGGGCGGAGACGGTCGAGGATCTGCGGAAGCGTGGCCTGGTCGACGACGAGCAGCTGCTGTCGGAGGCCGGGCGCGAGCTGCGGCAGAGCATCGAGGACGAGACCGACCGCATGAACGCGCCTGCCTACGACGTGTTGTCGGAGCACGAAAAGCGGCGTTATGTGGAGCTGGCGGGGCCGTTGAGCAAGGCCGTCGTCGAAGCGGGGATGGTGCCTGGCCGGCGTTGAGTGAGGTCGTAGTCGGCCGGGTTGAACGAACGGATGCGGCGCATCATGCGGATGGTCGACCACGGCCACATCGTCGAGTTCCGGCCGTTGGCGTCGAGGTAGTACGAGGTGCAGCCACCGGCGTTGTAGACAGTGCGCTGCAACGCCACCTGCACCGACGAGTTGAACGCCGCCTGCACCGGCGGGCGCACGTCGGCGACGGGCCAGTCGCGATCACGCAACGCGGTCAACGCCGAGGCGATGTAGCGCAGCTGGGTCTCGATGATCGTGAACGCCGACGAGTGCCCGGTGCCGAGATTGGGACCCAGCAACAGGAACAGGTTCGGGAACCCGTGCACGGACGTCCCCAGGTACGCCTGCGGGCTGCCGCGCCACACCGAAGCCAGCGAGGCCCCGCCGGCCCGCACGCGAGACGCGATCGGCGGGTCGCTGAAGTGGAAACCCGTGCCGAAGATGATCGTGTCGACCTTGCGCTCCACGCCGTCCGCGCCGATGATCCCGTCCGCGGTGAAGCCCTGAACGGCGTGCGGCACAACGGACACGTTCGGCTGCGCCAGCGCGGGGTAGTAGGTGTTCGACATCAGCAACCGCTTGCACCCCAGCACGAAGTCGGGGGTGAGCACGGAACGCAGAGCGCGATCCCGGATCGCTCGCCGCAGATGCAGCAACCCGAGCCGCTGCACCACCTTCATCGCCGCCGGGTGCCGGAACCCGAAGCTGAACAGCTCCAGGAAGCCGAACACGACCGACCGCGGCAGCTTCAGCGACGGCTTCGGCAACACCCAGGGAGCCGTGCGCTGGAACAGGAACAGCTGATCGACGCGTGGCTGGATCTCCGGCACGAACTGCACCGCCGACGCGCCCGTGCCGACCACTGCGACCCGGCGCCCGGAGAAGTCGCGCCACCGCGCGGAGTGGAACACCTCGCCCTGGAACACCGACGCGTCCAGGGGGATCTTCGGCTCGTGCCACGGCCCGGTGGCCGACACCAGCACACGCGCGGAGATGACTCCTGAGGTCGTGGTGACCTGCCAGCGCGACCCGTCCCAGACCGCGTCCAGCATCTCCGTGTCGTACTGCGGCTCAACCCCGAAGGACGCAGCCGTCTCCCGCAGATAAGCCAGGATCTCCGGCTGTCCCGAGAACGCCGCGCTCCACCGCCGTGGCGCGAACGAGTACGAGTACAGCGCCGACGGGATGTCGCACGCGCACCCCGGATAGACGTTGTCCCGCCACGTCCCGCCCAGGGACGGCGCCTTCTCGATCACGTGCGCGTCGAATCCCAGTTCGCGCAGCCTGATGGCCGCACCGATGCCCGCTGGTCCCGCTCCGATGACGAGTACGTCCACAGATACTGACGGTATTTCGATTCCAATGGCATGTCAACGTATGCTCCCAGGCATGGCACGGTTGACCCGCGCGGAGAGCCAGGCGCGCACCAGGACGTTGCTGAGCGGGACGGCCCAGAAGCTGTTCCTGCGCGACGGCTACCACGCCACGTCGCTCGAGAAGGTCGCCGACGCGGCCGGCTTCTCCAAGGGCGCGGTGTACTCGAACTTCGGCAGCAAGGACGAGCTCTGCCTGGTGGTCCTCGACGCCCTCTACGCCGAGCGCATCACGCGGATCGCCGAGGTCTTCACGACCGGCACCACCATCGAAGAACGCCTCCAGGCCTTCGAGGCCTACGCCGAGACCATGATCGGCGACGCGCCGCGCACGCGGTTCGAGGTCGAGTTCGCCCTGCAGGCGCGCAAGGACCCCGAGCTGCGCCAGGAGCTCGCCCGGCGTGCCAACTCGGTCGTGGACGCGCTGCGGGGCCTCATCGACCACCAGGCCGAGGAGCTCGGCCTGCGGCCCGTGCTGCCCACCGAGAACGTCGCCCGCGCGCTGCTCAGCCTCGGCGTGGGGCTTGGCGTGCAGCGGTTCGTCGACGGTGAGCCCTCGATCAGCGTGCTCACCGACACCATCCGGGTGCTACTCGGTGTCCATCTCCCGATGCGTTGAGGCCAGCGCCTTTTCGGTCGGCTCGTCCTTGCCGACCTCGCGCCTTCCGGGATGCAGCAGGGAGAAGTGCGACTCCTCGCGCATCCGCTCGACCATGTGCGGGTAGTGCAGCTCGAACGCCGGGCGCTCCGACCGGATCCGCGGCAGCTCCTTGAAGTTGTGCCGCGGCGGTGGAGACGTGGTCGCCCACTCCAGCGAGTTGCCGTAGCCCCACGGGTCGTCCTGCGGTGCCGGATCGCCGTAGCGGTAGGACTTGAAGACGTTGTAGACGAACGGCAGCACGGAGGCGCCGAGCAGGAATGAGCCGATCGTGGAGATGGTGTTCAGCGTCGTGAAGCCGTCCGACTCCAGATAGTCGGCGTAGCGGCGCGGCATGCCCTCGTTGCCCAGCCAGTGCTGGACGAGGAACGTGCCGTGGAAGCCGAAGAACGTGGTCCAGAAGTGCAGCTTCCCCAGCGGCTCGTTGAGCATGCGGCCCGTCATCTTCGGGAACCAGAAGTAGATGCCGGCGTAGGTCGCGAACACGATCGTGCCGAACAGCACGTAGTGGAAGTGCGCCACCACGAAGTACGTGTCCGACACGTGGAAGTCGACCGGCGGTGACGCCAGCAGGATGCCGGTCAGGCCGCCGAAGAGGAACGTGATCAGGAAGCCGACGCTGAACAGCATCGGCGTCTCGAACGTCAGCTGTCCCTTCCACATCGTGCCGATCCAGTTGAAGAACTTGATCCCGGTCGGCACGGCGATGAGGAACGTCATCAGGGCGAAGAACGGCAGCAGGATCGCGCCCGTGGCGTACATGTGGTGCGCCCACACGGCCACGGACAGCATCGCGATCGCCAGCGTCGCGAACACCAGTCCTTTGTAGCCGAACAGCGGTTTGCGGCTGAACACCGGGAAGATCTCCGTCACGATCCCGAAGAACGGCAACGCGACGATGTACACCTCGGGATGGCCGAAGAACCAGAACAGGTGCTGCCACAGGATCACGCCGCCGTTGGCCGGGTCGAACACGTGCGCCCCGAGGTGCCGGTCCGCCGCGAGGCCCATGAGCGCCGCGGTCAGGATCGGGAAGGCCAGCAGGATCAGCACGGACGTCACCAGGATGTTCCAGGTGAAGATCGGCATCCGGAACATCGTCATGCCCGGCGCCCGCAGCGTCACGACCGTCGTCGTCATGTTGACCGCGCCGAGGATCGTGCCCAGACCGGACACCGCGAGGCCCATGATCCACAGGTCCGCGCCGACGCCCGGCGAGTGCACCGCGGAGGACAGCGGCGTGTAGGCGAACCAGCCGAAGTCGGCCGCGCCACCCGGCGTCACGAACCCGGCGACGACGGTGATGCCGCCGAACAGGTACAGCCAGTAGGAGAAGGCGTTGAGGCGCGGGAACGCGACGTCCGGCGAGCCGATCTGCAGCGGCAGGATGAAGTTCGCGAACCCGAACAGGATCGGCGTCGCGTAGAGCAACAGCATGATCGTGCCGTGCATGGTGAACAGCTGGTTGAACTGCTCGTTCGACAGGTACTGCAGACCCGGCCGCGCCAGCTCGCCGCGCATCAGCAGCGCCATCACGCCGCCGATCATGAAGAACGCGAACGACGTGGTCAGGTACATGATCCCGATCTGCTTGGGATCTGTCGTCTTGAACAGCGAGAGGAAGTACGACCCCTTCGGCCGTGCGCGCGCAGCCCCGGGATGAGGTACCACCGGCGTTGGCTTGATCGTGGTCATCTCGCCTCCTCGCGTGCCAGGAGCATCGTCCTCCCGGTCAGACGCCGGGGCAATCCATGACCAGCGCCGCCGAGGTCACCGGCACCACCGGAGCACCCGCCGAGATGCCGCTGACCTGCACGTAGTAGGCGCCAGGAGGCAATCCGCCGAATTTGATCGTCATGGTCTCGGAGATCGCCGGGCTGCGTGATTCGACCTGTTTGCCGTTCTCGTCGAGCAGCGCGACCTTCAACGCCCGGCGCGTGGTGTCCTTCAGCTCGATGACGACGTCCAGGTCCTCGCCGGTCATGACCAGGTCGGGCACGATGACCTGCGGTTCCGTGTTCGTGACGTTCCTGGGGACGATCTCCTTCGCGGTCAGGAACGACTCGACGGCGTCCAGGACGGCGGCGTTGTCCTGCAGGGACGTGTGCTGCTCTGTGACCCGGTGCAGCGTGTTCGACGACAACGCGAGTCCACGGCGCGCGGCCCCGACCATCGGCACCGTCGCGTCGCCGTACAGCTCCTCGCCCTCGTACGTGCGGTAGCAGGTCATCCTGCCGTCGGCGATGCGCGCGGTCGTGGCGGTCGGCTGCTTGCCGCCGAGGATCGCGTAGGTCCGGTCGGCGAACGAGTCGTTCAACGCGCCGTGGAACGCCATCGCGTCCTCGACCATCTTCGTGTCCAGCTCGGGCAACGTCGTCTCGGTCGTCTTGACCAGGCCGGACGGGCTCTCGATGCACGCGTACTCGGGCAGCAGCTGGTGCAGCGACGGCATCGACCTCGCGAACTCGGTCAGGTCGATCGCGAGCGGCCCGAGTCCTTTGCGGACGCCGTTGACCAGCTGGTCCAGCGCTGCCGCCGCACCGCGGAACGGCGTGCCCATGGTGATCAGCTTGTCGGTGCGCTCGGCCATTCCGCACTGCTCGACGCACCACCGCGCGACGAGGCCGCCCATGGAGTGGCACACGAAGCTGACTTTGGCGTCCGGGCCGAGCTTGTCCAGCGCCTCGTCGACGCGCTTGGCCAGCAGCGCGCCGTTGTAGCGGTTGGACAGGCGCCAGTCGTAGGCGAAGAGCAGCAGGTTGCCCTTCTCTACGGTGTAGCCGAGCGAGTTCAGCCGGCGAGTCACCCGGTCGTAGCCCTTCAGGGGCGTCCAGATGCCGGGGATGATGTGCAGGTCCGACATCAGCGCCACGGGTTCGATGCCGTCACCGGGGTGCTCGTCCCCGATGCCCGGCGGCAGCTTCAGCCGCTGCAGGCTGCGGCCGAGGGTCAGCACGGCGCGCACGGCGGCCTTGCCGGACACCTCCCAGACCATGCCGTCGGGACCCCTGAGCGTGCTGCCGAGAATGCCGGGCAGGACGACGACCAGATCGCTCATCTAAGACTCCGCTCCCTGAGATCCTTCGGCGAGCTTGCGGATGAGGGTGAGCAGCGTGAGGTTCGCCGGCACCAGGTAGGTCAGCTCGTGGATCCACGCCAGGCGCTGCCCGGCCGCGGGCAACGCGAGCCGTACGTCACCGGCCCTCGCCCTGGCGACCACCTTGTACAGCGCGGCCAGCGGGTGCGGCTCCAGCGCCGTCACGGCCTGGGAGAGCGCCTGCGGGGACGCCCCCGCCGCCAGGCCGCGCAGGATCTCCGTGGTGCGGCCGGGGTTCTCCAGCGCGTCCAGCACGAGGTCGAGCACGTCCGAGTCCTCGTCGGCCAGCAGCAGCAACGCGTGCACCGGCCGGTTGTCCCGGACGTTCTTCAGGACTTCCTTGTCCAGCAGCTCTTCCCGCCGCGTCGCCAGCAGCTCGCGGCGGCGGGCGGGCGCGGCGTCGACGAACTCGTCGGCGAGGCTCGCCAGCAGCCACGGCCGGTAGGCGTGCACCACGCCCTGCTGCCGGGCGGCCGCGCGGCGCGACTGGATGTTCTGGGCCTCGATCAGGCTCGTCCCGTACAGCACCTCGGTGATCGCCACGTCGGCGTCGGTCGACAGCAGCTCCGGGTGGTCGACCAGGACAGCGCGCTCCTCGACGTACGAGCGGGCGAACACCCACTTGCGCGCGGTCTTCAGCAGCGTCCGGTCCACCGTCAGCCAGTCCGGTGTGGTGTCCCACGGCCAGGGGCGGCCGGAGTCGTAGTGGCGGCGGGCGATGTCGTGCACGTCGTGGATCGCCTGCCGGGACTGCCCGACGTGCGTGAGCGCCTGGCAGAGCCACCTGCCCGCCGCCGGGTCACCGGGTGACGTCGCCGCGGCCCGCAGCATCAGCAGGGTCGCCAGGTGGGGGCCGGTGAAGTGAGCGGTCACCCGTTCCCACGTCTCGTCGACGATCTCGGGCTGGCCGAGGCCGGCGCAGATCGTGTCGAGCGTGAACAGCGCGGCCGCCAGCGTCGACAACCGGTGCGAGTGCTCCGGCAGCAGGCACACCTCGACCGCTCTCAGCCCGGTCACGAGCGCGTCCGCGGGCTTGCCCGCGTCCCGCTGCCGCCGCATCAGGTTGTGCAGCGCCAGGCCGTGGATCCGCAGGCCGTCCGCGAGGTCCGCCGCCTGCCGCGCGGTGTCGAGCGCCTCGGCCCTGCGGTTGACCATGCTGTAGGCGACGCTCAGGCTCAGCGCCGCGTCCGCGAGCTGCGGGCGGAACGCGGCGTGCCGGCCGAGCGCGCCGCTGATGTCCGCGGCCTGCTGCGTGGTGCGGGCGGCCTCGGCCAGCCTGCCGAGCGTGAGGTGGTCGCGGCTCAGCTCGACGAGTGCGCTGACCAGGTGCGCGAGGAACACGGGGTTCGTCTGCGCGAGGGCGTAGTACAGCTCGACGGCCTGCTTGGAGCGTTGCATCGCCTCGTAGCGCCGGCCGGTTTCGCTGCACCGCGCCGCAAGGCACGTCATCGCGCGGGCGAGCGGAGCGTCGGAGTCGACCGCGGCCACCGCGTCCCTCGCCGTGGACAGCGCCTCGTGCCTGCGCCCCAGCATCGCGTAAACCTCGCTCAGGTCCACCAGCGCGCCGCTCAAGTGCGCCGCGTACGTCGGGTTGTCGGCGCCGTGCGTGGTCGTCTTCGCGATGCGTTGCGCGAGTCGCTTGTGTGTGAGGGTCTCCGCTGTCGTCGGTGTCGAGGCGACCAGCTCCCGGTACCGCACCACGGCTTCCTCCGCGGGCGCCACCGCTTGCTGGAGCCGTCCGGCCTCGCGGAACCGCTGACCGAGCCGGTTGAGCACGAAAGCCAGGTCCGCCAGGTACATCCGGGTGGTCGGCACGAGCGTGCGGAAGTGTTCGGCGGCCTCCTCCAGCAGTGGGATGGCCTCGTCGCCGCGGCCCCAGTGCGTGAGCTCGCCGGCCGCCGTCGTCGCCGCGAGTGCGATGTCCGGCAACAGCATCCGGTTCAGCATTGCCAGCTCGCGCAGGCCGTCCAGCGCACGGGTGCCCGCGTGCCCGCAGTGCCGCCACGCGTACTTCCACAGGTAGCCCGGCACGTCCGGCGGCACCCCGGCGTCGATCCGCTGCCGGTACAGCTCGATCAGCGCGCACGCCACCTTCTCCGCGTCCGGCGCGAACACCGCTTCCCTGCTCGGCGCGAACGGCGGCCGCAGGTGGTCGGCGAACGTCTGGTGCGTCAGCTTGAAGACCGCCGTGCCCTCCTCACCGTCCTGCACGACGTGACGGCCCAGTTCGGTGAGCACGGCGGTGATCTCGTCGCGCCCGAACTCCGTACCGGACAACGCCTTCGCGACCGCGATCCACTCGGCCTCGGGGAAGCCCGCGCCGTAGCTCCACGTCAACGCCGTCAGCAACGCACGTGCGGAAGGCACCTTCGCGAGCTCACGGTCGAACGCCGCGTCCAGCGAGAGCTTCAAGTCGGCGTTGAACTGACCCCTGGCGTCGGCCAGCACCTGGTCGGTGATCATCCACGCGGTCAGGAACGGCAGCTTCGCCAGTTCGTCCACAGTGGACTGCGGTGCGTCCGGGCCGAGCCGTGCGAGCACGTACTCGCGGACGTCTGTCTCGCTGCCGGCCTCGTCGAGGTTCAGCACCTCGACCGGCGACAGCTCGGTGAGCAGCGGTGCACCACCGGCCACCCGGTGGGCCTGCCGGGTCGAGACGATCACGACGGCGCAGCTCGCGAGCTTGGTCAGCAGCGAGGTGGCGATCGAGAACGACTCACCGCGCGCCTCGTCCAGGCCGTCGACCACCAGCACCGGCGGCGTGGTGAGCCTGCTGACCACGCCGACCAGTTCGGCGGCGCCCCGGCGCGGCCCTTCCGGCTCGGGGATCAGGCCCGCGCCCACGAGCTGGCGGCTGAGCAGGTCGGCGACGCGGTCGGCGTCCATCGCGCGGGCGTGCACGGCCGCGTGCACCGAGTCAGGGCCGGGGTCGGCGTGCCGGAACGGCGGTCCCGCGGTCAGCAGCAGGTCCCGTTCGGCCGAGTTGGACAGGCTCACGACCCGGCCGACGACAGCGGACTTGCCGGTACCGGGCGAGCCGGTGACCACCCGCAGGCCGGGGACCCCCGACTTCACCCAGCCCACCACGCGGTCGACCTGGGCGGTGCGGCCGGTGAACCACGACCGGTTGTCCGCCGAGTCGCCACCACGAGCGGCCAGCAACAGGTGCTTCACGACGGTGTTCGCGGCGTAGAGGGGATTCGGCAGCATCGGCTGAGCGGAGCCGTACTGCATGAAGCGCGGCCGTTGGACGTCGCTGTCCCACGCGTTCAGCAGCGCCGTCCCGACCGCGCCACCGTCGACCAACGCGGTGCGGTCGCTCCAGCGCCGTGCGTCCTCATCGGCCGTGGGGCCGGTACGCAGCAGCTTGCGCAGCTTGCCGCCGAACAGGCCGTCACGGGCTGTCTCGATGCTCGAACACGACACCAGCACGCCCGCCCAGTGCACCTGGCCCGCGAGCAGTTCCTCCTGGACGGCCGCGATCGTGCGGACGGCCTCGTCGAGCTGGGCACCGGAATAGCAGGCGTCGACGATGATGAGCACCTGGTGCGCGCCCGAGGCGGCACACCACAGCGCGAACTCGTGCAGCATGATGCCGTCGACGGCGCCGTCGTTGTCCCTGGCGAGGAGCCGGAGGTTGCCCGCGACCGGGACGGCGTGCCCGCTCCACAACGCCACGAGCGCGCCACCGTCCTGCGGCTGCTGGCGCAACGCCTTCATGTGCGCGCGGATGTCGGCCTCTGCCGGGTCGGCCAGCGGTTCGCCCTCGTACCCCTTGAGCAGGGCGTGCAGTTCCCGCACGTCGCTCACGGCGTGCTGCAGCGGCTGCACCAGCTCGTAGGAGCCGACGCCGATGCCGACGAACCTGCCTCTGACCCTTTCCCGCATGCGTCACAACCCCCTGCCCGGACGTCGTTTCCCGGCAGCGGGCGTTACTCCGTTAACTCACTCGGACGAATCACGCTCCGTAGTCGGAGGTGACGGTAGTTCGACGTTGGTGTTCTTCTCCAGGAACCTCAGAAGCTCCACCGGGAACGGCAGCACGAGCGTCGAGTTCTTCTCCGCGGCCACCTCCACGATGGTCTGCAGGAGCCGCAGCTGCAGGGCGCCCGGCGTCGCCTCCATGGTTCCCGCCGCCTCGGAGAGCTTCTTGGACGCCTGCAGCTCGCCGTCCGCGGTGATGATGCGGGCGCGGCGTTCGCGTTCGGCCTCCGCCTGCCGCGACATCGAGCGCTTCATGCTCTCTGGCAGCGCCACGTCCTTGATCTCGACCCGGTCGATGTCGATGCCCCACTGCAGCGCGGGCGTGTCGATCATCAGCTCCAGGCCCTGGTTGAGGCGCTCGCGGTTGGACAGCAGGTCGTCCAGCTCGCTCTTGCCGATGATCGACCGCAGCGACGTCTGCGCCACCTGCAGCATCGCGAACCGGTAGTCCTCGACGTTGATGATGGCCTTCGCCGGATCCTGCACCTTGAAGTACACGACGGCGTCCACGCGCACGGTGACGTTGTCGCGCGTGATGCCGTCCTGCGCCGGCACGGGCAGGGTGACGATCTGCATGTTGACCTTCCGCAGCGTGTCCACGCCCGGAACGATGACCGTCAGCCCCGGCCCGCGCACGGCCTGCTGCAGCTTGCCGAACCGGAACACGAGGCCCTGTTCGAACTGTTTGATCACTCGGGCGCTCATCGCGAGACCGAGGCCCGCGAAGGCGACCACTCCGCCGAGGATTTCCACGACCATGAGACCCCGCCCTTCACCGGCGAATTCCCTTGATCCCACGGTACCTCTCAATTGCAGCTCAGCACCGGGTTCGCCCAGTCCGCGTGGTCCCAGGCGTTGCCGTCACCCCCGTCTGCGATCCGGAACGTCAGCACCGTTGCTCCACTCGTGTCCACGGTGAGCGGGAGCGCCGCGCTCTGCCCGGTCAGGGTGGGGCTCAGGTAGGCCCGCTGACCGTCTTCCAGGACCTCGAACTGGACGCTGCCGCCGCCGTTCGTCTCGTCGTCGACGCCGATCGTGGCGGTCAGCGTCGTGCACTTCCCGCCCGTGTAGACCTGGAACTCGGACTCGGCGTGCGCGCCGACGCCCCTGTCGAACTTCGCTCCCCGGATGCTGATCGGGTTGCCGTCGCCGCCGCCGTTCTCGCCGTTGCTGCGGTCGCGTTCGAGCGGGCCCCAGCCGTTGCGCTCGCCGAGGAACTCCAGCGCGGACACCGGGGCCTCTCCCCGCGGCGGGCGCGGCGTGGCGGTGAAGTCCTTCGTCAGGGTCGTGGTCGCCTTGCCCGTGCCGACCTCGACGAACACCGGCCGCGTACCGGTTTCCCCGCCGTCACGCTTGATCGTCACCTTCGCGGAGCCGCCCGTGAGGTCGACGGTCCCGGGGGAGACCGACCAGTGCTCGGGCGCGGTCAGCCTGGCCGTGGTGGTTCCGGGGCACGGACTCGTGACGACCAGCTCGGCCTCCACCTGCTCACCCGGCTCCAGCGCGGTGTCGGCGGCTTTCAGCTCGATGGCGGGCGCGCAGTCGACCTTGTTGCCGAGCTTGCCCGTCGCTGCCTCCTGCGGCGTGAGCGGGCGCAGCAGCACGGAGTACGCGTACTCGTTGCCCGCCTCCACCTGGTACTGCGGCAACGGCTCGTGGAACGTCTCGCTGACACCTGAGACGCGGTGGGCCGCGTGCAGGGTCGTCCAGCCGTCGTTCTTCTTGAGCGCGAACGGGTACGGCGCGCGGTCCAGGTCGTCGTACCGCGACACCCGCACGTCGAGGTCACCCGCGACGAGCAGGCCCGCGCGGCCGTCGGACAGGGTCGCCCAGCGCGTGTCCGCGTGGTTGCCGAAGTCCTGCGGCTTGTAGTAGTCGTTGAACTCACGATCCACAGTGGACTGATAGACGCCGACCGGGTTGCCTGCCTTGCGGTCGTCGTAGTTCTCGCCGGGGCCGCGGCCGTACCAGGTGAACCTGCCGAAGCTGTCCGGCACCTTGAGCGTGAAGCCGATGCCGGGCAGGTACGCCAGGTCGCGCATCCTGTCCTTCGCCGCGACCCGGTGGCCGACGTGGATCTCGCCGTCGCCGGTGATCCGGTAGGTGAAGGTCTGGCCGAACGACGCGTTCTGCACCGCCTGTGCGGTCGACTTGGCCGTGATGACGGTGTCGGGGCCGTTCTGCGTGACGGTGACGCTCGACGGCGTGGTCCTGAGCCGGTCGAGGCCGTTGCGGTACCAGGAGTTGTCCTCGCTCATGAACTCGTTGGACAGCGGGGCGCGCCAGGCGTCCAGCTCCGGGCCGGTCCTCAGCAGTTCGGTGCCGCGCACGCGCATCGACGTGAGCGTGCCGGACCTCTTGCTGACGACGTAGCGGAAGTCCTTGCCGGACACCACGATCTCGGTGTCGTTCTGGGTGGTCGTGAGCTTGCCGCCGGAGCCGGGGACGTGCAGGCCGGCGATCTGCGTGCCGCCCACCGGGAACTGGGCGATGCCGACGTCGTTGCCCCGTTTGTCGGTCGCGCGAACGGTCAGCCGGCGTTCGGTCTGCGCCTTGAAGTCCGGCAACGTGATCGTGCCCGGCTGGAGCCGGCCGCGGTGCTGGGCGATCGTGCGGCCGTTGTCCTGCACCTGCCAGCGCAGTTCGAGATCGTCGGTGCCGGTGAACTGGCGCTCGCTGGCGATGGTGAGTTTGTTGTCCTGGAAGGAGAAGCGGATGGGGGAGTGGACGGCCATCAGCTCGGTGGTCTCCGGCTGCGGCCTGCGGTCGGCCCACACCACGCCGTCGACGCCGCCGGTGCCCGCGCCGTAGGACTCCTTGCGGCCCTTGTCCTCCAGCTTCTCGAAGTCGAGTGCAAGGACGGCGGTCTTCTTCGGGTCCTGCGCGAGCTCGGCGTCGGTCAGGGCGCGGTGGTAGACGCGGACCTGGTCGATCACGCCGTGCGCCATGCGGGTCTGGACGTTCTCCTGCATGGTCTCGGCGTTGCGGCCGATGTTGACCGGCCAGTGCGACCAGTCGATGGTGCCGGTGTGGTTCGTGGTCGCGACCTCCTTGCCGTCGATCAGCAGCCGCAACCCGGTGCCGTCGAACGTGCCCGTGACGCGGTGCCAGTTGTCGTAGAAGTCGGCGGGCACCCGGGCCTCGACCGTGCGCCAGGTGCCGCTGTGGATGAAGAACTGCAGCGTGGTCCGGTTCGCCATCTTCAGCGCGTACTGGTGGTCGCCCTTCGAGATCACGGTGAAGTCACCGGTCCACGCGGCGGGCTTGACCCTGGCGTCGAGCGTGAGGCCGGTGCTGACCTCGTCGAGCCTGCGGTCGCGATAGACCTCCACGAAGTCGTCGAGTCCGCTGAGCCGCAACGCTTTGCCGTGCGGTCCGTCCACGTGCGACGGTTTGCCGGACAGCCACGTCATGATGCCGTTGGCGTCGTCGGGTGTGGTGTAGAGGGGCAGCGCGATGTTCTGCTCCGCCCAGTCCCAGATGAAGCCGCCCTGCACCTGCGGGTAGGCGCGCACGACGTCCCAGAACTCCTTGAAGTTGCCGAGACTGTTGCCCATCGCGTGCGCGTACTCGCCCATGATGATCGGCTTGGTCGTCGTCTTCGCCTTGGCTTCGAGACTCGCGGGCGAGGGGTAGCGCGGGCCGGCGACGTCCGCGAACGGCGCGTCGCCGTCCGGCACGTTCGGCTGGTGGTAGAGCGGGCGGGTGTCGTTCTTCCGCGCGTACTCGGCCATCGTGTAGTGCGCCTTGCCGAGGCCCGCCTCGTTGCCGGTGTCCCACATGATCACGCTGGGGTGGTTCTTGTCGCGCTGCATCATGGCGACGAACCGGTCCTGGAACGCGTCCTGCCACTCCGGGCGCTCGGCGAGGCAGTTGTTCGGGCAGCCGTCGTGGTGGTGGGTCTCGACGTCGACCTCGTCGGCGATCATCAGGCCGTTGCGGTCGGCCAGCTCGTAGAAGTACGGGTCGCTCGGGTAGTGCGACGTGCGAACCGCGTTGATGTTGAACCGCTTCATCAGTTCGATGTCTTTTTCCTGGTCAGCGCGGGTTACGTAGCGGCTGCCGTGCGCCGACGTCTCGGCCCGGTTGGTGCCGCGGAACAGCACGCGCTTACCGTTGATCTTGAGCTGCTTGTCGATGATTTCGATCTTGCGGAACCCTACGGGCTGCCTGCCGGTCTGGACGACCTTGCCTCCGTGCAGGAGCTCGATCCGGAGCTCGTAGACGTTCGGGGTCTCGTCGGTCCACTTCAGCGGGTTGCTCACCTTGCCGTCCTGCACCGGCACCTCGCGGCCCTGCGGGTCGAAGAGCCTGGTGCGGACGGTGTGGCCCTCCTGCGGGCCGCCGATCTTGACGTCGGCGGTGAGCGTGGCGTCGTGGTACCGGGCGTCCAGGTCGGTCTTGATCGTGACGTCCGCGAGGTAGGTCCTGGGCGTCGAGTAGAGCCAGACCTCGCGGAAGATGCCGGAGAACCGCCACTGGTCGAAGTCCTCCAGGTGGGAGCCGGAGCCCCAGCGGTGGACCTGGACCCGCAGCGTGTTGCGGCCGGCCTTGAGCCTGCTCGTGATGTCGAACTCGGCGGGCGTGTAGCCGCCCTGGTCGTAGCCGACGTACGCGCCGTTGACCCAGACGAAGTATCCGCTGGTCACGCCCTCGAACCTCACGAGCGTGCGGTCCCAGTCCGCCGGCAGGTCGAAGGTCTTCTCGTAGACGCCGGTGGGGTTGACGTCGCGGGGGATCGCCGACGGGTTGTCCGGGTACATCTCGGTGGGGATGTTGCGGAACATCGGATGGTCGAGGAAGTCGGTCTGCCACGTGTGCGGCACCCGGACCGTGCGCCAGCCGTCCGGCGTCTCTCTGACGTCCTCGGGCTTGTCGAACATCCGGAGGCGCCACTCGCCGTTGAGGCTCAGGCGCCGTTCGGGCTTCAGGTCGGGGTGCGGCGGCTCCTGGTTCTCCCCGGTCATCCTCGGGTTCTCCAGGTACGCCAACGCGTCGAGCGGTTCGGCTTGTGCGGTTGCGGGGGAGAGTGAGAGCGCTACCACCGTGGCTACGACGACACGAAGCATGCCCCTGGACGCTAGGGAGGTGATGACAACGTCGTCAACGAATGTCCGATCTTTCTGTCCTGGTCCGTTCGGGGTGGGCGTCCCAACAGCCGGAAAGTGCACTCCGTCCGGTGGCACGCGTTAGTGTCGGATGTATGCAGACCTGGTCATCAATTCCTGTGCCGCGGGTTCCGGGGGACCCCCGCCCGCTGCGGCTGTTCGACACGGCTACGGGCGAAGTGCGCCCCACGGCGCCGGGAGACACCGCCAGGTTGTACGTCTGCGGCATCACGCCGTACGACGCGACGCACCTCGGCCACGCCGCCACCTATCTGGCCTTCGACCTCGTGCACCGCGTGTGGCTCGACAACGGCCACAACGTGCACTACGTCCAGAACGTCACCGATGTCGACGACCCGCTCCTGGAACGCGCCGAGCGCGACCAGGACGACTGGGTCGTGCTCGCGATGCGCGAGACCGCCCTCTTCCGCGAGGACATGGAGGCCCTGCGCGTCCTGCCGCCCCAGGACTTCGTGGGCATCGTCGAGGCGATCCCCGAGATCGTCGAGGTCGTCGCCAAGCTCCTGGGTGACGGTGTCGCCTACCGCGCCGACGATGCCGAGTACCCGGACATCTACTACTCGCACGACGCCACGGGCCGCTTCGGCTACGAGTCGAACTACTCCTCCGAGGAGATGCTGCGCCTGTTCGCCGAGCGCGGCGGCGACCCGGACCGTCCCGGCAAGCGCCACCCGCTCGACGCGCTGCTGTGGCGGATGAAGCGTCCCGGCGAGCCGTCGTGGCCGTCCGAGCTCGGCGACGGCCGCCCCGGCTGGCACATCGAGTGCAGCGCCATCGCCCACAACCGCCTCGGCATGGGCTTCGACGTGCAGGGCGGCGGCTCCGACCTGATCTTCCCGCACCACGAGTACTCGGCGGCGCACGCCGAGGCGCAGACCGGCCAGCACCCGTTCGCCCGCCACTACGTGCACGCGGGCATGATCGGCCTCGACGGCGAGAAGATGTCGAAGTCGCGCGGCAACCTGGTCTTCGTCTCCAAGCTGCGCTCGCAGAAGGTCGACCCGAACGCGATCCGGCTCGCGCTCCTGGCGGGCCACTACCGCGCGGACCGCCCGTGGACCCAGTCGCTGCTGGACGACGCGCTGGAGCGGCTGGCGAAGTGGCGGCGCGCGGCCGACCTGCCGTCCGGGCCGTCCGCCGCGGACACCGTCGCCCGGCTGCGTGACCACCTGGGCAACGACCTCGACACGCCCAAGGCCCTCGTGGCGATCGACGCGTGGGCGGACGAGGCGCTGTCGCACGGCGGCTCGGACTCGCACGGTCCGTCGCAGATCCGCACCGCCGTGGACGCGCTCCTGGGCGTGGAGCTCTAACCGGGGCAGACCCGGCTCCGCTCATCGGAGCCGGGTCACTCGTGGTTCCAGCCGAACAGCCGGGTGAACACCTCGTGCTGTTCGAGGCTGTGCTCGTGGTGCACCAGTGCGACGAGCTCGGCCAGCTCGGCCATCCCGGCGTCGTCGACACCGGGGAGGTCCTCGGGGTCGACGCGGTGCTGCTCGCACCACCGCAGCACGGCCTCCGGCCCGTTCACCGACGCGACGAACGCGCGCTGCTCCCGGTGCTGCCAGGCCTTCGCGATCTCGTCGAGCATGCCGTCGGCGATCATCCGCGCGGCCCGTGTGCGCAACCGGTCGAGGTGTGCCCGTTCATCGGTGAGCGGCAGCACCGTTGACGTGAGCTGGAACGGGAACCGCCCGCGGCAGTCGGCGAACCTGCGCAACAACGAGATGGATCCTCCCTCCACCACCACGTGCTCGTGCGTGCGGCTCAGCGTCTCGACCTTCCGCAGCAGCGCCCACGCGGCCTCGTGCACCGGGTAGTCGCCGTCCGGCACGGTCCGGCGGGCCAGGTGCAGGCGGCCGGGCCCGTCGAGCCGGGCACTGGTGACCGGCAGGTCGAGATAGCACTGGATCCGGTCGGCCACGACGATCGGTGCATTGTTGTGCACATCGGCGACTTTCACTGCGACGTCCGATTTGCCCGCACCGGTGGGGCCGACGACGAGATGTACGCAATTCATTGCCCGCTCCTTTGTGGTGGATCTCCCCCCACTTTCACTCGCTGCCGCTGGAGTGCCGCGGAAGTTCAGGCTTTTTCAGAAAAAGTTCAGCGATACTGTCGGGTTCCGCAAGTGATGTCCGTTTTTGCGCATCGTTCCGCTCGGTATGGTTATAGTGTGGCGTCATGAGAGTGTGCGTTTTCTGCGGTTCGTCGGCCGGCCGTGTGCGGCACATGGAGACCGCTGCCGGCGTCGGCAGGGTGCTCGCGGAGCGGGGGATCGAGGTCGTCTACGGCGGCGGCAGGATCGGCACGATGGGGGCCGTGGCCGACGGCGCGCTGAACGCGGGCGGGTCGGTCGTCGGGGTGATCCCGCAGCACATGATCGAGTGGGAGATCGCCCACGACGGACTGGCCGAGCTGCACGTCGTCGACACGATGCACCAGCGGAAAGCGCTGATGGCGGATCTGTCGGACGCGTTCGTGGCGCTACCGGGCGGCGCGGGCACGATGGACGAGCTCTTCGAGATCTGGACGTGGGCGCAGCTCGGTCTGCACGCCAAGCCGATCGGTCTGCTCAACACCGGAGGGTTCTACGACCACCTGATCGCGCTGATCGACCACATGGTCGCTGAAGGCTTCCTGAAAGCGCCCTATCGCGAGATCGTTCTGGTTGACGACGAAATCGGGCGGCTGGTAGATCGGATGGCGGAGTACGAGCCACCGGCGTACGAGTGGGTGGAGGACGCGCCTATCCAATAAATAGCTTCACTGCCGGGATGTGTCGGTCATGTTAATTTCCGGGCAAGCCGGGCACTCCTGAACCAGGAGTGCTTTCACGAGCTGGCACTGGACCGTCGAGAAAGCCATGACGTACTCGTGATCGGCCTTCCAGAACAGCCGGTAAAGTGACCGGGCCTGACTCATCACGACAATCCGCTCGTCGGCCTCGGCGAAGCTGAGCACCCTCGGCCCGGGGCCGGTGCAGCGTGCCCTCACCCGATCGACGGGTGCGGGATCGGCGAGCTCTTCGCGGTACCGCCTCCGGAAGCCCGCCGACAGCCACCATGACGCACCGGCCTGCGGGAGCATCCGGCGTAGCAGCGAAGACCTCCGTACGGCCCCCCACGGATGGCGGAGCCGGAACGTCACACTGCCCGGCGTGTAGACCTGCACCAGCAGATCGAGCGCCGCCATGAGGCCGGTGACGAACTCCTCGGTCATCTCCACCAGCACGCCGCCGTCGACGGGTTCGGCGCTGAAGGTGCTCTTGCTCACCGAGCTCTCCCGAAGGTCGCGTGCAGACCGGACCGCATCAGCCGGAACGTGACTTCCTCCGCCGTCTTGCGGTCGTAGGTTCCGACCACCGCGCTACCACTCTCGTGGATCGCCAGCGTCTGGCGTTGTGCCTGTTCCGCGTCGTGGCCGCAGGCCTTGCGCAGCAGGTGTTGCACGACGCAGAACACGTTGACGTCGTCGTTGTGCAGCACGACCTGCCATCTGTCCCCGGAACTCACCGGCAGAGTATGCGCGAAGGCCACAATGGACCGGTGATGGAGGCGGCGAGACGCGATCTGGCGCGCATGCGGGAGTCGGCGGACGCGTGGCAGGAGTTGCGCTACGAGCGCACGGCGGACGGTCGCGACGCGAACGAGGTACCGCGCGCGAAGGTGTTGTGGGCGCTGCAGTACGACCGCCGCCCCGGCGACCTGTCCCTGCTGCGGTTCCTGGCCGAGCAGGAAGCCTTGTGCCGCAGGCATTCGCCGCATCAGGGACTCGGTGAACAGGCCGCGCTGGCCGGCTTTCTCCTCGCCGAGCACCGGCAGGCCGAGGACGCGTGGCGGCAGTACGAGATCAAGCGCGCCAACTTCGACACCCTGCTGGGCTACGACGTCGAGCACGTGTTCGCGGCCGGCGTGCGGGTCACGATCGACCACCTGCGTGCCCTCGACCACCCCGACCGCGACAAGGCGCTGGAGTACCTGCTCGGCACGGGAGTCGACGAGGAACGCGTGGAGGAGTGGGCGCGGGACGAGCGGGAGTGGTTCCCGGAGGACCCCGCCGACGAGGACCCGCTGACCTGGTTCGACCGGGCGATGCTGGTGGGGGAGAAGGACCTGGCGCGCGCCGAGCTGGACCGGTGGGCGAGTGGCCGCGAGCGGGACGGCAGGACGCTGAGGACGCTCTGCTTCCACCTGATGGCGCTCGATGAGTTCGCTGAAGCGGCGCGCGTGCAACGGGAAAGCCTCGCGTTCGCGGACAACGACTGGGACCGCGCGTCGGCGTGGCAGACGCTGGCCGGTCTCGAACGCCGGGCAGGAGACCACGGTGCCGCGTGGGAGGCGTTGTGTGAGTGCCGCAGAGCGCTCGAGCACGTCGACGGCTGGCGCGAGGCCGGCCTGGGCCGCCAGTTCGTGGAGGAGCTCTTCCTGCTGGCGGGGCAGGCGGAGGGCGAGCTGGCGAAGGAGGCGTTCGCCGAGGCCGAACGGCAGGCGCGCGAGGTGCCGCGGTTGCCGCCGGTCGTGTTCGAGGCCGCCGCCGAGGCAGCGCTCAACATCGGTGACGAGGCCGCGCTGGAGCGGTATCCGTGAAAAGGAAACCGCCCCCGGGGCGGAAGCACCGGGGGCGGTCTCGTTCAGTCACAACCGGTCAGCTCAGACGTCGAGCGTCCAGTTGTTCAACGTGCCGCTGTCCAGGAACGCCGCGTCGCGCACGCGCAGCGTCCAGGTGCCGTTGGCAGCCTCACCGGAGAGGTTCTTGGTGTAGGTCTCGTTGATGTTGTCGGCCGAACCGCCGGAACGGTTGTGCAGGTTCACGACCGTGCCGTCGGGCGCGACCAGGTCCACCACGAGGTCGCCCTTGTAGGTGTGCGTGATCGAGACCTTGACCGTCGCCGTGGCCGACGCGTTGCCCGCGCAGCCGGAGATGACGATCGTGCTGGTCACGGTCTGCAGGTCGCCGATGGTGACCGGGGTGGAGTTGGTCTTGGCGTCACAGCCGCCACCAACGGCGTTGACCGTCCACGTGAAGGTCGCGGAACCGGTCTTGCCCGCCGAGTCGGTCACCGTGGCGGTCACCGTGGAGGTGCCCGCCGTGGTCGGCGTGCCGGAGATCGCGCCGGAGGCGCTCGCCGACAGACCGGCCGGGAGACCGGAGACGGACCAGGTGTACGGCGCGGTGCCGCCGGACGCCGAGAGCTGGAGCGACACCGGAGAGCCGACCGTGGAGGTCTGGTTACCGGGGTTGGTCACCGACGGGTTGCCCGGCTGTCCACCGAAGAGGGTGTAGAGCAGCTTGTTCGGGGAACCGGTGCCGGGGCTCGTGATCTTGTTCGGGGTCGACGCGCCGTTCAGGCCCGCCCAGACAGCGGCAGGGCTGTCGCTCGGGTGCGTGGCCAGCCACAGCGCCGCGGCGCCCGCGACGTGCGGGGTGGCCATCGACGTGCCGGAGATGTTGTTCGTGGCGGTGTCGTTGGTGTTCCACGCCGAGACGATGTTCGAGCCCGGCGCGAAGATGTCCGTGCAGGTGCCGTAGTTCGAGAACGACGAACGCGCGTCGGTGTTGGTCGACGAGTTCACCGTGATCGCCTCGGCGACGCGGGCCGGGGACGTCGAACACGCGTCGGTGTTCGAGTTGCCGGACGCGATCGCGTAGGTGACACCGGACGAGATGGAGTTGCGGACGGCCGTGTCGAGCGCGGCGGCAGCGCCACCACCCAGCGACATGTTCGCGACCGCCGGCTTCACCGCGTTCGCGGTCACCCAGTCGACGCCGTCGACGACGCCCTGGATGGAGCCGGAGCCCTGGCAGTTCAGGACCTTCACCGCGACGACCTTGGCCGCCTTGGCGAGGCCGTACTGCGAGCCCGCGATGGTGCCGGCGACGTGCGTGCCGTGGCCGTTGCAGTCGGTGTTGTTGCCGTCGCCGGAGGTGTTGGTGCCCCACGTCGCGCGGCCGCCGAACGTCTGGTGCGTAGTGCGCACACCGGTGTCGATGACGTAGGCGGTCACGTTGGACGCGGTCGTGTCGTACTGGTAGCTGTTGCTCAGCGGCAGATCCCGCTGGTCAACGCGGTCCAGACCCCACGACGGCGGGTTCTGCTGGACGTCCATGATCTTGATCTGGGCGTCCTGCTCGACGAACGCGACCTGCGGGTCCGCGGCGAGACGGGCGGCCTGCCTGGCCGTCATCTTCACCGAGAACCCGTTGAGCGCGTGCTGCCAGACCTTGCCGACCTGGCCGCCGTACTTGCTCGCCAAGCCCGGTGCGGCGGCCCTCGACGCCGTTCCGGCCTTGAGCGAGACGATGTAGCTGTCCTTCACGACATCGGCGCGGTCCGCGCCGAGAATCGTCCCCACGTTTTCTTGAGCTGAAGCAGCGGGCACCACAGCGGCGGCCAACGATAAGGCAGCGGCGGCGGCGAGTCCCGTACCCAAGACTCTTCGCATGGCAGGGTTCTCCCTCGTGCAGGGAACAGGGTGTCCTGCACGCTAGCCCTAAACCGCAGGTCAGAGGGATACGCCGACGAGTGCGAACTGTTGACAGATTTGCCTTCGCGTGTCAAAGCGAATGTCGCTCTCCGTCACGGAAATAGACTGAGAGAAGGCATTTGGATTCCCTATACCAACTCTGATGCCGGGAGGTCCACCCCTCGATCGGCCCTACCGTCCGTAGGCAGCACAACATAGCGTCACCCAGACGGAGGAACGAACTGATCGGGCAGTTCGACCGCCTGGGGACGCCATTGCTTCCGTGTCGTGCGGGCTGTGTTGCAGCACAGCCGATCTCCTCATCGCGGTTGCCCGGTCCGGCGTTACACCGGCCCTGCAAACCGAACATTGAGGAGAAATGCCTATGAAGCGCATGGCTGTCGCGGCTGTGGCCGTGCTGGCGGGTGCCCTCGCGACGACGGTCTCCCCTGCCGCCGTCGCCGCACCGGAGCCGTCGGCTGACCTGCTCGCCGCGATGCAGCGCGACCTCGGTCTGAACGCCCAGCAGGCGGCGGAACGGCTGCGTCAGGAAAGCGCGGCCGCGGTCCTGCAGCACGTCGCGAAGGGGTTCGCGGGTGACGAGTTCGGTGGCGCGTGGTTCGACGCGTCCATCGGCAAGCTCGTCGTCGGTGTGACCGAGGGCGTCACCGGCGCCAAGGCCGACCGCATCAAGCAGCTCGGCGCGCAACCCCGCACGGTCGCTCACAAGGAGAAGGACCTCGACGCGGCCAAGACCAGGCTGGACGCCGAGAAGGCGCCCGCCGAGGTCACCGGCTGGTTCGTGGATCCGCAGGCCAACGCCGTGACGATCACCGTCAAGCGCGGTCAGGCCGAGGTGGCGAAGTCGTTCGCGGAGAAGGCGGGCACGCTCGCGAAGGTCGTCGAGACCGACGAGGCACCCCGTCTGCTCAAGGACATCCGCGGCGGCGACGCCTACTACATCAACAACGCGGGCCGCTGCTCGGTCGGCTTCGCGGTGCAGGGCGGGTTCGTCACCGCCGGGCACTGCGGCTCCAAGGGCGACACGGTGGCCGGCGTCGACCGTTCGGCTCTGGGCGTGTTCGAGGGCTCGTCCTTCCCGGGCAACGACTACGGGTGGGTCAAGGCCAACTCGGCGTGGACGCCCACGGCCAAGGTGAACCACTACGGCGGCGCTGACGTCGTCGTCTCCGGTCACACCGAGGCCGCGGTCGGCGCGTCGATCTGCCGTTCCGGCTCGACCACGGGCTGGCACTGCGGTGTCGTCCAGGCGAGGAGCCAGACGGTGAACTACCAGGAGGGCTCGGTCAGCGGCCTGACGCGCACGGACGTGTGCGCGGAGCCCGGTGACTCGGGCGGCTCGTGGGTCAGCGGCACGCAGGCGCAGGGCGTCACCTCTGGTGGCTCCGGCAACTGCACCAGCGGCGGCACGACCTACTTCCAGCCGGTCAACGAGATCCTTTCGGCGTACAACCTGACGCTCATCACGGGCTGACGGGCAACCTTGCCCGGTGGGCGGTGACCAGGACTGACACGGTCACTTGCCTGCCGGGCAAGCCGTCGAGCGCCGCGCGTGGGCCCTGGTCCCGAGCAGGCCGCGCGATCCGACGTGTCGAGTCCCGGTCCGCGGGCTCCCGGCAGGTGGTCGAGCACTCGCCCGGACCACGGCCGGGTCATCACCGCTCGTGACACGGGTGTCGGCCAGGAGACTGACGTAGCCGTGCCGGGCGATGTCGAAGGTGTGGCCCGCGGCGCAGCTCAGCGCGTGGCGGGCGGGAGACAGGCGGCCTGATGAGGGCGCACCGAAGAGGGCGACGCCGTCGGCATCGCCCTCGAGCCTTCCGATCACAGGAAGAAGTGGTGCGCGATGCTCGCGAACTTCATGCGGAACCCCTATGGCTCAGGCTTTCCGCTGTTCCAGCCATTTCTCGCGGTGCGTGCGCCACCGGTCGAGCAGTGTGCCGAGCTCGAGGTGGCAGAAGCGGAAGAACTCGCGCGTCTCGTCCAGGCGCGCTCCCGCCTCGGTGTCCTCCCCGAGCGTGTCCACGCCCTCGGTCAGCACCTCGTCGATCACCTGCAGCATCTGGTCCCTGCGGAACGTCGCCTCGTACCAGACGTTGTCGCGCATCCGGTAGATGTCGCGGCGCGATCCCGGCTCCCGTTCGCGGCTGACGATCTGGATCGTGGTCAGGTAGCGCACCGCGCCCGACACCGCCGCCGGGCTGATCTGCAGCAGATCGGCGATCTCGGCCGCAGTGAGCCGCCCTGAGTCCGTCGTCAGCAGCGCCGCGAGGATGCGCGCCGGCATGCGCGGCATGCCGGCGTCCGCCAGAATTCCGCCGAACCGCTCGACGAACTGGCTTACCGCCTGCGTGTCACGCTGTGTAGCTCCCGTCACCGCGGCATCATCCCCTTCCGCCAGTCGATCGGGCAAAATTTACGTCCTTCACGAACTTGTGAAAGAAGCGTAGCTTACCGGCCATGACATCTGCGATATCCGTGTCGGGCCTGGTGAAGACCTTCGGCCCGACGCGTGCACTGGACGATCTCGACCTGGACGTCCAGACCGGTGAGGTGCACGGCTTCCTCGGCCCGAACGGCGCGGGCAAGTCGACGACGATCCGGATCCTCCTCGGCCTGCTGCGTGCCGACTCCGGCACCGCGCGGCTGCTCGGCGGCGACCCGTGGAAGGACACCGCTGCCCTGCACCGCCGCCTCGCCTACGTCCCCGGCGACGTGAACCTCTGGCCCAACCTGACCGGCGGCGAGGTCATCGACCTGCTCGGACGGTTGCGCGGCGGCCTGCGCAAGCAGCGCCGTGAAGAGCTCCTGGAGCGCTTCGAGCTGGACCCGCGCAAGAAGGGCCGCACCTACTCCAAGGGCAACCGGCAGAAGGTCGCCCTCGTCGCCGCCCTGTCGAGCGACGTCGAGCTGCTCATCCTCGACGAGCCGACGTCTGGCCTCGACCCGTTGATGGAGGCCGTCTTCCAGGACTGCATCAACGACGAACGCGAGCGTGGCCGCACCGTGCTGCTGTCGAGCCACATCCTCGCCGAGGTCGAGGCCCTGTGCGACCGGGTCAGCATCATCCGCAACGGCCACTGCGTCGAGACCGGCACGCTCGCCGACCTGCGGCACCTGACCCGCACGTCGATCTCCGCAGAGCTGGCCGGGCCGCCGAACGGGCTCGCGAACCTCGACGGCGTGCACGACCTCGTGGCCGAGGGCAACCGCGTCAAGTTCGAGGTCGACTCGGACAAGCTCGACCTCGCGCTGAAGCAGCTCGTGTCGTCGGGTGTGCGCACGCTGACCTCGCAGCCACCGACGCTGGAAGAGCTCTTCCTGCGGCACTACGAGGACGCGAAATGATCGGCACGGCCCTCATCGGTACTGGGCATCTGGTCCGGCTGGCGCTGCGCCGCGACCGGATCCTGCTGCCGATCTGGATCCTGTTCCTGGTCGGCATCACGTACTCGACGACGACCGCCCTGGAAGAGCTGTACAAAACGCCCGAGTCGCGGGCGCTGCTCGGGGTCACCGCCAACGCCAACTCCGCGTTCCTCGCGATGCTCGGCCCGCTGCACGACACGTCGTCGCTGGGCGGCCTGGTGGCCTGGCGCTGGGGCGTCTTCTCCGGGCTGTTCATCGCGATCATGGCCATGCTCGTCGTCACCCGGCACACGCGCGCGGAAGAAGAAGCCGGCCGCACCGAGCTCATCAGCGCGACAGTTGTCGGACGGCACGCACCGCTCGCCGCCGCGGTGATCGTCGCGGGCGGCACGAGCCTGCTGATCGGCGTGCTGCAGGCGCTGGCGCTGATCGGCAAGGATCTGGACGCCACCGGCGCGTTCGCGTTCGGCCTGTCCACGGCGAGCGTCGGTCTGGTCTTCACCGGGGTCAGCGCGTTCACCGCCCAGCTGTCGGAGAACTCGCGCGTGTCCAACGCGATCGCGGGCGGCTTCCTCGGTGTGACCTACCTGTTCCGCGCCGCGGGCGACGCGGCGGGGGAGTCGGGGCCGCAGTGGCTCACCTGGTTCTCGCCGATCGGCTGGACCGAGCACGTGCGGTCGTTCGGTGACGACAGGTTCTGGGTGCTCGGCATCTCGCTGGCCGCGTTCGTGCTGCTGGTGGGCGTCTCGGCCTACGTCGTGACGCGCAGGGACGTCGGCCTCGGTCTGCTGGCGACCAGGCTCGGTCCGGCCGGCGGCACGATCGGCACCCCGTTCGGCCTGGCGTGGCGGCTGCAGAAGGGCTCGCTGATCGGCTGGTCGCTGGCGTTGCTCGTGGTCGGCACGATCTACGGCAGCGTCGCGCAGGCGGTCGGGCAGATGGTGCAGGACAACCCGGCGCTCGGCCAGATCGTGCAGCAGATCGGCGGCGCGGACGCGATGGTGGACGCGTTCTTCGCCACCATCACGCAGATGCTGGGCCTGATCACGTCGATCTACCTCGTGCAGGCGGTGCTGCGGCTGCGGTCGGAGGAGACGTCGTTCCGCGCCGAGCCGCTGCTCGCGACCCCGGTCTCGCGCTGGGGCTGGGTGGCGTCGCACGCGGTGTTCGCCCTGGCCGACGGCGCGGTGGTGCTGGCTTCCGCCGGTCTCGGCCTCGGTCTCGTGCACGGCCTGCGCACCGATGACCTCGGCACGGTGCTCCCGCAGATGCTCGGCGCAGCGCTCGTCCAGCTCCCGGCGGCCTGGGTGATCGCGGGCGTGGCGCTGGCGTTGTTCGGGCTGTTCCCGCAGTTCACCGGCGTGAGCTGGGCGGTGGTGTCGGTGTCGCTGGTGATCACGCTGCTCGGCCCCGCCCTGCAGCTGGATCAGTGGATCATCGACGTCGCGCCGTTCACGCACGTGCCGAAGTACCCGGACATCGTCGCCGGGCCGCTGCTGTGGCTCACCGGAGTGGCGGCGGTGCTTCTGGCTGCGGGGTTCGCCGGGTTCCGGCGCCGCGACCTGACCACGTGACGACCGCGGGCACGGTGATCAGCAGACCGGCCGGGACGAGGAAACCCAGCAACGGGTGGGCCTGATACAGCGGAACGAACGCCAGCGGGGCCGCGGCGGCGCCCATGAAGCGCAGTGACTGCACGACACTGACGCTGCCGCCCCTGTTGGCGTTCTCGCTCTGCAGCACCAACGCGTTGATGCTCACCAGCACACCCTGAGCGGCCGCCCCGGTCAGCGCCCACGCGAGGACCACGATCGCGACGACCGGGGTCGTGCCCGCCGCCGCGATGAGGCCCGCGCCCAGCGTCGCGCCCACGACGACCGTGGTCGCGGCACCGAACCTGTCGATCGCCTTGCCGACCTGCCGCGCGGTCAGGAAACCGACGATCCCGAACCCGGTGAGCAGCAACCCGCGTTCACCGGCGCCGAGGCCGAACACGTCGTCCAGCCGGAACGCCACGAGGAACGACAGCCCGCCCAGGCAGCCCCAGCCGACGAACGCGACGACGGCGGGCCTGATCGTGCTCGGCACGAAAGCGCTGCGCAGGCTCGCGTTGCGCTCCGGCTCGGCGTCCGTCTGCGGCACGCCCAGCACCGCCAGCCCGACGGCCACCACGGAGATCACCACGAACGCCAGCCGCCAGTCGATCTCGGCGGTGAGGCCGCCGACGAGCGGGGCCGAGGTCTGCCCGGCCGCCTGCGTCGACCCGAACAGCCCCAGCGCGCGGCCGAGCTTCTCCTTCGGCGTCGAGGCGGCGATCACGGCCAGCAGCACCGGCGTGGTGAACGAGTTCGCGGCGCCCTGCAGCGCGCGTGCGGCCAGCAGCACCTCGAACGTCCAGGCGCTCGCGGCCAGCGCGGAGGTGACGGCGTAGGCGATGTACGCGATCCGGACGGTCCGTTGTGGACCCCAGCGTTGGGCGAACGTGCCGGACACGAGCATCAACACGGCGAACGGCACGAGGTAGAACGTGAGCGTCGACGCCGCGGAGCCCGCCGACCGGCCGAAGCTCGCCCCGATCTCGGGCAGGATCGACGTGGTGATGGCGCCGCCGAACGGCCCGATCAATGCGCCGGCGTACAACCCGGCGCGTGCCAAGCGGCCCACAGAAACGTCCACCGTCCAACCCTAGTGCGGGGGACGGCACAACCGCGCTGTGATTGTTGTCGTAGCTAAATTCTTCACCGGCCTCCCTGCGTCGGCTGACTGGCGCTGCGGCTGGTGTTGAACGAATTCCGGTGGATGCGGGTCGCAGTGCAAATCTGTTTGACATTCGCGGACAGGCGGCCCTACGGTGCTGGTGAAGCGCTTCGATTCGACAGTGAGGGTCAATTCTCATCCGTCCTCGGTGTGCGAAACCTGCTGGTAGCAGGCCTGGGGGCATGCTTCCTTCCGCTCGGCCTGATTGTTCATCTCGCACGGTTTGCATTAATCGACGATTGTGGTGAGGGTCGATGATTCGCAACGCGCTCCGTGAGCGTGTTCTGCTGCTGCGCTCACTGGCCGCGGCCGGGCGAGGTCTGCTGGTTGGGATTGTCGCGATGACCGGCATCGCGAGCTCATGCCGGCCGTCTCCGCGATCGCGCTGGCCACGCTGGTGGACAGGGCGGCAGGCGGGCCGGACGCGGATGTTCTGGCCAGGGCTCTGGTGCCGCTGGCGGTCTTCGGTGCCGCCTTGCTGCTCGGGCACGTGCTGGAGGTGGTGGAAGAGCCGTTGTTCTTCCTCGCCACCGCGCGGATCGACGGCGCGCACCGCCATGCGCCCCACGCCGCTGCTGTTCGTCCTCGACGAGCCGACCGCCTCACTGGACGCCCCCAGCGAGCACGCCATCTTCACCCGGTACATGGCACGCGCTCGCGAACTGGCGGCACGGACCGGCGCGGTGACCGTCGTGGTGTCGCACCGGTTCTCCACCGTGGCCGACGCGGACCAGATCCTGGTGCTCGACAACGGCGAGCTGGTCCAGGCCGGCCCACACGACGAACTGCTCGCCGGTGGGGGTCGTTACGCCGACCTGTACCGCGCTCAGGCCGACGCCTACGCCGCGCCCGGCTACATGAACGGGTGATTCAGCGGGGGCCGGTCGACGGCCAGCCCGGTCCCCGCCCGCGACGGCGCAGGTACCGCTCGAACTCCGCCGCGATGTCGTCACCGGAGGCCTCGGTGATCTGGATGGCCGCGTCCCCGCGTTCCTCCAGCGCGCGCACGTAGTTGCGCACGTCCTCGTCCTCGTCGGCCATCTCGGTGACCGTGCGCTCCCACTCCTCGGCCTGCTCCGGCAGCGCGCCGAGCGGGACCTCGATGTCGAGGACCTCCTCCACCCGGTGCAGCAGGGCCAGCGTGGCCTTGGGGGACGGCGGCTGCGACACGTAGTGCGGCACCGCGGCCCAGAACGAGATCGCCGGGACGCCCGCCTGCACGCACGCGTCCTGGAAGACGCCGACGATGCCGGTGGGGCCTTCGTACTTCGAGTGCTCCAGCCCGAACTTCGCGGCGGCGTCCGGGTCGTAGGCGGTGCCGGTGACCGGCACGGGCCTGGTGTGGGGCGTGTCCATGAGCAGCGCGCCCAGCGTCACCACGGTCGTCACCCCGAGAGCTTCGATGTGCCCCAGCAGCTCGGCGGCGAACTTGCGCCACCGCATGTTCGGCTCGATGCCGTGCACGAGGATCACGTCGACCGACGAGCCGGGAGGCCGGCACACCGAGAGCCGCGTCGTCGGCCAGTCGACCCTCCTGGTGACACCGTCCACCATGCGGACTGTGGGTCGCGTCACCTGGAAGTCGTAGTAGTCGTCCGGGTCGATCTCGGCGAGCGGGGTGGCGTCCCAGGTGAGTTGCAGGTGCTCGATGGCGGTGCTCGCGGCATCGCCCGCGTCGTTCCACCCTTCGAAAGCACAGACCATGATCGGACTCGTGAGCGGTTTGCGCGGGTTCGAGGGGGTCGGGGATTCCTGGGACGGATCGTTCACGGCGCCAGACTACGGCCTCACCTGTTCAACTCATCGTAGGCTTGGCCCATGCGTGATCGCGGAGAGTCGCCGTTCCTGGAAGCGCTGGTGAACCGTGTTGTCGTCGCTGACGGCGCCATGGGCACCATGCTTCAGGCTGCTGACCTCTCTCTGGACGACTTCAACGGTCTGGAGGGGTGCAACGAGATCCTCAACGTGACACGGCCAGATGTGGTGAAGGCCGTGCACCGCGGTTATCTCGAGGTGGGCGTGGACGCCGTCGAGACGAACACCTTCGGCGCGAACCTCGCGAACCTGGCCGAATACGACATCCCGGACCAAATCTTCCACCTGTCCGAACGGGGTGCCGCGCTGGCCCGTGAGGTCGCGGACGAGTTCAGCACGTCCGACCAGCCCCGGTTCGTGCTGGGAAGCGTCGGGCCCGGCACCAAGCTGCCGACGCTGGGCCACGCGCCGTACGCCACGTTGCGCGACGCATACCAGGAGCAGTGCAAGGGCCTGCTGGTCGGCGGTGTGGACGCGATCATCGTGGAGACCTCGCAGGACCTGCTGCAGACCAAGGCGTCGATCATCGGCGCCAAGCGCGCGATGGCGGCGGAGGGCCGGGTCGTCCCGATCATCGCCCAGGTGACCGTCGAGACGACCGGCACGATGCTGCTCGGCTCGGAGATCGGCGCCGCGCTGACCGCGCTGGAGCCGCTGGGCATCGACCTGATCGGCCTCAACTGCGCCACCGGTCCCGCCGAGATGAGCGAGCACCTGCGGACGTTGTCCAAGCACGCCCGCATCCCGCTGTCGGTGATGCCGAACGCCGGCCTGCCGGAGCTCGGCCCGAACGGCGCGGTCTACCCGTTGTCGCCGGAGGAGCTGGCGCAGGCGCTGGCCGGGTTCGTGCAGGAGTTCGGCACGCGGCTCGTCGGCGGCTGCTGCGGCACGACGGCCGAGCACCTGCGTCAGGTCGCCGAGGCGGTGCGCGATCTCGGACCGTCCCGGCGCAGGCCGCGTCCAGAGCCCGGTGTGTCCTCTTTGTACCAGGCCGTTCCGTTCAAGCAGGACGCCTCGGTGCTGATGATCGGCGAACGCACGAACGCCAACGGCTCCAAGGCATTTCGCGAGGCGATGCTGGCCGGGAAGTGGGAGGACTGCATCGAGATCGCGCGCGACCAGACGCGCGAGGGCGCCCACCTGATCGACCTCTGCGTCGACTACGTGGGCCGCGACGGCGAGGCGGACATGCGCGCGCTGGCCTCGCGGCTGGCGACCGCGTCGACGTTGCCGATCATGCTGGACTCGACCGAGCCCGCGGTGCTGCAGGCGGGCCTGGAGTGTCTCGGCGGCCGTTGTGCCGTCAACTCGGTGAACTACGAGGACGGCGACGGCCCGGACTCCCGCTTCCAGAAGATCATGCGGCTCGCCTCGGAGCACGGCGCGGCGGTCGTGGCGCTGTGCATCGACGAGGAAGGTCAGGCCCGCACCAAGGAGTGGAAGGTCCGCGTCGCCGTCCGGCTGATCGAGGACCTGAAGAACTGGGGCATGCGGGTCAACGACATCATCGTCGACTGCCTGACGTTCCCGATCTCCACCGGCCAGGAGGAGGTCCGCCGCGACGCCGTCGAGACCATCGAGGCGATCCGCGAGCTCAAGCGCCGTTATCCTGACGTGCAAACGACTCTGGGCCTGTCGAACGTCTCCTTCGGACTCAACCCGGCCGCGCGCCAGGTGCTGAACTCCGTGTTCCTGCACGAGTGCGTGCAGGCGGGCCTGGACACCGCGATCGTGCACGCGTCCAAGATCGTGCCGATGGCCCGCATCCCCGACGAGCAGCGCGCCGTGGCGCTGGACCTCGTCTACGACCGCCGCCGCGAGGGCTACGACCCGCTGCAGAAGCTCATGGAGCTCTTCGAAGGCGTCACGACGAAGTCGAACTCCGCCTCGCGCGCAGAGGAACTGGCCGCGCTGCCGTTGTTCGAACGGCTGGAGCGCCGGATCGTCGACGGCGAGCGCAACGGCCTGGAAGCCGATCTCGACGCCGCGCTGGAGCAGCGCCCGGCGTTGCAGATCATCAACGACACGTTGCTCGCGGGCATGAAGACGGTCGGCGAGCTGTTCGGCTCCGGCCAGATGCAGCTGCCGTTCGTGCTGCAGTCCGCCGAGGTCATGAAGGCCGCGGTCGCCCACCTCGAACCGCACATGGAGCGCTCCGACGACGGCGGCAAGGGCCGGATCGTGCTCGCCACGGTCAAGGGCGACGTCCACGACATCGGCAAGAACCTCGTCGACATCATCCTGTCCAACAACGGCTACGAGGTCGTGAACATCGGCATCAAGCAGCCGATCAACGCGATCCTCGAAGCCGCGGAGGAACACCGCGCGGACGCGATCGGCATGTCCGGCCTGCTGGTCAAGTCGACCGTGATCATGAAGGAGAACCTCGAGGAGATGAACTCCCGGGGTGTCGCCGCGCGGTGGCCGGTGCTGCTGGGCGGCGCGGCGCTGACCCGCGCGTACGTCGAGAACGACCTGACCGAGATGTACCTCGGCGACGTCCGCTACGCCCGCGACGCCTTCGAGGGCCTGCGGCTGATGGACGCGATCATGGCGGCCAAGCGCGGCGAGGCGCCGCTGGTCGACCCGGAGGCTCAGGCCAAGGCCGAGGAACGCAAGGCACGCCGCGAACGTTCGCTGCGCATCGCGGCCGCGCGCAAGGCCGCCGCCGAGCCGGAGGAGTCGTTCCCGGGCCGCTCGGACGTGGCGTCCGACAACCCGATCCCGACGCCGCCGTTCTGGGGCAGCCGCGTCGTGAAGGGCATCCCGGTCGCGGACTACTCGGCACTGCTGGACGAGCGTGCGACGTTCATGGGCCAGTGGGGCCTCAAGGGCACGCGCGGCGGCGGCCCGACCTACGAGGAACTGGTCGAGACCGAAGGCCGCCCGCGTCTGCGCTACTGGATGGAACGCCTTGCCACAGAAGGGGTTCTGGCCCACGCCGCGGTCGTCTACGGCTACTTCCCGTGCGTCTCCGACGGCGACGACCTGGTGATCCTGCAAGAGCCCGCTGCCGATTCCCCCGAGCGGTTCCGGTTCACGTTCCCGCGCCAGAAGCGGGATCGCCGGCTGTGCCTGTCGGACTTCTGGCGTTCGAAGGAGGCCGGTGAGGTCGACGTCATCGCGTTCCACCTCGTGACGATGGGCCAGCCGATCGCCGACTACGCCAACGAACTGTTCGGCAAGAACGCCTACCGCGAGTACCTGGAGGTCCACGGCCTCGGCGTCCAGCTGACCGAAGCCCTGGCCGAGTACTGGCACAAGCGCGTCCGCGAGGAGCTCGTGTGGCCGTCCGGCGAGTCAGTGGCCGCCGAGGATCCCTCCGACGTCGAGGAGTTCTTCCGCCTGGGCTACCGCGGCGCTCGCTACTCGTTCGGCTACGGCGCCTGCCCGGAGATGGAAGACCGCAGGCGCATCGTCGAACTGCTGGAGCCCTCGCGGATCGGCGTCTCGCTGTCCGAGGAACTCCAGTTGCACCCTGAACAGTCCACCGACGCCTTCGTGGCGCACCACCCGGAGGCGAAGTACTTCAATGTCTGACCTGCAAGCTGTGCTGTGGGACATGGACGGCACGCTGCTGGACTCCGAGAAGCTCTGGGACATCCCGCTCTACGAGTACGCCGAGAAGCTCGGCGGGGTGCTCTCGCTGGAGACCCGTGAACGCATGGTCGGCACCAACGTGCCCACGACGATGCGCCTGCTGTTCGCCGACGTCGGCATCGAGCCTTCCGCGGCCGACCTCGCCGACGGCGCCGCCTGGATCTCGCGCCGCACCGAGGAGGTGTTCAGGGCTGGTCTGCCCTGGCGTCCGGGCGCTGCCGACGCTTTGCGGGCGGTGCGGTCGTCGGGCGTGCCGATGGCGTTGGTGACGTCGACCGAACGTTCGCTGACTGAGGTCGCGCTGGACACGATCGGGCGGGACCTGTTCGACGTCACGGTGTGCGGGGACGAGGTGGACGGGCTGAACAAGCCTCTGCCCGAGCCGTACCTGAAGGCTGCGCGCCTGCTGGGCGTTGATCCGGTCCGCTGCGTGGCGATCGAGGACTCGCCGACGGGCGTGGCCGCCGCTGTGGCTGCCGGCTGCACCGTGCTGGTGGTGCCGTGTGATGTCGAGGTGGAGGCGGGGGAGCGGCGGATCTTCCGCGACTCCTTGGTGGGCGTGGACCTGGACGTGCTGAAGGCGCTCTGACCGGTCCGGTGGCTCAGAGATCCCCTGAGCCACCGGACTCGCTCGTCTCAGCCGACGGCTTCCACGTACCAGTCCTGGTTGGCACGTCCATGGGTGTTCATCAGGTGAACCCGGTAGCCGAGCCCGGCGGTGTGGTAGAGCTGCTGGTCCAGCACCTTGTCACACAGATGCGCACGCCACATGCAGACGACGCCGTGCGAAGGCGGTACGGAGAACGCCCACGCCTGGTTGGGGCTCTTGTTGCAGTCGTAGAGGTGGATGATGTTGCCGTGCACCACTCCGCCGCGGTCGTGCGCGTCCAGGCACCTGCCGGCGGCGTTGCGGACCTCGTTGAAACCGGACGGGAAGCTCGGGTTGGCCGACCCGAAGAGCCACCTCTGATAAATGCTGTCGCTGCAGGGCACCATCGCCATCGCCGTACCGATCGCCGGCGCGGTTCTCGGGTCCGCCTGGAGGCACTCACCGGGCCGTTCCATGTTCCTGATCCGATACGTGCCGACCGGTACGGCCGCCGGCGCCACGGCGGACGACGCATCAGCCGCCGCAAGGCCGGGGCTGCTCGCCACGACCAGCCCGCTCACCGACATGAGCAGAGTGGCGGCGACTGCCGCCAGCCGCTGTCGAACTGACATGGAGGACTCCTTCACCAGACCAGTGGAATCAGGCCACCTCGGCAAGGTCGCCGACGCCTCCATGCTGGCAATCGCAACTGGACAACCATTGGACGGCGACGGTCGCCCCACTGGTCCAGCCACTCGGAGCCGGTGAGGGTGGCCGCGCGCACGGCCACCCCCAGGCCATCAGGCGATGGCCGCCTTCTCGGCGGCCTTGGCCCTGCGCGTGGCCGGATCGATCAGCAGGCCGAACACCACGCCGAGACCGACGTAGAGCGTGGCGAGCTGGGCCAGTGAGCTGAGGCGGAACTGCCACAGCACGTTCACCGGCATGTCCGCGGGAATCGTGTCCGGCGGCGCGGGGAACGCGAGCAGCACCACCGCGACGGCCGCGACCACCGCGAGCAGCACCGCGGTGACCCGCACCGGCTGCGTCCGCGTCCGCAGCCGCTCGGCGAGCCAGCTCGCACCCCACACGATCACCAGACCGGCCGCCACCACACCGAGGTAGAGCGCGGTCCGGTAGTTGACCGTCTCCGGGTCGCCCACAGCAGGCGGGTTGGCCGGGTACTTGATCCACGGCAGCAACGCCACCGCGCCGAACACCGCGGCACCGAACGCGAAGCTGCGGCTGAACGGCGTGCGGTCGACGAACCACCGCTTCGACAGCGCGTAGGCCGTGGCGAACACCAGGCCGACCGCGATGCCGACGATGACCACGCCGAGCATGCCGCCCACGACCTGGGCGCCCCGGCTGACCAGCTCTTCCTCGCCGTGCGAGTGGGCGTGGCCGTCACCGGAGGGTTCCCGGGCCTCCTCGACCGCGAGCGCGGCCCGAATCGGAATCTCGGTCACCAGCAGTTGCACGAGCGCGGAGGCGACACCGGCGATGCCGCCCGCCGCGATTCCGCGCAGCGCAAGGGACTTGTACGTCGTCGTCATGTGCTTGAACTGGAGATCAGATCAGTGGCACGGGACGCCGAGCGCGTGACGGCCGTCGTGGAAGAACTCGTGCAGCAGCTCCGAGCTCGCACCGAGCGCGAGGCCGTTCTCCTGCAGGACCAGGTAGGTGACGATCAGGCCGAGCAAAGCGACGGCGAAGGCCCATTTGGGCACGCGGACGGCGGACAGATGTGCTGCGGGGCTCGTCATGACGGGCTCCTCCATACCTCGTGGAAGGTCAACTCTCCTTGCGGCGCCGCAGCCGGTCTCCTGACTCCCGGATCAACGCTGCCCCCGCGTCTTCCCAGCGCCCTCTCGGGTGCCAGTGACGTTCTCGGCGGGGATCGCTTCCCGGTCACAGTGGCGAGGACCGCGCCGGATTTTCACCGGCTTCCCGTCACTGCGGCGCGTGCACCGTAATTTGAGCCGGCGCTCAAGCACAACCGGCCATTGGAGTTGTTGCGTTCCTCACTTCACGAGTGGGCAGTCGCCACACTTCCCACCAGCGGCGACGCGGTAGTAAAGGCAGCAGGACCGACGCCGGAACGTGACCTCACCGGGGAAGCTCAGAAATTCCCCCGCCTGTTCGAACGGCGGCGCGCTCATCACTCGTTCGCCGCGTTCTTCCGCTTCCTCGGCGGTGAGCATGCGTGCGCGGACAACCATTTTGAGCGCGCCCGCGATGTTCGACATCGCGTTGCCCCACAACAATCCGCGCGCCACCGGAGTCACCCCCTGGATCGCCTCCACGACGGGTTCGAGCGCCTGCGCGGCGGGCGGGCCGAGACGGGGTTCGTCGATGCGGACGCTCAGGCCGTTCGTGATGTCGTGGTGCCACCACAGGTTTTCCGGCCTGATGTCGATCGGGATGTTCGCGGCCGTGAGCGGGCTCAGCAGCCGCGCGGTGTAGCTGAGGAAGAACAGGCTCGCCGCGACGCGTGGTTCCTCCGCGTTGTACCGGGTCGCGATGGCGTCGATCGTGGTTTTGAGCGCGGGGCCTTCGAGCAGCGCCGTGCCCGGCAGCCACGTCTCGTCCGGGCGGCCCACGTCGAGGGCGAAGAACGGGTTGATGCCGCGCACCCGGCGCAGCGATTCGAGCACTTCGGCGAACTCCGACACGAAGTTCACGCTACTGGGTGTCCATGCAGGACAGATCACGTCCACGGCGTGGGACAGATGTGACCGTGGTGTGGACCCGTGTCCGGGAGATGGGAGGATATCCCCCCGTGAAGACCTTCGACTCCCTGTTCGCCGAACTGACCGAACGAGCCGCCACCAAGCCGGAGGGTTCCGGCACCGTCGCAGCGCTCGAGGCCGGCGTCCATGCGCAGGGCAAGAAGGTGCTGGAGGAGGCGGGCGAGGTCTGGATCGCCGCCGAGTACGAGTCCGACGAGAAGCTCGCAGAGGAGATCTCGCAGCTGCTGTACCGCCTCCAGGTGCTCATGCTGGGCCGCGGCCTGACCCTCGACGACGTTTACAAGTACCTCTGACGGAGACCCTCACATGCTGCGCGTTGCAGTCCCGAACAAGGGCGCGCTCACCGAACGCGCCTCCGCGATGCTGACCGAGGCCGGCTACCGCCAGCGGCACGAGTCCCGCGACCTGACCGTGCTCGACCCCAACAACGACGTCGAGTTCTTCTTCTTGCGTCCCAAGGACATCGCGATCTACGTGGCGTCCGGCGACCTCGACCTCGGCATCACCGGCCGCGACCTCGCCGCCGACTCCGGTGCCGACGACAACGGCTCCTCGGTCGAGGAGCTGCTGGCGCTGGGCTTCGGCGGGTCGACCTTCCGCTACGCGGGGCCCAAGGGCAAGGACTGGAAGGTCGAGGACCTGGAGGGCAAGCGGCTCGCCACTGCGTACCCGAAGCTGGTCAACCGCGACCTCAAGGCCCGCGGCATCAGCGCGAAGGTGATCCGTCTCGACGGTGCCGTGGAGATCTCGATCCAGCTCGGCGTGGCCGACCTGATCGCGGACGTCGTGGGCTCCGGCCGGACGCTGCGCCAGCACGACCTGGTGCCGTTCGGCGAGCCGATCTGCGAGTCCGAGGCCGTGCTGGTGCACCGCGCGGGCTCCGAGCTGACGGCGGCCAAGAAGCAGCTGACGGCCCGCCTGCAGGGTGTCGTGTTCGCGCAGCAGTACCTGATGCTCGACTACGACTGCCCGCGGTCGCTCCTGGACGACGCCGTCGCACTCACCCCCGGCCTCGAGTCTCCGACGGTCGCCCCGCTGGCCGACGAGAACTGGGTGGCCGTGCGGGCGATGGTGTCGCGCCGCGACGCCAACCGGGTGATGGACGAGCTCGCCGCGATCGGCGCCAAGGCCGTGCTGGCGTCGGACATCAGGTTCTGCCGCCTGTGATCCTGGAGCACGCCGTCCTGGACGTGGTGCCGGGGCAGGAGACCGACTTCGAGTGGGCGTTCGGCGAGGCGCGGGAGCTGATCTCCGCCTCGCCGGGCTTCCTCGGTCTCGAGCTGCTGCGGTGCCTGGAGACGCCGTCGCGGTACCTGCTGCTGGTGCGGTGGGAGTCGGTCGAGGCGCACACCGTGGGCTTCCGCCAGGGGCCGTCGTACGAGCGCTGGTCGTCGTTGCTGCACCGGTTCTACTCGCCGTTCCCGGTGGTGGAGCACTACGCGAGCGCGCTGAGCACCTCGGCGTCCGTCGTCTGATCGAACCTGTCGTACCACCGGCTGACCGCGCCGAAGTTCCGCGGGACGAGGACCGCCACCACGGGGGTGTCGAACGTCGTCATCGACTCCCTCGCGGCGACCGGGACCGCGAGGACTAGGTGCTGCGGCGCGTGCCGGGCGACCCAGTGCAGCGCCGCTCTGGCCGTGACGCCCGTCGCCAGCCCGTCGTCGACGACGATCACGTCGCGGTCGCTGATGTGCGGCGGCGGCCTGTCCCCGCGGTAGAGGGCGGTGCGCCTGGCGGCCTCCTGGCGTTCCTCGTCGCAGGTGCGCGACAGCTGTTCCTCGGTGAGGTTCAGCGCCCGCAGGACGGCCGGGTCGTAGATGGGTTCGCTGTCCGCCGTGACCGCGCCGACCCCGTACTCGGGATGACCGGGCGCCCCGATCTTGCGCGCCACCACCACGTCCAGCTCCGCGTCGAGCTGGTCCGCGACCTCCTTGGCGACCGGGACCCCGCCGCGTGGCAGGCCCAGCACCAGCGGGTCGTGCCAGGCGTGGTCCGCGAGTCGCGCCGCCAGGGCGCGGCCCGCCTCCTGCCGGTTCGCGAACCTCTTCACAGTGCCGTTGACGGTACGCCTCGGCCGCGCCGGTGGTGCACCTTCTCGCCGGCCGCTGCCAGCCAGAAGAACAGCGGTGGCAGCACCACCTCGATCACGGTGAGCGGGATCTGGAACCAGTGTGGCTGCCCGTGCACCGCCATCGACAGCAGCCGGCCGAACGCCCCGATCGCGAACACGGCGGCGATCCACCTGATCGCGTTCGCCGGGATCGGCGACTGGCGGGCGGCCCAGATCCACGCCAGGCCGTAGCCGAGGAAGATCGCGTTGTAGAAGCGCTCGCGGCTGTCGACCGTCGCCCCGGCTCCCGCCTCACCCGGTACCGAGTCGATGCCCAACAAGACGTGGTACGCCCCGATCAACACACACGCCACGCCCATTGCCCACGAGAGCCATCGCAGCGTTGCGGCCATTGAGTCGCCCCTTAGTTGACACGTGTCTACTAAACGCGCCTGGTAGACACGTGTCAACTAAGCTCTCCGGTGTGAGACTCACCCCGGCCGCCCGCCGCGACCAGCTCCTCGACGTCGGCGCCGCGCTGTTCGCGGCGAAGCCCTACGACGAGGTGCTCATGGAGGAGGTCGCCGAGCGCGCGGGCATCTCGCGCGCCTTGCTGTACCGGCACTTCTCCAGCAAGCGCGACCTCTTCGCGGCCGTCCACCAGCGAGCGGCGGACCAGCTCCTGGTCGAGGTCGGCGACCTCGGTGCCGGACCGCTGACCGAGCAGGTCGCGGCCGGCCTCGACGCCCACTTCGACCACTTCCTGGCGAACCGCAACCTCGTGCTGGACGCGAACCGGGTGCTGGCGAACGACCCGGTGGTGCAGGCCGTGATCACCGGCGAGTTCGCCGTGCTGCAACGCCGCCTGCTCGACGCGGCAGGGGTGGACGGGCCGCTCGCGTCCGCCGCCGTCATGGCGTGGCTGGGCTTCGTGCGCGTGATGTGTGTGGAGTGGCTGGAGCACGACGTTTTGGACCGGGTGGAGTTGCGCGATTTGTGCGTCCGCGCATTGCTCGGGGCGCTCGCTGTTCCGTCAATCCCTCATTCGGCCTAGCGAATTGGTATATCCGGCGGGCGCATCCTTGCCTCATAGATTGCACTACCGAGGAAAGGGTGGTGGCTGCGATGGACGGCTGCCGCGGGATCGTTCCGTTAGCGCTCGCGTTGGTTCTGGCCGGATGTGGCAGCGGAGCCCTGTCCGGGCCCGGTGACACTTTCGTCGAAACCACCACGACCACGACTGAGACGACTCAGGAAACCACGACCACCACGCCTCCGAAGAAGACAACTACCACCACGCCGAAACGGCAGTACGGCTGGAACCTGCCGTCGGGTCCGAGGTCGCCGACCACCAACGAGGACGTGATCTACACGCGGCTGGTGGAGAAGGCCTGCGATCAGGCGCAGCAGGAACTGGACCGCACCTGGAGCGGCCTGCAGACACCGCGCAACGCCCCGCTGTACCAGGCGGCGGTCGACCTCTGCGGTGGCAAGGCCTCCGCTGCCCGGTCGATGTTCGCCAAGGCGGCCAAGCTGGGGCTCGCGATGCATCAGGGTGACGGTGGCTCGGCCGAGTGCGATTGCGCCGTCCTGAAGGCCGTGCGCAGCGTGCTCGATCAGGTGCCGCAGGACTCCGTGCGCTGCACCCCCGGCACGCCGCCGCGTTGGCCCACCAACGACCCGTTCGCCAAGGACGATCCACGCACGGATGTCGTCGAAGGCAGGACCACCACCACGACCATGACGACGACCAGCACTACGACGACCACGAGCTCGTCGTGAGGACGCCGAAACACCTGCCGCCCAGACAGAAGCGGCCCGAGCCGGTGGACCAGGGCGAGGTGCTGCGCAAGGTCGGCGCGGTGCTGGCCAACGTCACGGTGATCACCGGCCTGCTGGTGGCGTTCGGCTGGAAGCGCAGCGACACGCAGTCCCGCGCGCTCGGCATCGAGAGCAACATCCTCGGCATGTCCACAGCGGACTACATGCTGCGCAGCATCACGCCGGTGTTCGTGTTGCTGGCCGTTGTCGTGGTGTCCGGGCTGGTGTGGTTGTGGCTGGAGCCGCGCCTGCGGTCCGCCCTGCTGGCGTCCAAGCCGTTGCGGACAGCGCTGGCGTGGGCGTGGGTGCAGCTGCCACTGGTGGTGGTCGGCCTGGGGTACGTGTGGCCGGTGGCGAGCTTCTACACGTTTCCGCTGGCGGTCGGTGGCGGAATCCTCCTGTCCTGCTACGTGATCCGTCTGCGCGCCGGGCGCGACTGGAACTGGCCGAGGATCAGGTTGTTCGCCGCAGCCGCCGGGGTGCTGTGCCTGTTCTGGGCCGCGCTGAACTACGCGCAGGTGGACGGGCAGCGGATGGCCGACGAGTTCGCGGCGCACGCGGCGCCCTCGGTGACCGTCTACAGCCAGGAGCGCCTGCACATCTCGGCTCCCGGGGTCCGGGAACAAGCGCTCGACGGGGAGAAGTCGAGGTACCGGTACCGGTACGTGGGGCTGCGGCTGCTGGAGAACACTGGCGGCAAGTACTTCCTCGTGTCCGACGAGTGGACCAGGAGCAGCGGGGTCGTCGTGGTGCTCAGGGACGAGCCCGCCACCCGGCTCGAGTTCTCCCGCTGAGTCAGCGCTCGCGCACGAACAACGCCTGTGCCGTCGTTCCCACCGGCCCTTCGACGTCGTGCACCGTGCTGGTCGCCAGCCCGGTCCCGTCCGGGCCGATGGTCGTCCGCGCGTCCATCCCGACCCACTCGCCGACGGGTTGCCGGTGCAAGTGGACGGTCAGGTCGGTGTTGATCGCGTACCACTTGCGAATGTCCACACGGGACGAAACACCGCTGGCCGAGTCGACCACGGAGAACAGGCGCTCCAGCGGAGAAGGCTCGAACCCGTCCACCACGGCGACCCGCGGGCGGGCCCACACCTGCGCGTCGCCCGGCGTGAAGATCCCGCCCGACACCGACAGCCACTCGACGGCGGCCAGGTAGCCGCCGGACCAGAAGTCCGGGATCTCCATCGGCACCGCGGAGGACGGCGGCGCCATCCCGGTCACGTCCCCGCCCGCGACGGCCGTGGTGTCCGAACCGACGATGTGCCAGGCCCGCGCGGTCAGCACCACGCGGCCTTCGTGCGACAGCGACGCCGACAGCAGTTCCACCGAGCGGCCGGGACGTTCGACCGAAGTGGACACCGTCAGCTCCGCCACGGGCACCGGGCCGAGCACCTCGAACGTCACGCGCGCGAAGGTCGGCCGCCGAGCCATCAGCGCGCGCACCAGCAACGCCGACGGCGGGCCGAGGTGCTGGCTGTCCGGGCCCCACGGGCCGACGGTGTGTTCGGTCGAGCGGAACGTGTCCTCGCCCAGCGGAAGGTAGAAGGCGGTCATCAGTCGCGGTCCTGGAGGGGCTCGGTGTCGTCCGGCTCCGGCCAGCCGGGATAGGGAGGCGGGGTGCCGTCGAACGCCGGGCAGAACGCCTTGTGGTCGCAGTAGTCGCACAGACGGCTGGGCGACGGGCGGAAGTCGCCGGTCGGGGCCGCGCGCATGATCGCCTGCCAGATGGCTTCGAGGGTGCGCTCGAAGCGGGACAGCTCGGACTCGTCCGGCGTGTAGGCCAGCGCCTGGCGGTCGGCCAGGTACATCAGGCGCAGCTGGCGGGGGACGACGCCGCGCAGGCGCCACAGCACGAGCGCGTAGAACTTCATCTGGAACAACGCCTTCGCCTCGCCCACCTCGCGGGGCGCGGCGCCGGTCTTGTAGTCCACCACGCGGATCTCACCCGTCGGGGCGACGTCCACCCGGTCGATGTAGCCGCGCAGCAGGACGCCGGACGGGAGCTCGGACTCCACCAGCAGCTCGCGCGACTCCGGTTCGAGGCGGCGCGGGTCCTCCAGTCCGAAGTAGCCGTCCAGCAGCGCGGAGGCCGACTCCAGCCACTGCGCTTCCTCGTCGGTGCCCGCCTGCTCGAACAACGAGGAGAACTCGGGGCGTTCCGCCTTCACGCGCTCCCAGGCGGGCGCGATCATCGAACGGGCGCGGTCCGGGACGCGTTCCGCGGCGGGCAGGGCGAAGAGATCCTCCAGCACCGCGTGCACCACCGTGCCGCGCACCTGCGCCTTGGTCGGCTTCTCCGGCAGGCGGTCGACCGCGCGGAACCGGTAGAGCAGCGGGCACTGCTTGAAGTCCCCGGCCCGGGACGGGGACAGGGCCGGCCGTCGCAACGTGGTGCTCATGATTGGCACCCTAGGACAGAGGTCCGACAATCCCCGGAAGCGGTACACCGCGAGATCACACCGGCGGCTCTACAGTGCACCCGTGGCCGCGCGGATCAGTGAGCGAGAGGGCGGCCTGCTGCTGTTCCGGGTGGCGGGCATCCCTGTGGTGCTCGCGCCGTCGTGGTGGATCGGCTCGGCCATCGTGGTGGCCTTCTACGCGCCGCTCGTCGACGACCTCGCGCCCGGCACGCCGCCCGGCGTCGGCCTTCTCCTCGCGGCGCTCTTCGCGGTGTTCCTTGGGCTCAGCGTCCTCGCGCACGAGCTCGGCCACTGCGTCGCGGCGCTGCGGCTCGGCCTGCCGGTGCGCAGACTTCGCCTGTACCTGCTGGGCGGGCTGTCCGAGATCATGCGCACGCCCGGCAAACCCAGCCACGAGGGCGTGGTCGCGGGCGCCGGACCCGTCGTGTCCGTGGCGCTGGCGGCGATCTTCGGCATCGGCGCGTTCGTGATGGAACCGGGCGACGTCGTGTGGGTGCTCGTCTTCCAGATCGCCGCGGCGAACGTCGCGGTGGCCATCTTCAACCTCCTGCCGGGACTCCCGCTGGACGGCGGCAGGATCGTCAGAGCAGGCGTGTGGGCTGCGACCGGGCAACGGGCGACGGGCACGCGTGTCGCCGTGGTCGGCGGTTTCGCCGTCGCCATCGCACTGGTGGCGTGGGCGCTCTACGGCGTCGCTCAAGGCGCGGAAGACCGTTGGCTGCGCTTCGGTGTGTGCGCGCTCACGGCGTGGGTCGTCGTCGCCGGTGCGAAGAGCGAGCTCGCCAGCGAACGACGCCGCACCTGGCCCGCCGGTCTCACCCTGGCCGACCTCATCCGCCCGGTGCTCCAGCTGCCCGCGGAAAGCCCCGTGGCGGACGCGCTGAGCACCTCGGCGGGGCGCGGCGTGGTGCTCGTCAGGGCGGACGGCGTCGCGGCAGGTCTGCTCGACACCGAGGCGGCCGAGAGGCTCGCCGCGGCAAGCCCGTTCGCGCCGGCGGAACAGGCCGCCGAACCGATCCTGCCCGAGACCGTGCTGCTCGCCGACGAGTCCGGCGAGGAGATCGTGGAACGCGTCCAGGGCACGGCGGCGTGGCAGTTCCTCGTCGTGGATCTGGAAGGCCGTCCGGCGGGTGTGCTGCGCAGGGAGGACCTGCGTGCGGCCATCGAGAAGGGCGTTTGACACCATTGCGCGGTGATTAGCGCAAGTGGCCCGTTCCGTCCGGGCGACCGGGTTCAGCTGACCGACCCCAAAGGGCGGCACTACACCGTCGTCCTCGAACCCGGCAAGGAGTACCACACCCACCGCGGCGCCATCCCGCACGACTCGCTGATCGGACAGCCGGAGGGCTCGGTCGTGGCCTCCGTGGGCGGCACGAACTTCCTGGCGCTGCGCCCGCTGCTGCCGGACTACGTGCTGTCGATGCCGCGCGGCGCGCAGGTCATCTACCCGAAGGACGCCGCGCAGATCGTCATGTACGGCGACATCTTCCCGGGCGCGCGCGTTCTGGAAGCCGGCGCGGGTTCCGGTGCGCTGTCGTGCTCGCTGCTGCGCGCGGTGGGGGAGAAGGGCAGCGTCCAGTCCTACGAGGTGCGCGACGACCACGCGGTCCACGCGATCCGCAACGTGGAGACGTTCTTCGGCGAGCGCCCCGGCAACTGGTCGATCACCGTCGACGACGTGAAGAACCACGAGGGCGAGGTCGACCGGGTCATCCTCGACATGCTCTCGCCGTGGGAGGTTCTGCCCACGATCGCGAAGAACCTCATCCCCGGCGGCGTCCTGGTCGTGTACGTCGCCACCACGACGCAGCTCTCCACGGTCACGGAGGCGCTGCGGGAGATGACGTGCTGGACCGAGCCCCATGCGTGGGAGACGCTCGTCCGCCCGTGGCACGTCGTCGGTCTCGCGGTGCGCCCGGAGCACCGGATGATCGCGCACACGGCGTTCCTGCTGACCACGCGCAAGCTCGCGGACGGGGTGACGGCACCGAAGCCGCAGCGCCGTCCCAGCAAGGGCTGACCTCGCCCTGGTGACGCGATAGGGCCCCACTTCACCGAAGTTCGGGGCCCTTGGCGTCAGGTCAGTTGGACTCGATCTTGTCGACGCCGCAGACCTTCCAGTCGCTGCCCTCCTTGGACAGCTTGTAGATGATGCCGCCCGAGGTGGTCTTGCCCGGCTCGGCCGGATTGACGAGCCCGGTGAGCTTCTGCGTGAACGTGCCGCTGCTGCCCGACGTCTTGACGTCGGTCACCGTGGCCGACGCCCCCGGTTGCGGTTGGCCGGACTGGGTCTTCAGCTTGGGGAACTCCGCGGCGCACACGAGGGCCTTGACGTCGTTCGGGTTGCTGTTGCCCGCGCGGACGCCCTTCAGGACGATCTTGGTGAACTCCTCGGCGACCTCCTTGGCGTCGGAGTCACCGCCGCTCGACGAGCTCTTCGACGACGGCGTGGTCGGCTTGTTGCTGCCGTTCGTCGGCTGGTTCGTGTTCGTCGACGCCGAGTTGGAGTTGCTCTTCGAGTCGTTGCCGGAGAGCAGCACCGCCGCGGTGATGCCACCGCCGACCAGCACCAGGACGCCGATGACGACGCCGATGATCATGCCGGTGTTGCTCTTCTTCGGCGGGGGACCGCCGAACCCGCCGTAGCCGGGCTGCTGGCCGTAGGGGCCGGGCTGGCCGTAGCCCTGCTGCGGGAAACCACCGCTCTGCGGTCCCTGCTGGCCGAAGGGGTCCTGCTGCGGCTGGCCGTACGGACCCGGCTGCTGGCCGTAACCGGGTGGCGGCTGCTGGCCGTACCCGGGCTGCTGACCGTAGCCCGGCTGCTGGCCGTACCCGGGCTGCTGACCGTAGCCCGGTTGCTGGCCGTAGCCCGGCTGCTGGCCAGGACCCGGTTGCTGCTGGCCGTACGGATTGGGCGGCTGCCCGTGCGGGCCGGGCTGCTGCGGCGGGTACGTCATCGAAATTCCCCCGATGTGGAAGTCGTTCTCATTCAGCTGAAATTCTGGTGGTTCGCACTCAAATGGCCGTTAGCGGGTCGTCGGGACCTTGATGTCCTTCTGGAGAGTGCAGAACTTCCAGTCGCCGGAGACCTTCTTGAACTTCCACTCGGAGTCCGCGGTCTGGTTCTGGCCGCCGTAGTTCGCGCTGACTTCGATCTTGACGGTCGCGGTGTCGCCGGAAACGGTCGCGCCCTTGTACGTCATCTTGGGCGCCGGCATCTTCTTCAGCTCCTCGGCCAGCTTCTTCTGCTCTGGCGTGGCGTTCTTCTCGAGCTCCGCGGCCTCGTCGAGCATCTCCTTGCAGGCCAGCGACTTGGCCTTGCTCTCGTTCTTGGCCGCGGCCGCGGCGATGTAGGCCTCCGCGGCCTTCTTCACGTCGGCGGTGTCGTCACCGCCGCTCGTGTCGCTGCCGCCGTTGTTCGAGTTGCCGGAGGAGCTGGAGTTGCTCTTCGAGTCGTTGCCGGAGAGCAGCACCGCCGCGGTGATACCGCCGCCGACCAGCACCAGGACGCCGATGACGACGCCGATGATCATGCCGGTGTTGCTCTTCTTCGGCGGGGGACCGCCGAACCCGCCGTAGCCGGGCTGCTGGCCGTAGGGGCCGGGCTGGCCGTAGCCCTGCTGCGGGAAACCACCGCTCTGCGGTCCCTGCTGGCCGAAGGGGTCCTGCTGCGGCTGGCCGTACGGACCCGGCTGCTGGCCGTAACCCGGTGGCGGCTGCTGGCCGTATCCGGGCGGCGGCTGCTGGCCGTAACCCGGCTGCTGCGGCGGCTGCTGCCCGTACGGCCCACCGGGCGGCGGCTGCTGCCCGTAGGGCCCGGGCTGCTGCGGCGGGTAGGTCATCGAAACTCCCCCGATGCGGATGAGGTGATCTTTCGCTGGACATTGTGGTGCTTCGCGGACTAACGCGCGGGCGAATGGGGTCTATCGACACGCACGAGTGGTTATGCACACGATGTGCTGTTGCCATCCGGCAGCGCGAAGGCCGTGTCTGATAACGATTGCGGCAACTCCAGCGGGAATCGACCGCGATGCACTGCGCTGTCGGGGTGGTGCGCCGGTTGCGCCGGCAAGACCACCCGGTTGGCCGCACGGCCTCCGGTCGCGCTGAAGCCCCGCCTGAGCGGGTCCTCCGACGAGCACGGGCGGGGTGCGTTGCGGTGCGTGACCACCGATCGGAGCAGCCGGTGGTCCACCTGGTGGGACGACGGCGGGTTGCCGCCCGTCGCCGGGCCGCGAGCCGCACGGGACGTGTTCACGGTCGTCCGAGGGTGGTCGCGGAGCGTGGGGACCGGGTGCCCGCCGAGGTGCTCCCATGACCCTCTCCTCGGACTTCTCGCAGGTCGATCGGCGTGTCGATGGGCGAAACGCCGGTCGGTGCTTCTGGGACGCACCGTAGCGGGTGGGCGGTTCCACCGAACACCGAGATGGAGCAGTTGACCTCTGTTGGAGGCCGGACCGTTGCGTCACACGAGCGAAGATGATGTTGTGAGTGCACGATTTTGTCGGTGATCGCCGGTACCGTAATCGGTACGAACACGGGAGGAGGGTGCCGACATGCAGCACGGTCATCCCGGCAGCCAGCCCGACGAGGGTGGCGAGCTGAACCAGGGCAACAATTCTGCTGAGCTGACAGCGCAGATCAGGTTCCTCGAGGACGAGATCGCGTCGTTGCGTCGCAAGCTGACCGAGTCCCCGCGCCACGTCCGGTTGCTCGAGCAGCGACTGGCCGAGGCGACGGAACGGGTCAGCCAACTGACCGAGCGAAACACGAAGCTCATAGACACCCTCCGCGAAGCACGTAGCCAGCTGCTCGCGCTGCGTGAGGAGGTCGACCGGCTGGCCCAGCCGCCCAGCGGGTACGGCGTCTTCATGGCGCGTTTCGACGACGGGACGGTGGACGTCTTCACCTCCGGCCGCAGGATGCGGGTCGCCGTGTCCCCCGCGGTCGAGCCGGAGAAGCTGTCCTTCGGCCAGTCGGTCCGCCTCAACGAGGCGCTGACCGTCGTCGAGGCAGGCGGGTTCGAGCGGTCGGGTGAGGTCTGCGCGCTGCGGGAGGTGCTCTCCGAAGAGGGAGAGGACCAGATCGCCCGCGCGCTGGTCGTCGGCCACGCGGACGAGGAGAGGGTGGTCTGGCTCGCCCAGCCGCTGCTCGACTCGCCGCTCAAGCCCGGCGACTCGTTGCTGGTCGACTCGAAGGCGGGCTTCGCCTACGAGCGGGTCCCCAAGGCCGAGGTCGAGGATCTCGTGCTCGAAGAGGTCCCGGACATCGACTACAGCGACATCGGCGGCCTGTCCCGGCAGATCGAGCAGATCCGCGACGCCGTGGAGCTGCCCTTCCTGCACGCGGACCTCTTCCGCGAGTACGAGCTGCGCCCGCCCAAGGGCGTGCTGCTCTACGGCCCTCCCGGCTGCGGTAAGACGCTCATCGCCAAGGCGGTGGCGAACTCCCTGGCCAAGAAGGTGCGGGAGATCCGCGGCGAAACCGACAAGCAGGCCAAGTCCTACTTCCTCAACATCAAGGGCCCCGAGCTCCTCAACAAGTTCGTCGGTGAGACCGAGCGGCACATCCGCCTGATCTTCCAGCGGGCTCGTGAGAAGGCGTCAGAGGGCACCCCGGTGATCGTGTTCTTCGACGAGATGGACTCGATCTTCCGCACCCGCGGTTCCGGCGTGTCGTCCGACGTCGAGACGACGATCGTGCCCCAGCTGCTCTCGGAGATCGACGGCGTCGAGGGCCTGGAGAACGTCATCGTCATCGGCGCCTCCAACCGTGAAGACATGATCGACCCGGCGATCCTCCGCCCCGGCCGCCTCGACGTGAAGATCAAGATCGAGCGACCCGACGCCGAGGGCGCGAAGGACATCTTCAACAAGTACCTGACGCCGAACCTCCCGCTGCACGCCGACGACCTCGCCGAGTTCGGCGGGGACCCCAAGGCCTGCATCGAGGGCATGGTGCAGCACACCGTCGAGCGCATGTACGAGGAGTCCGAGGACAACCGGTTCCTGGAGGTCACCTACGCAAACGGTGACAAGGAGGTCCTGTACTTCCGGGACTTCAACTCCGGGGCGATGATCCAGAACATCGTCGACAGGGCCAAGAAGGCGGCGATCAAGTCGCTGCTCGAAACCAAGCAGCCCGGCCTCTCGGTCCGGCACCTGCAGGCGGCCATCATCGACGAGTTCGCCGAGAACGAGGACCTGCCGAACACGACGAACCCCGACGACTGGGCACGCATCTCGGGCAAGAAGGGCGAGCGGATCGTCTACATCCGCACGCTCGTCACCGGGAAGAACCAGGAGGCGGGCCGCGCGATCGACACGGCCACGAACACCGGCACCTACCTGTAGGACCGCTCCACCGAACCGCCCCGGTCACCTCGGCCGGGGCGGTTTCGCGTTCTCAGACCAGGCCGGACTCGTAGGCCGCGATCACCAGCTGCGCCCGGTCACGCGCGTGCAGCTTCGACAGCAGGTTCCCGATGTGCGTTTTCACCGTGCCCGTGCTGACGTGCAGCCGCGCCATGATCTCCGCGTTGGACAGCCCGCGGGCGATCAGCAGCAGGACCTCCTTCTCCCGCTCGGTCAGCACTTCCAGCCCCTTGACCGCCGGCGCGGACGGCTGCCGGACGAACTCCCGGATCAGCCGCCGCGTGACGGTCGGCGACAGCAGCGACTCGCCCGCCGCCACCACCCGGATCGCGGCGAGCAGCTCGGCCGGTGGCGTGTCCTTCAGCAGGAAACCCGAGGCGCCTGCCCGCAACGCGCCGAACACGTACTCGTCCAGGTCGAACGTCGTCAGCACCAGCACGCGCGGCCCGGACAGCAGCCTCGTGGCCTCGATGCCGTCCATCTCCGGCATGCGGATGTCCATCAGCACGACGTCGGGCCGCAAAGAAGAAGCGAGCGACACCGCTTCGGCTCCGGTGCCGGCCTCGCCCACCACCGTCAGGTCCGGTTCGTTGCCGACCAGCAGGCGGAAGCTCGCGCGCAGCAAGGCCTGGTCGTCGACGATCAGCACACTGGTCATCGGATCGGCAGCTCCGCCGCGACCCGGAATCCGCCGTCCACACCGGGGCCCGCGCTGAACGTGCCGTCGTACACCGCCACGCGTTCGCGCATGCCGATCAACCCGTGTCCCACACCCAGCTCCCGAACTCCCGGCCCGTCGTCGGCCACTTCGATGCGCACCGACGCCGGCTCCACCTCCACCAGCACGGTGCAGGAGGCGGGCGCCGCGTGCTTCACCACGTTGGTCAGCGCCTCCTGCACGATCCGGTACGCCGACAGTCCGACCCCTTCCGGCACAACGGAGTCGCCCCGCACGTCCAGCGCGACGCGCACGCCCGCCAGCGACGCCCGGTCGGCGAGATCGGCCAGCCCGTCGAGGCCGGGGGAGGGCGCCAGGTCGGCGTCGGAGCGCAGGACGCCGAGCAGGCCGCGCATCTCGGTCAGGGCGGCCCGGCTCGTCTCGGAGATCACGTTCAACGCCTCGTACGCGTGCTCGGGTGAGCGCACGTGTGCGGCGTTGGCGGCCTGCACGGCGATGAGAGAAAGGTTGTGCGCCACCACGTCGTGCAACTCGCGGGCGATGCGCATGCGTTCGTCGGTCAACGCCTGTTCGGCCCGCTGCGACGACTCGCGCCGCAGGAACGACGTTCGCAACCGGGTCGTGTAACCCATCACCCACACCGCGCCCATCGCGGCGGTGACGGCGAGCATGTTCTCCGGCTCGCCTCCGCCGACGCCGCCGATCGCGACCACTGCGACCACGAGCCCGGTGAGCGACCACGTCCGGGTGCGTTCGACGGCCACGGTGTAGAGGGCGAAGCACACCGCCCCCACCGGCGCGCCGAGCGCCTGGACGGGCAGCACCTGGCCGATCACCACGGCGACGGTGGCTGCTGTGGTGAGCGTCAGCGCGGACACGGGCCACAGCCTGCGGACGGTGACGGGCAGGGCGATCACGGCGGTGCACGGCACGACCAGCCACCACGGCTTGTCCTGCGTTTCGAGCATCCCGTACGCCACGAGCACCGCGATCACCGCCGCGGCGGCCGCGTCGACCAGGTAGAGGTGCAGTCTTGCGATCACGGGACCGACGGTAACGAGCGGAGGACCCGCACGCCTCGGACCACGGTCCGATTCCGGGGTTCGGCCCGAGGTCCGATCCGCTGACGGCGGCGACAGCCGACTCTCTTCCACATGATCGAGGTGCGGAACCTGACGAAGAGATACGGCGACACGACAGCCGTCGACGGCCTGTCGTTCACCGTCCAACCCGGACTGGTCACGGGTTTCCTGGGGCCCAACGGCGCCGGCAAGTCCACGACGATGCGGATGATCGTGGGACTGGACCGGCCCACCGAGGGTGAGGCGCTGGTCGGCGGCAGGCGGTACCAGGACCTCGGCCAGCCCCTGCGGCACGTCGGAGTGCTGCTCGACCCGGCCGCGGTGCACCACGGCCGCAAGGCGCTCGACCACCTGCGCTGGCTCGCCGCGAGCAACGGGATCGGCGAGCAGCGTGCCGTCGAGCTGCTGGAGCAGGTCGGGCTGGGAGGCGTCCGGCACAAGCGGATCAGGACGTTGTCGCTCGGCATGAAGCAACGCCTGGGCGTCGCGGCGGCGCTCCTGGGCGACCCGCAGGTCCTGATGTTCGACGAACCCGTCAACGGCCTGGACCCCGAAGGCGTGCGCTGGATCCGCGACCTTATGCGCGGACTCGCGAGGGAGGGCAGGACCGTCTTCGTCTCCAGTCACCTGATGAGCGAGATGGCGCTGACCGCCGACCACGTCGTGATCGTCGCAAGAGGACAGCTGGTGAAGGAGACACCGATGGAAGCGTTGACGCGGAACGGGTCCCTGGAGGACGCGTACCTCGAGCTGACCAGCGGGAGGGGGCTGTGAAGAACGCGCTCGCCGCGGAGTGGCTGAAACTCCGGACCGTCCGGGCGCCCTTCGGCCTGGTTTCCGCCATCGGTCTGATGGTCGCGTGCGGCGCGCTGCTGTCGTGGCTGATGGTCCAGGACTACGACACGTCGCCGGCCGCTGAGCAGATGAAGTTCGCCTCGGCCGACGCCAGCGTGGTGATCAACCCGGTCGTGCAGTTCTGCGTCGCCGCGCTCGGTGCGCTCGTGGCCACCTCCGACCCGAGGCTGACCGCGCTGACCGCCGTGCCGGACCGCAAACGCCTGCTGGCCGCCAAGACCGTGCTCGTCACCGCGGCGGCCGCGGTGATCGGTGCCGCCGCGCTGGCGCTGAGCATCGGCGCGGGCTGGCTGATCATGGGGGACCGGCCGCCGCCGGTCGCGCCCTGGAACGGGCCTGCCGACGTGCTGCCGTGGTTCGGTGCGGCGGTGCTGTCGATCGTGGTGACCGGCCTGATCGGCCTGGGGCTGGGGCTGGCGCTGCGGTCCACCGCGGTCGCGATCGTCGTGGTCGGCGTCCTGCTGTGGGGTCTGCCGGCGATCACCCCGATGCTGCCGGACCCGTGGAACACGGACGCCTCGGCGGTGATGGTGCCGTACCTGGTGTACGAGGTGGCCGGGATCGTGGAGAACGCGCCGCTGACCCCGCTGGCCGCCGTCACATGTTTGCTCATTTACGTAGTGGTGACGCTCGGTACCGGAACAGTGACTCTTCTGCGACGAGACGCTTGACGCACCGAAACACTGCCCTTATGGTCATCCATACCTTTAATCGGTAAGGAAACTTACCTAACTAATCCGCCGCCAGCAGTCCGAGAGGAGACGCTGAATGGCTTGGCAGAAGTCTGTGGTGGCGCTCGCCGCGGCAGTCGTGCTCCCGCTGACCGGTGTGATGGCAGGCAGCTCGGTCGCTGCCGCACCCGAGGGTGACGTCTCCGCTGCCGCGCTGCCGCCGGGTTCTACCGCGGCGGTCAACGGCCAGCTGAAGGTCTGCGGTGTGAAGCTGTGCAACCAGGCGGGCCAGCAGGTCCAGCTGCGCGGCATGAGCACGCACGGCATCCAGTGGTACTCCCAGTGCGTCAAGACCGCGTCCCTGGACGCGCTCGCGAACGACTGGAAGGCCGATGTTCTCCGGATCTCGATGTACATCCAGGAGGGTGGCTACGAGACCAACCCTCGCAAGTTCACCGACATGGTGCACGGCTACATCGAGGAAGCGACCAAGCGCGGCATGTACGCGCTGGTCGACTGGCACCAGCTGAACCCCGGCGACCCGAACCACAACACCAGTCGCGCCAAGACCTTCTTCAAGGAGATCGCGGCGCGGCACAAGAACAAGACGAACATCATCTACGACATCGCCAACGAGCCGAACGGCGTGTCGTGGTCCCGGGTGAAGTCCTACGCGGAGGCGGTCATCCCGACCATCCGCGCGGAGGACCCGGACAGCCTGGTGCTCGTGGGCACGCACGGCTGGTCGACGTTCGGCCTGTCCGACGGCAAGGACATCAACGAGGTGAGCCGCAACAAGGTCAACGCCTCGAACCTGATGTACACGTTCCACTTCTACGCCAAGGACCACCGCGACAGCTACCTCAGGGCGCTGGACACGGTGTCGAACCAGGTGCCGGTGTTCGTCACGGAGTTCGGCTCGCAGGAGGCGTCGGGTGACGGTCCCAACGACTTCACCATGGCGAACAAGTTCATCAACCTGATGAACTCGAAGAAGATCTCGTGGACCAACTGGAACTTCTCCGACGACCACCGCACGGGCGCGGTGTTCAAGAGCGGTACCTGCTCCGGCAACAGCTTCGCCGGCGAGGGTCCGCTGAAGGACGCCGGCAAGTGGGTGCGCAACCACATCAGGGCAAATCGCTAGACCGACCCCGGCGGGTCACGTGAACGGCGGTCCTTCGGGGCCGCCGTTCGCCGTTGTGCCACTTGCCTTTTGGGACAGTTCGGCGGCGATCCGATTGACGCTCTTCGTGGACGTCCATACCTTTCACAACACCGCCGCCAGTCCGAGAGGGGAAGCTGTATGGCTTGGCAGAGATCTGTGGCGGTGCTCGGTGTGGCGGTCGTGCTCCCGTTGACCGGTGTGACGACCGCCAGTACCGCTGTTGCCGCGTTGCCGGCGGGCTCGCCCGCGGCGGTCAACGGTCAGCTGAAGGTCTGCGGAGTCCAGCTGTGCAACAAGAACGGCAAGGCCATCCAGTTGCGCGGCATGAGCACGCACGGCATCCAGTGGTTCAACGGCTGCAACAAGTCCCAGTGGTGGGACGCGCTGACGAACGACTGGAAGGCCGACATCGTCCGCGTCGCGATGTACATCGCCGCGAAGGACGGCGGCTACGAGACGAACCCGCGCAAGTTCACGGACCTGATGCACAGCTACATCGAGGAGGCCACCAGGCGCGGCCTCTACGTGCTGGTCGACTGGCATCAGCTCGACCCCGGCGACCCGAACGTCTACACGGCCAAGGCGAAGACGTTCTTCAAGGAGATCGCGGCGCGGCACAAGGACAAGACGAACATCATCTACGACATCGCCAACGAGCCGAACGGCGTGTCCTGGCCGAAGATCAAGTCCTACGCCGAGCAGCTGATCCCGGTCATCCGCGCGGAGGACCCGGACAGCCTGATCATCTCGGGCACGAACGGCTGGTCGACGTTCGGGCACTCCGACAAGCAGGATCCGTCGGTGGTGCTGAACAACAAGGTCAACGCCATGAACTTCATGTACTCGTTCCACTTCTACGCGAAGGACCACCGCGACGACTACGTCTCGGTGCTCGACCGCGTGTCCAGCAAGGTCCCGGTGTTCGTCACGGAGTTCGGCACGCAGGAGGCCACCGGCGACGGCCCGAACGACTTCGCCATGACGCAGAAGTTCATCGACCTGATGAAGCGCAAGAAGATCTCCTGGGCGAACTGGAACTTCTCGGACGACAAGCGTTCCGGCGCGGTGTTCCAGCAGGGCACCTGCTCGGGCACGTCGTTCAGCGGCACCGGCAAGCTCAAGCCCGCCGGTGTCTGGGTGCGCGACATCGTGCGCTCCGCCGACCAGTGGTGATCTACCGTTGACGGCATGGCTCACCTCGCGCTCGGTCTCGCCTCGCTCGGTCGTCCCGCCTACATCAACCTGGGGCGTGAAGGCGCGCTGCCGGCCGTGCGCGACGTCGAGTCCATGCGCGCGCAGTGCCACCTGGTCCTCGACACGGCCTATGAGCTGGGCATCAGGTGGGTGGACGCGGCCCGGTCGTACGGGCTGTCGGAGGACTTCCTGTCGTCGTGGCTGCCGGGCCACGACGATGTGACGGTTTCCAGCAAGTGGGGTTACGCCTACACGGCGGACTGGCGGCCCGACGCCGAGGTGCACGAGGTCAAGGAGCACTCGCTCGCCCGGTTCACCCAGCAGTGGCAGGAGACTTCGGCGCTCCTGCCACGCGTGGCGCTCTACCAGGTGCACTCGCTCACGGCCGACAGTCCGCTGTTCTCCGATCGCGCCCTGCAGGACGCGATGGTCGAGATCGGGGTGCCGCTGGGCTTCTCGACGTCGGGCCCGCGGCAGGCCGACGCCATCCGCAAGGCGCTGGAACTCGGCATCTTCCGGTCCGTCCAGTCCACTTGGAACGTTCTCGAAACGTCGGCGGGCGAGGCGTTGCGCGAGGCGCACGACGCCGGGCTGCGCGTGATCATCAAGGAGGGCGTGGCCAACGGCAGGCTCGTCGTGCAGCCGCCGCAAGCGGTTGCGGCACAGGCGGAAGCGCTGGGCGTCGGGCCGGACGCGGTCGCGCTGGCGGCGATCGTGCGGCAGCCGTGGGTGGACGTCGTGCTGTCCGGTGCGGCGAGCCCGGAGCAGCTCAAGTCCAATGTGGACGCCATGCGGATCGACGTGGACCTGCCGGACCTGGCAGAGCCGGCCGAGCAGTACTGGCAGACCCGCGCCGGGCTCAGCTGGAACTGACCTGGCGCAGCCACTCCCCGGCGATCGCCCGGCCGTCCGGCACCAGCGGCCAGTCGGGGTCTTCGATCTTCACGCGCAGCTCGTCGAGGTCCATCCACCCGCCCCAGGCCACCTCCTCGGGCTGGTGGGTGAACGGGCCGTCGGTGCGTGCCTCGTAGACCCACACGTGGTAGCGCGTGCGGTCGTCGACGTACTTGGAGATGAACAGCTTCTTCAGCGGGACCTCTACTCCCAGCTCCTCGCGAAGCTCGCGCTCGGCGGCCTCGCCGGGGTTCCCGCCCGCGTCGATCACGCCGCCGGCGGTGCAGTCGTAAAGGCCGGGGAAGATGTCCTTGGTGTCGGTGCGGCGGTGCACGTAGACACGCGAGCCGTCGACCGACCGCACGATGATGGTCGCGCAGCCGTGCCACAGGTTCTCGGCACGCATGCGTTCCCGCGAGACCGTGCCGATGACGAACCGGTTCTCGTCGTACAGGTTGATCATCCCCGTGTCCTCCTGTGGTCGTACGCGAGCTTGCTACCCCAGTCCGACGCCCGCTGATCGTCTCCCTTCCTACCTTCGTGACCGTCAGACGTCACCGAGGAGGATTCGTGTCCACTTCCCTGCGGCTCGGCGTCGCCGAGTTCCGCGCCCGGCCGGGTCGCGCGCTGCTGCCCGGCGTCGCGCTCGTCGTCGGTGTGGCCTGCCTGCTGGCCGCCCTGGTGCTGAGCGACGCGCTCTCCAGGTCGGTCGACGAGGGCGCACCCCTCACACCGTCCGCCGTGGGGCACGTGGTGGACGTCCAGCCCTCCGAGTACGGCTCCGACACCGTCGAGGCGAACCGCCCGAAGCTCGACGACGCGCTGGTGACCAGGCTTTCCGCGGTCGGCAGGGCAGTGCCGGTGCAGGAGGTGCGCGCGGATCTGCTGGACGCCGGCGGCCGGGCGGGGGAGCACCGGGCTGAGGTGCACGTCCAGCAGCCGGATCTGGTGCGCTGGCCGTTGGCCGAGGGCAAGGCGCCGGCCGCCGGCAACGAGGTCGCCGTCGACAAGATCACCGCGTACGAACGCGGCCTCAAGCCCGGGGACAAGATCAACCTCGCCGCCGCGGACGGCAGGCCCTTCGAGGTCACGGTCAGCGGTGTCATGAAGAAGGGCGGGATCGACTCGCGGCCGATCCTGGTCGCGGGCCCCGACCTCGCCCGCAAGCTCGACCCGCGATCGGAGACGCAAGCGGTGTGGGTGATCGGCGGTGCCCGTGACGCCGTCGCGAGTGCGGCCGGCCCGGCGTATCTCGTGCGGGATCCGGCTCCTGACGCCGACAAGGTCGGCAACGACCTGACCTTCATCCTCCTGCCGTTCAGCGTGCTCGCGCTGGCCACGGCGGTGTTCGTGGCGGCGGCGACGTTCCGTGCGGTCTACGCGCAACGTCAGCGCCAGACAGCGCTGCTGCGGTGCATCGGTGCCCAGCGCGGGCCGTTGGTGCGCAGGAGCCTGTTCGAGGCGCTGCTGACCGGTGCGCTGGCCGGTGTCGGCGGTGCGCTGCTGGGCGGGCCGACGGCGTGGCTGCTGGCCAGGACGTTCGACGTCACCGGTGTCTCCGCGCTGTTCGGCGCGGTGCAGCTCAGCCCGGAGCTGCTGCCGTCGCTCGGCTACGTGATCCTCGGAGTTGTCGTTGCCGCGGTATTGAGCGTGATGGCGGCAGTCCGGCCTGCGATCAACGCTGCGCGCGTATCGCCTCTCGCCGCGTTGCGTGAGGCGGAGAACGAGGTGCCGCCGAAGTCCGTCCGGCGCCTGCGGCTGGTGTTCGGTCTGCTGTTCACCGCCGGCGCGGCACTGCTGGCACTGGTGGCGATCGCGGCCAAGGGCACGTCCGGGGCACCGCTCGCCGTCACGTTCTCCGCGATCGCCGCGGTGACCGGCCTGTTCTGGATCCTCGGCCCGGTCACCGTGCCGTTCATCGCGCGGTTGTTCGGCAAGATCGGCGGCACGCAGTGGAAGCTCGCCGGTGCCGAGGTGCGCAGGATGCCGCAGCGGTCCGCGTCGGTGGCGTTGCCGTTGCTGCTGGCCAGCTCCATGGTGACGTTCTTCCTCGTCGTGCTGGGCGGGGCGCAGGACATGGCCGACACGTTCGCCAACGAGGAACGCCCGGACGCGACCGTGGTGGACGCGGGGGAACGGCCGCTGCCGGCCATCCCCGCCCAGCCCGAGGTGGCCGCCAGTGTGGTGCTGCACAAGGCCGAGAACGGGTCCGGCGTCGATCCCGAGCAGTTCAAGGCGTGGCTGAAGGCGCAGAACGTGTCCGGGGGCGAGCAGCTCACGGCCGGTACGGCGCTGGTCCCGCCGCACTGGCAGGACAGGCCGTTCATCGAGAGCGACGGCAAGCAGTACAAGATCGTCGGGACTCTGCCCGGCAGCGTCACCGGCTACGCGACGATCATCGGCGGCCTGACCTCCGGACCGGCCGAGCAGGTGCTGGTCGCGTTGAAGCCGGGGGCCGATCAGGCGCAGTTCCGGGCGAACCTGCAGGCCGCACTGCCGAACAACCCGACGGTCGTCGTGCGGACCGACGCGGACGAGCGTGCGGAGGCGGACCGGTACATGCACCTCGGCACCGTGCTGATGATGGTGCTGCTCGGGCTGTCCGTGGCGGTCGCCGTGACCGGTATCGGCACCGCGCTGACGATCTCGGTCCAGGAACGCCGCAAGGAGCTCGCACTCAGGCGCGCCTTGGGTGTCACTAGGGGCGGACTGCAGGGCGGAGTCATCGCTGAAGCGATCATGTTGGCCCTGGTCGGGGTGATCGGCGGCGGCGTGCTCGGGTTCGCCTACGCGGAAGTCGCGATCCTGTCCACCGGGATCGACATGTCGCTGCCCGGCCTGAAGGTCGTGTTGCCGCTGGTCATAGGCGCGGTGGCGGTCGTCGTGCTGGCTGTCCTGGCCGCTTTCGGGCCGTCTCGCGGCGCGTCCCGCATTCGCCCGGCGGCAGGACTGGCGTCCGGGTGAATAGGGTGAGGGGAGCTTCAACGCGAAGCTCCCCTCACGCTGTTGCCGGGGTCAGGTCATAAGGTGTTGCGTATGCGGCGGATCATGGGAACCGAGGTCGAGTACGGCATCGCGGTGCCGGGCGACGCGACCGCGAACCCGGTGCTCACTTCGACACAGGTGGTGCTCGCGTACGCGGCGGCGGCGGACATACCGCGCGCCAGGCGGGCCAGGTGGGACTACGAGGTGGAGTCGCCGTTGCGCGACGCGCGCGGGTTCGACCTGGGCAGCCCCGGCGGCCACCCCGCCGACTCCGACGTCGAGGACCTCGGTGCGGCCAACGTCATCCTCACCAACGGCGCGCGGCTCTACGTGGACCACGCGCACCCCGAGTACTCGGCGCCCGAGGTCACCAACGCGCGTGACGCGGTGATCTGGGACAAGGCCGGGGAGCGGGTGATGGAGGAGGCCGCGATGAAGGCCGCCACCGTGCCCGGTCAACCGCGGTTGCAGCTGTACAAGAACAACGTCGACGGCAAGGGCGCGTCGTACGGCACGCACGAGAACTACCTGATGCAGCGGTCGACGCCGTTCACCGCCGTCATCGCCGGCCTCACGCCGTTCTTCGTGTCGCGCCAGGTCATCACCGGTTCCGGCCGCGTGGGAATCGGCCCGTCCGGCGAGGAGGCGGGCTACCAGCTCTCGCAGCGCTCGGACTACATCGAGGTCGAGGTCGGCCTGGAGACGACGCTCAAGCGCGGCATCATCAACACGCGCGACGAGCCGCACGCGGACGCGGACAAGTACCGCCGCCTGCATGTCATCATCGGCGACGCGAACCTCGCCGAGTACTCGACGTACCTCAAGCTCGGCACCACGTCGATCGTGCTCGACATGATCGAGGCCGGGATGCGGTTCGACGACCTGCGCATGGTCGACCCGGTCCGCGCGGTGCACCAGATCAGCCACGACCCGACCCTCAAGACCAAGGTCGAGCTGACCGGCGGCCGCAAGTTCACCGGCCTCGACGTGCAGTTCGCCTACCACGAGCGGGCCGCCGCCTTCATCGAGAAGGAGGGCATCGGCGACCGCGACGTGCTGCGGGTGTGGGGCGAGGTGCTCGACGCGCTCGCCCGCGACCCCGCGGAGTGCGCCGACCGTCTCGACTGGGTGGCCAAGCTGCGGCTGCTCGAGGGCTACCGGCAGCGCGACGGCCTCGCGTGGGGCTCCGCGCGGCTCAACCTGGTCGACCTGCAGTACTCCGACGTCCGGCTGGACAAGGGCCTCTACAACCGCCTGGTCGCGCGCGGCTCGATGAAGCGCCTGGTCAGCGAGGAGGAGGTGCGCGCGGCCATCACCACTCCGCCGGAGGACACGCGTGCGTACTTCCGCGGCCGGTGCCTGGAGCGCTACCCCACCTCGGTGGCGGCCGCATCCTGGGACTCGGTGATCTTTGATCTGGGTCGAGAATCCCTCGTGCGAATCCCGACGCTCGAACCGCTCCGCGGGACGAAAGCGCACGTCGGAGCCCTTCTGGAGGCCTCTGACACCGCCGAGCAACTGGTGGACGCGCTCACTCGCGGGTGATCGTCTACCCGAGTGGCTCAGGATTTTTGTCGGTGCCGCTGGGTAGTGTTCTTGTCAGGCGAGTTAGCGGGAGGCCGAGATGTCCCAGGAACAGAAGCAGCGCCAGGGTGGTGGCGACGGCGACGACGGTGCCGAGGGCGCTGCCGGAGCGGGTCAGGAACGCCGCGAGAAGCTCGGCGAGGACGTGGACGCGATCCTCGACGAGATCGACGACGTGCTCGAGGAGAACGCGGAGGACTTCGTCCGCGCATACGTGCAAAAGGGTGGCCAGTAGGCCTTCGGGGGCCTGTTGACCATTTCGGGGACGGGAGAACAACCAACACATGGACCACAGCTCGACCGGGCGTTACCCGGCCGCGGCGCTGCCTCCGGCGTACCTGACGCCGGGCTCGTCGTCGTTCACGGACTTCTTGCGGGCGCAGGCACCCGACATGCTGCCTGGCGCACGGAAGCTCCCGGAGGGGACCGTCCAGGCCCCGCACGGGACGACGATCGTCGCGGCCACCTACAAGGGTGGGGTCGTGATCGCCGGTGACCGGCGCGCGACGATGGGCAACGTCATCGCCCAGCGCGACATGAAGAAGGTCTTCGTGACCGACGACCACTCGGCCGTCGGCATCGCGGGCACGGCGGGCATCGCGATCGAGATCGTGCGGCTGTACACGGTCGAACTGCGGCACTACGAGAAGATCGAGGGCGTCTCGCTGTCGCTCGACGGCAAGGCGAACCGCCTCTCGGCGATGATCAGGGGCAACCTCGACGCGGCCATGGCCGGCCTCGCCGTGGTGCCCCTGTTCGCCGGGTACGACACCTCGGCCACGGACTCGGACCGCGCGGGCCGCATCGTGTCCTACGACGTCACCGGCGGCCGCTACGAGGAGTCGCAGGGCTACCAGGCCGTCGGCTCCGGCTCGCTGTTCGCGAAGTCGGCGCTCAAGAAGCTCTACGACCCGGACGCGGACGTCGACGCCGCCATCCGCTCGGTCATCGAGTCGCTGTACGACGCGGCCGACGACGACTCGGCGACGGGCGGCCCGGACCCGGTCCGCAAGCTCTACCCGGTCGTGGTCACGATCAACGGCCCCGACGGCGCCGTCGAGATCCCGGAGTCCCAGGTGGCCACGGTCGCCGACGCGGTCGTCGAAGGCCGCCGGTCCCGCCCCTCAGGCTGAGTCCCCATCAGGTTCGACGTCAGGAGCACCACCCATGACGATGCCGCTGTACGCATCGGCAGAGCAGGTGATGCGCGACCGCTCCGAGTACGCCCGCAAGGGCATCGCCAGGGGTCGCAGCGTCATCGTGCTGAAGTACGCGGACGGCATTCTGTTCGTCGCGGAGAACCCTTCCAGCACCCTGCACAAGGTCTCGGAGATCTACGACCGCATCGGCTTCGCCGCCGTCGGCCGCTACAGCGAGTTCGAGAACCTGCGCCAGGCGGGCATCCGGTTCGCCGACGTGCGCGGCTACCAGAACGACCCGCGTGACGTGACCTCCAGGTCTCTCGCGAACGTCTACGCGACCACCCTCGGCACCTACTTCACCGAGCAGATCAAGCCCTTCGAGGTGGAGATCTGCGTGGCCGAGGTCGGGGACACCGCCGACTCGGACACGTTGTACCGGTTGACGTACGACGGGTCCATTGTGGATGAGCCGCAGTACATCGTGATGGGTGGCACCGTGGACGCCGCCAACACCGCGCTGAAGGAGTCGTTCGCCGACGGGTTGTCGTTGGCGGAGGCTGTGCCGGTCGCGGTGAAGGCTCTGTCCGCCGGCTCGCCCTCCACCGGTAATGGTGGGCCGGAGTTGCTGCCCGCCAACAAGCTGGAGATCGCGGTTCTGGAGAGGGCTCGGCCTCGGAGGGCGTTCCGGCGGATTGCCGGGGCGGCTTTGGATCAGCTCCTGCCTGCGCCCACCAAGGGCGGGAAGCCTGTGGAGGACGTTCAGCTGCCTGGCTCGGAGGACGAGTCGAAGTAGGGTTCTGGTTGTTGCGATGGGCCCTCGGGGGTGTTCCCCCGGGGGCCTTTCGTTTGGGGCGCTTGGGGTCCGTGGGGTCAGGTCAAGTCGACGAAAAGCGTGTCGACTTGACCTGACCCCTCTGGCGCGGCCAACGATCGGGCGCGACTCGTGACGGGACCACCACCGGCGTTGTGTTGGTGGGCCTCGCCTTCGGCATTGGCGGGCTCGGCTTCGCCTTCGCGTTCGCCTCGCCTTCGGGCTTCAGGCTGCGTAGGTGGCCAGCAGGGCTGCCAGTTCTGTCGGCTTGCTCAGCTGAGCGCAGTGGCCCGCGGCCAGCTCCACCGATTCCACGCCCAGGCGGTCGGCCACCACTCGCCGCATGAACTCCGGCGTGAAGAAGCGGTCCTCTGTGCACAGGATGAAATGCGTTGGCACCGCTGGCATCGCGTCGAGTGGCCACGGCTTCGACATGGCGGTTTCCGACATGTCCCGTTCGCGCTTCTGGGACTCCTCCGCCAGGTGGGGCGGAACGTCGTGCCAGAACTGGTCTTCCAGGCCGCTGTCGGTGTAGCCGGTGTTGGTCCACCAGTCACCGGGGGCCTCGCCCGGGCGCGGCAGCATCGCCGTCACCAGGACCAGGGCCGAGGCGTTGATCTCCGCGGCCACCAGTGGGGCCACCAGGCCGCCGAACGAGTGGCCCACGACCACCACGTCCGAAGTGGACGGGAGGGCGTCGACCACGGTCGACGCCCAGTCCGTCAGGTCCTTCGACTCGTCCTCGGTGGGGAGGTCCGGGGCGATCACGGTGTGGCCCTCGGCTTGCAGCGCTTCTGCTACCAGGTGCCATGACCAGCCCACATCGCCTGCGCCGTGCACTATCGCGAAGGTTGTCACGGGCGCAGCCTATTCGCGCCGCTCGATCGGCAGGCGGGAACGGGTGAAAAGGGCCGCGCCCAGCATTGCCACCGCTGGGACCACCAGCAGGGAGATGGCGATGTTGGGCCAGGGGATGGTCAGCGGGTTCAGGGCTGGTTGGGGCCAGATCTTGGTGTAGCCGACGTTCAGCGCGGCCAGGAGGGCGAGGGCTGAGCCCACGCCTGCCGCTGTGCCGAGGAGGCCGCCGGTGCCCGCGATCACGCCGGCTTGGCTCAGGGACAGGAGTTTGCGGAGGGTGGGGGTGGCGCCCACCGCGGCCAGCGTGGTGAGGTCCCGGCGGCCGTCGGCCGCGGCCAGACCGGTGGCCAGCGCGGCGGCTGCCAGGGTGATGATGCCGGCCACCAGGCCGAGGATGCCGAGGGCCTGCTGGACGTCGGATTCTGTCGGGCGGTCCACGTGCACCTCGTACTCGCCGCCCAGGGCTGCGGTCAGGGCGTCTTGTTCTGCCTCGGTGGGCATTCGGGTTGTGGTGGCGTACACGGTGGACGTCGAGACGTCGAAGCCCAGGGATCTGGCCGTTTCCTCGGTCATCATCGCGATGGGGGCGCGGTCGCGGTTCGGGGTGGCGTGGCCCGGGGCCGGGATGGTGGTGGCTCGGGTGCCGGTGGCGAGGAGGACCTTGTCGTCTGCCAGCAGGTTGGGGTCGTTCACGACGATTCTGCCATCGCGGAGGGCGTTCTGGGCCGCGGCCACCTCGTCGGGGTGCAGGTGCAGGAGGGTCTTCGCGGCGTCTGGGGTGGCTACCGCCAGGAAGCCGTTCGGGCTGCTGAAGCTGCCGAAGTAGCGGTGGGTGCGGCCCACGCCGGTGCAGCGCTGGTCGGCCCGCGCCGACTGTTGTTCGGCCTCGGTGGGCTCGCGGTCCAGCACGTCCGGGGAGTAGGGGCATTCGCGGTCGACCGGTGGGCGGATGTGGGCGAAGCACGGGCCGCCGTCGCACGCCAGGAGCTTGATCTCGTGGGTTTCGGCGACCGGCATGGTGTTGCGGATGGCGGTGGCCACTGACGGCGGGATGGTGGTGGTGCTGGGCTTGGTGACGTCGTCCGGGCGGTAGACGGTCACGTCGCCCATGTTGCCCGCCAGCTGGGCTGCTTGTTGCTGGGACTGGGAGGTCAGGATGACGCTGACCGCCACCGCGCCGATCACCGCGGCCATGACCGCCGAGATGGCTGGGGCGGCGGCTGTGCGGTTGCGGGAGGCGTCGCGCAGGGCGATGCGGAGGGCCACCGGGAGCCAGCGGCCGGCTTTGGCCAGCAGGCCCAGGAGGGCCGGGGTGCAGAGGACCAGGCCCACCTCGGTGAGGATCAGTGCGATGAGGATGCCGGCCACCTGCATCCCGATCGCGCTGACGACGCCCGTGGCCACGCCCGCGGCGATGAGGGTCAGGCCGAGGAACAGCCAGCGGCGCCGGGATCTGGTGATGCCCTTGCGGCCCGCGAGAGCGGTCACGACGTCCTGGCGGGAGGAGATCCAGGCCGGGACCAGGGCCGCCAGTACGCCGGTGACGATGGCGAGCAGGGCGAGGGCGGCGAGGGCGGAGGGGTAGAAGCGCTGGGCGCCGAAGCGTTCTGCCAGGAGCCATTCGATCAGCGGGCGGCTGGCCACGGCGGCCAGTACGCCCAGCAGCACGCCGCCCAGCGCCGCCAGCAGGCCCACGACCACGCCGTCGGCCACGACGATGCGCCGGACGTGGGACGGGGCGCCGCCCACCGCGGAGACGAGGGCCAGGTCGCGTTTGCGGCGGCGGGCGCCCACGGCCAGCGCCGAGCCGGCCAGGAGGGACATCTCGAGCACGGCCAGGCCCGCGACGAGGACGAGGACGTCCGCACTCAGCTCGTGGTCGTCGCGGAACTGCGGGTAGCGGTCGGCGGCGGAGGGCGGGTGATGCAGGACGGTGCGGGACAGCACCGCGATGCCGAGTTTGTTGAGCTCCTTGACCTTTGCCCAGTCGATGGGCGTGGTGACCAGCCAGGAGCGGTCGGTTCCCGCGAAGGTGCCGGGCAGCGCCACCAGGGTGGTGTTGTCGAGGCGGTCGGGTTCTTCGATGACACCCACGACGATGAACACACGGCCGTCCTCGGTGGTGACGGTGCCGCCCAGCTGGGCGCCGGTGCGGGACATCGCCTTGCGGGACAACGTGATCTCGGTGCCGCTGGCCGCCGGGCGGCCTTCCAGCACCGTGATCAGGCCCTGGGTGAGCGGGTTTGCCAGGTCGAGCTGCCGGACGCCCGCCCGGCCGATACCCGCTGTCGTGCGGAAGTTGACGCCCCCGCGTTCGACCGGCACGAGCGCGGCGCCGGAGAGCAGGGCTCTCAGGCGCTCTTCCGACGGCTCCTGGCCGTCCGCGTTGCCGATCGGGATGGCCTGATCCCTGGTCGGCTGCTGGATGACCGGGCCGCGGTGAGGCCAGCTGACCAGGGCTTCGGCGGCGCCCATGCGGCGGGACGACTCCTCGGCCGGAGTCAGCGTGGTCGAGTCGTGGACGATCGCCGCGAACGAGAGTGCGGCGACGGGCACCAGGATCAGGGCCACGACCAGTGCGGTGCGGCCGCGGGACCTGCGGGCCTCGCGGCGGGCGATGCGCAGTGCTGCGCGCCATCCGGTCACGGGGTGCTCAGCAGTTCTTCTGGCTGGTCGCGCTGCGAGACGTCGACGACCACGCCGTCGCGCAGGAAGATCACGCGGTCGGCCCAGGCTGCGTGCCGGGCGTCGTGCGTGACGAGGACGGCGGCGGCTCCGGCGTCCACCTTGGAGCGCAGCAGGCGGAGCACCGCCTCACCGGTGCGGGAGTCGAGGGCGCCGGTGGGCTCGTCGGCGAGCACGAGGCGGCGCTCGCCGATCAGGGCGCGGGCGATGGCGACGCGTTGCTGCTGGCCGCCGGACATCTCGTCGGGGAAGCGGTCGGCGTAGCCGTCGAGGTCCACTTCGGACAGTGCTTTCTCGGCCTGCTGGCGGGACTTGCGGACGCCGTCGAGGTCGAGGGGGAGTGCGACGTTCTCGGCCGCGGTGAGGCTCGCGATGAGGTTGAGGTCCTGGAAGACGTAGCCGATCCGCTTGCGTCGCCAGGTGGCGAGCTGCTTGCGGGAGAGGGACTGCAGGCTGGTGCCGTCGACGAGGACCTGGCCGCTGGTGGGACTGTCGAGGCCGCCCGCGAGGTTCAGCAGCGTCGACTTGCCGGAGCCGGACGGGCCCATGACCGCGACGAGCTCGCCGGGGCAGACGATGAGGGAGACACCGTCGAGCGCGTTGACGGCGGTGCCGCCGGTGCCGTGGACGCGGTGGACGTCACGCAGTTCGAGGACGGTCATCTCGGCACCTCGACATCGGCGGGCTCGGGAACGGCCCGGGTCTCGTAGCGCACGAGGCTCGCCTCGCAGTGGTCGAGCCAGCGGAGCTCGGCCTCGGCCTGGAAGATCATCGCGTCGAGCACGAGCAGCCACGGCAGCTCGCCGGGCTGGGTCTTCAGGCGCGTGTACTCCTGCAGCGTGCGCATCGTGGCCGTCCGCTGGGTCATCACGACCTTGGCCACGTCGACGCCGGGGGTGGTGATCGCGAGGGCGAGTTTGATCGCCACCTCGTCGCGCGGGCGGTCGCCGCGTTTCACCGGCGAGGAGAACCACTTCCTGAGCTCGGCGCGGCCCTGCCCGGTGATCTCGTACGGGCGCTGGCCATCGTTCTCCGGCAGCGCGACCACGAGATCGTCGCGCTCCAGGCGCGACAACGTCGTGTAGACCTGCCCGATGTTCAACGGCCACGTGCCGCCGGTGGCCGAGTCGAACGCCGCCCGCAGCTGGTAGCCGTACATGGGCCCGCGCTCCAGCAGCGCGAGCAGACCGTGTTTGACCGACATGCCTACCGAGTATGCATACCGAGTATGTTCCTGGCAAACGGTGATGTCGAAACCCACGTGCGAGCGGGGCTGCGATCAGGAACCCTTGAAATTGCAACGACCGGCGGAAGCGTGTTTGGGGGAGACGTGGTCGGTGCAGTGCGAGGACGAACCGGGCGAGTGAACCTGTTGGGGGCGTCGAGCAGTCCTGCGCTGACGGGCGAGCGGCCGGTGGTCCGGGACTACGACTCGGCGGACGAGCCGTCGTGGCTGCGCTGTCGGGTGCTGGGGTTCCTCGCGACGAGCTACTACGACGACGTGTGGCAGGCCAAACGCCGGGCCGATCTGGAGCTCGTCGCGGTGGACGACGACGTGGTGGTCGGACTGCTCGACGTGTCGGTGCCCGGCGCGGAGGCGACCATCGACAACGTGGTGGTGCACCCCGATCATCAGGGGCGGGGGATCGCGACGGCCCTGCTCGCGGAAGCGTTGCGACGGCTGGAGCGGTGCGGCGTCACGACTCTCGACGCCTGGATCCGCGAGGACAAGCCCGCGCTGGAGTGGTACGCGCGCAACGGGTTCGTGGAGTCCTCACGCTATCTGCACGTGCACGCGTCCGCCGACGAGGTCGGCACCGTGGTCATCGCGAGGCACGGGCTGACGGCGGCAGGAGCGTTCCTGCACGCCCGGATCGAGCGGGAAACCGAGATGCGGCAACGGTTCGAGCGTGTCCACGTGTGCCGCAGGATGGTGCGCTCGCTCTAGGCGCTGATGCCCGTGAGCTTCGGGATCGTGGCGCTGCGGCCGGCCAGCAACATCACCAGCGCCTCGATCGGGCCGCTGACCTCGGTGCCCTCGCCCGTCGACCAGTCGGCGTCGGTGGCGACGAGCCGGTGCCCGGCCAGCCTGCGGCGCGCGTGGAACGGGAAACCGATCTGCCACAGGTGGTCCGCGGCGACGATGGCGGCCTCGGCCGGCATGTGGCGTTCGATGCCGAGCGGCAGGGCCATGTCCTGCGTGTGCACCATGATGTCCATCAGGCAGTCCTTGAGCTTCTGTCCAGGGGCGAGCTTGTGCACCCCGACGCTGCCGCGCAGGTCCGCGACGATCTCGGCGGTCGGTCTGCGGGCCGAGCGGCGTGCGGTCTGGTCGATCATGCGGTTGAAGCTGCCTCTGGCTCTGGCGAAGTCGCGGATCGCGCCGCCGATGGTGGCGTGCGGCGCGAGCGTCAGGTGGGCGGCCACCTCGCGCACGGTCCAGCCCTCGCACAGCGACGGGTAGGTCCACTCCAGGTCCGACAGGCCGGCGAGCAGCTCCGCCGTCGCCGCGCGTTCGGAGTCGATCGTCTGCCAGATCTGGGTGGTGTCCATTGCGAACCCCCTCTTGATTTAGTTCGAGAGGCTGACTACTTTAATCAGAGTCTCTGACTAAAACAAGGGGGGTCTCTGGTGAACATCGGGCTGCTGCTCTACATCCCGTACCGGGAGCTGGAGAACCGGATCATGGCGGCGGTGACCGCGGCCGGCTACGACGTGACCCTCGCCCAGGCCCGTGTGCTGCAACGGATCGGCCCGGACGGCACGCGGCTGACCGAGCTCGCCGAGGCGGCCCAGGTGACCAAGCAGACCGCCGGGTTCCTGGTGGACCAGCTGGAGAAGGCCGGGTACGTGGAACGGGTGCCCGACCCGACCGACGGCAGGGCGCGGCTGGTCCGGATCACCGAGAAGGCTCAGGGCGCGCTCCCCGTCGCCGGCGAGGAGATGGCCAGGATCGAGGCGGAATGGGAACAGCACATCGGCAAGCGCCGCATGGGCCAGCTGCGCGAGGCGCTGGAGAAGCTGGTGGAGATCACCGACCCGTACCGCTGAGCAGGGTGGTGCCGGTGGCGTTCCACGAGGCACCCGGACTGGCCGGCCACCTCGTGGAACGCGCCATGGCCCGTCAGGAAGCGAGCAGCTCCGACACGCGCGACCGGACCTCGGGGGAGTCGAGCCCGCGCACCATCACGGTGGTGCGGCGGCGCAGCACGTCGTCCACCTCGGACGCCCACTCGGTGCGGCGGGCGTGCTCGACCTGGGCCCAGATGTCCGGGCCGTCCGGGTGGACGCGCTCCAGCAGCGCCGGGTTCTCCAGGCCCAGGGCGACGACCTCGTGCGACGTCGTGCCGTAGTGGGTGGCGAGGTGACGCACGACGTCGTCGGGCAGCGCGTCCCAGGCGTGGCCGAGCACGGAACCGACGGTGTCGGGCTGGGCGGAGCCGGGCAGCGCCACGCCGTCGAGCGAGCCGTCGAAGGTGCGGCCGAGCTCGGCGTTCACCCTGGACAGGACGGTGGCGCCGATCTTGCGGAACGTCGTCCACTTGCCGCCGGCCACGCTGATCATGCCGCCGGAGCCCGCGGTGATCACGGTCTCGCGCTTGGCGTGCGAGGTGTCACCGGGGCCGCCGGGCAGCACCCGCAGGCCCGCGAACGTGTACGCGATGCGCGAACGGTCGAGGCCGGACACCGCGACACCCGCCTCGGACAGGATCTGGTCGACGTCGGCGTCCGTGCAGGCGACCTTGGCCGGGTCGTCCTCGTACGCCTCGTCGGTGGTGCCGAGGAGGAGGTGGCCCTCCCACGGGATCGCGAACGACACACGCACGTCGTCGACCGGGATCGTCAGCGCGGCCTTCCACTCCGACGAGGTCCGCAGCACCAGGTGCGACCCCTTCGACAACCGGATGGACGGGGCCGCCGACGCGTCTTCCATGCGCCGCAACACGTCCAGCCACGGGCCGGTGGCGTTCACGACGACGCGCGCGTCGACGCCGAACTCGCCCTGGGCGTCGCGCAGGTCGACGCCGGTCACCTTCCCGCCGGTCTTGCGCAGGCCCACGACCGAGATGTGGTTGAGCAGCACGGCACCGGCCTCGGCGGCGGCGCGGGCGGCGGTGATCGCCACACGGCTGTCGTTCATCTGGTGGTCGTAGTACATCGCGGCACCGCGCAAACCGTCGGCGCGCAGGTCAGGCACCCACTCAACAGCCCTGCGCGCCGACAGCACCTTCCCCATGCCGTCGCCGAAGCCCGACAGCGCGGAGTACAGCGTCACGCCCGCACCCAGCACGAAACGGCTGTGCGGGCCTCCCTTGTAGACGGGGACGAGGAACGGCAGCGGGCGCACCAGGTGCGGCGCCAGGCGGTCGCCCAGGGCCCGGCGTTCCTTGTGGTTCTCGTGCACCATCGGCACGGCCGACGGGCCCATCGCGAGGTAGCGCAGGCCGCCGTGGACGAGCTTCGACGAGGCGGACGAGGTGGCGCCCGCGAAGTCACCGCTCTCCACCAGCGCGACGCGCAGGCCCGAGCGGGCGGCCGCCCACGTGGTCGCGATGCCCAGGATGCCGCCGCCGATCACGACGACGTCGAACTTGCCGTGCTGGAGCTCTTCGCGGGCGCGTGCCCGCTGGGTCAGGCCAAGAGAAAGGTCAGTCATCGTCCTCGTCCATCCACCCGACGGTCCGCTCGACCGCCTTCTTCCACTTCCGGTAGCCCTTGTCGCGGGCGGCCGGTTCCATCGACGGCTCCCATTCGGCCGCCTTGTGCCAGTTCGCCTTCAACGCGGCCGTGTCCGGCCAGTAGCCGACCGCCAGACCGGCCGCGTACGCCGCGCCGAGGCACGTCGTCTCCGCGACGATCGGGCGCACCACCGGCACGTCCAGCACGTCCGCCAGGAACTGCATGAGCAGGTTGTTGGCGGTCATGCCGCCGTCGACCCGCAGCGTCGTGAGGTCCACGCCGGAGTCGGCGTTCATCGCGTCCACGACCTCGCGCGTCTGCCACGCGGATGCCTCCAGCACGGCCCGTGCGAGGTGTCCGCGCGAGATGTAGCCCGTCAGGCCCGCGATCACGCCGCGCGCGTCACTTCGCCAGTGGGGTGCGAAAAGCCCGGAGAACGCGGGCACGAAGTACGCGCCGCCGTTGTCGTCGACCGTGCGGGCGAGCGTCTCGATCTCCGCCGCCGACGAGATCAGCCCGACCTTGTCGCGGAACCACTGCACCAGCGCGCCCGTCACCGCGATCGCGCCCTCCAGCGCGTAGGCGGCGGGCTCGTCGCCGATCTTGTAGCCGACGGTGGTGAGGAGCCCGTTGCGCGACCGAACGGGCTGGTCGCCGGTGTTGATCAGCAGGAACGCGCCCGTGCCGTACGTGCACTTGCCTTCGCCGGGTGCGAAACAGGTCTGGCCGAACAGGGCGGCCTGCTGGTCGCCGAGCGCGGACGCGACGGGCACGCCCTCGTAGCTGCCGTAGACCTCGGAGGAGGACCGGATCTGGGGGAGCATCGCGAGCGGGACGTCCATCGCGGACACCAGCTCGGGGTCCCAGTCCAGGGTCTCGAGGTTCATCAGCATGGTGCGCGACGCGTTCGTCACATCGGTGACGTGGCGTCCGGTCAGGTTCCAGATGAGCCAGGTGTCCATGGTGCCGAACAGGACCTCGCCGCGGCCGGCCCGTTCGCGCAGGCCCTCGACGTTGTCCAGCAGCCACCGCACCTTCGGGCCGGAGAAGTAGGTCGCGAGCGGCAGCCCGGAGCGTTCGCGGAAGCGGTCCTGGTCGCCGAGCTGCTTGATCACCGCGTCCGTGCGCGTGTCCTGCCAGACGATCGCGTTGTGCACGGGCTCGCCGGTCTCGCGGTCCCAGACCACCGTCGTCTCGCGCTGGTTCGTGATGCCGAACGCGGCGATGTCGGCGTGCGTCAGAGATGCCTGGGCGAGGGCGTCGCGAACGACGGCCTGGACGTTCGTCCAGATCTCGGTCGCGTCGTGCTCCACCCAGCCCGGCCTGGGGAAGATCTGCCGGTGCTCACGCTGGGCGACCGACACGATCCCGCCTGACTGGTCGAACACGATGCACCGGGACGACGTCGTGCCCTGGTCGATCGCCGCGATGTAGCTCACCGGTAAGCACCTCTCTGTGCCATTCGACATTGTCGAACGGTTTCACCCTACTACCAGGAGAGGCCGCCGAGCTCCCTCGAAACGCTGCGAGCTGCCTCACGTACGTAGGACACGAGTTCGAGGCGCGGCGGCTGATCGGGTGACTCGCACAGCCGCTCGACCGGTCCGGAGATGCCGACCGCGCCGACGACCACGCCGCGCCTGTCCCGGATGGGGGCGGCGATCGACGCCTCGCCCTCGACGAGTTCGTGCAGGTCGTAGGCCCAGTCGCGCTCGCGGACGTCGTCCAGCGCCGTGCTCAGGTCCAAGCCGGTGAGGGTGTGGCGGGTGTAGCGCTGCAGCTCGCCGTCCGGCCACTCGCCGAACGCGACCAGCACCTTGCCGAGCGCGGTCGCGTGCCACGGCAGCAGTGCGCCGGTGTCGACCGTCTGCCGGCTGTTGTCCGGCCGGAACACGTGGTGCACCACGAGCACGTGCTTGCCGTGCATCACGCCGATGCGCACCGCCTCGCGCGCACGCATCGCCAGCGTGTCCGACCAGTTCAGCGCCTTGGCGCGCAGCTCGTTGCCGTCGAGGTAGCTCGTGCCGATCTGGAACAGGGCGGCGCCCAGGCGGTACTTGCCACCCTCGACGTCCTGCTCGACGAACCCGACCTCCTGCAGCGTCCGCAGGATGCCGTGCACCGTCGGCTTGGCCAGGTCCAGCGCGCGGGAGATCTCGCCGACGCTCAGCTGGTGCGCGCCGCCGTGCGCGAGCAGCTTAAGAACCTCCGCCGCGCGCTGAATGGACTGAATGGGTCCGGGCACAGCACGCACTCTAGCTGCGCATGTTCGACAATGTCGAACAGCTACGGCCGATAGATCCCCAGAGCAGCCGGCCGTGAACGGAACTTGAAGTGGTTGCCCCTCTCGCGCACCTCACCGTCGGTCGCGATCGAGATCGGCGGGCCGTGGACCTCGACGTTCAACGAGGCGACCTCGAAGTGCTTGTACATGCGCGAGTGCTCCAGGGCCCCGAACAGAGCGCCCAGGAAGAACCTCGTCCGCGAGTACCTCCGGTCCGCACGGACGTACCGCACGTCGAGCAGCCCGTCGTCCAGCCGGGGGCGCATGGTGGGCGCGAAACCCTTCGGCCGGTACGGACCGTTGCCCACGAACAGCAGCCACACGAGGTGCTTGTCGCCGTCGATGGTGATGTCCAGCGGCTTGGCGCGCTGCAGCACGCGGAAGAGCGCCAGCACCGCGGCCGGCCACTTGCCCCAGCGCTTCTCCAGCTTCTCCCGGATCCGCACCATGTCCGGATAGCCACCGAGCGACGCCGTGTTCACGAACCACTGCCCGTTGACCTGCGCCAGATCGACCCGCACGCCCACACCGTCCGCCACCGCCTGAGCCGTGTCGTGCAGCCCCTGAATGCCCACGTCACGCGCGAAGTGGTTCAACGTGCCGGACGGGATGAGCACGAGCGGGAGGTCGCGCTCGGCTGCGATGGCGGCCACGGCGGCCACGGTGCCATCACCACCGGCCACACCCAGCGCCTTCGCGTCCGGCAGCGAGCCGAGCTCCTCGATCGGCACGATCTGCGCCTTCGGCCACTCCTCCGCGATGCGCGGTGACGGGTCCGGCCCGATCCCGGAGTGCGGGTTCACCACGACGACCAGCCCGTCGCCGTCCTGCAGCGACGTCAGGTCGGCGTGCTCGTAGGCCGACGCGGGCTCGTTCACCCCGAGCGGCCACCACCGGCGAGTGAGCAGCGCGGCCCCCGCACCCACCGCCGCACCGGCCGCGACATCGGTCGGCCAATGCACGCCCGTGTGGACGCGTGAATAGGCCACGGCGGCCGCGAGCGGCGCGATCACCGCACCCGCTTTGGGCGATTCCATGGCCACCGCCGTGGCGAAAGCGGCGGCTGACGCGGAGTGACCGGACGGAAACGACGACGACGTCGGCCGGCGTGACAACCGGCGTTCCACCGCGAGCAGATCAGCGGCGGGTCTGCGTCGCGGAAAAAGGGACTTGCCGATCAGGTTCGCGCTGGCAGACGCCCCGGCAATGGCCGCGAGCCCTCTCAGCGCACCCCGCCGGAACGGGCCTTTCCCAGTTGCCAGAACGGCCGCGACGACGAACCACAACAGGCTGTGGTTCGCGGCGCGGGAAAGCCGCTTGAAACCCCGGTCGAGCCTGCTCGGAGGCAGTCTCGCTGAGGAGCTCATGAGCTTCTTGTCGAGAGCGCTGACCCGTTTCCACACCCCACCGACACTAAACCGCAACCGGCGCGCCGCCCGAACGGATCACCCTGGTGCGGCCGGAAGTCGCCTACTGTTGAGGTATGCAGCGGCGGATCTTCGGCATTGAGACAGAGTTCGGGGTGACCTGCACCTTCCACGGGCAGCGGCGTCTCTCCCCGGACGAGGTCGCGCGGTACTTGTTCCGCCGGGTCGTGTCGTGGGGGCGTTCCTCGAACGTCTTCCTGCGCAACGGTTCTCGGCTCTACCTGGACGTCGGCTCACACCCGGAGTACGCCACGGCCGAGTGCGACGACCTGGCCCAGCTCGTCACCCACGACAAGGCCGGCGAGCGGATCCTCGAAGACCTGCTCGTCGACGCCGAGCGCAGGCTGGCCGACGAGGGCATCGGCGGCGACATCTTCCTGTTCAAGAACAACACGGACTCCGCGGGCAACTCCTACGGCTGCCACGAGAACTACCTGGTCGCCAGGGCCGGCGAGTTCTCCCGCATCGCGGACGTGCTGCTGCCGTTCCTGGTCACCCGCCAGCTGATCTGCGGCGCGGGCAAGGTCCTGCAGACCCCTCGCGGCGCCGTGTACTGCCTCTCGCAGCGCGCCGAGCACATCTGGGAGGGCGTGTCGTCCGCGACCACCCGTTCCCGCCCGATCATCAACACCCGCGACGAGCCGCACGCCGACGCCGAGCGCTACCGGCGCCTGCACGTCATCGTCGGCGACTCGAACATGTCCGAGGTGACGACGCTGCTCAAGGTGGGCAGCGCGAACCTGGTGCTCGAGATGATCGAGCAGGGCGTCCAGTTCCGCGACTTCTCGCTGGACAACCCGATCCGCGCCATCCGCGAGATCTCCCACGACCTGACCGGCCGCCGCACGGTCCGCCTCGCGGGCGGCAAGGAAGCCTCCGCGCTCGACATCCAGCGCGAGTACTACGAGAAGGCCGTCGAGCACACGGCCAAGCGCTCGCCGGACCCGATGGCGCAGCGCGTGATCGAGCTGTGGGGCCGCACCCTCGACGCCGTCGAGGCGCAGGACCTCACGAAGATCGACCGCGAGATCGACTGGGCCATCAAGAACCGCCTGATGGAGCGGTACATGGCCAAGCACAACATGGACCTGTCCAACCCGCGCATCGCCCAGCTCGACCTCGCCTACCACGACATCCGCCGCGGCCGTGGCGTGTTCGACCTGCTGCAGCGCAAGGGCCAGGTCGAGCGCGTGACCGACGACGGCGAGATCGAGGCCGCCAAGGACACCCCGCCGCAGACCACCCGCGCGAAGCTGCGTGGCGACTTCATCGCCGCCGCGCAGGCCGCCGGGCGTGACTTCACCGTGGACTGGGTGCACCTGAAGCTGAACGACCAGGCGCAGCGCACGGTGCTGTGCAAGGACCCGTTCCGGGCGGTGGACGAGCGCGTGGAAAGGCTCATCTCATCGCTCTGATCAGGCGTGAACGACAGCGGCGGGTCCATTCGGGCCCGCCGCTGTCGTCTGTCGCTGACCGCGATGCCGAGCGGCACGCCACCCGTCAGCGGCGTCACGCCGAACGGAGGGTAGGAAGCGATCACCGTCTGGACCAGAGTGGCCGCATGAGGATCATCGCGGCGGCACTCGCCGCTTTCCTGGTTCTCCCTGGGGTCGCTTCCGCTGAAGCGCCGTACTGGGAGCTGAAACCGACCGGATCCGACGCCCGCCTGCGCGGGTTGTCCGCAGTGTCCGGTCAGGTCGCGTGGGTCAGCGGCTCGAAAGGCGCTGTCCTGCGCACGGTGAACGGTGGCCGGTCGTGGGAGTCCGTCGGGCCGCCCGGCACGGAGGCGCTCGAGTTCCGCGACATCGAGGCGTTCGACGCGCGCAACGCCGTGGCGCTGTCGATCGGTGAAGGTGAGTCGTCCCGGATCTACCGCACGTCCGATGGCGGAAAGACCTGGCAGGAGTCGTTCCGCAACACCGACCCGAAGGCGTTCTACGACTGCGTGGCGTTCTTCGACCGGTTCCGCGGGCTGGCGCTGAGCGACCCGGTCGACGGCAAGTTCCGCGTCCTCAGGACGTGGGACGGCGGGCGTTCGTGGCACGTCAACGACACCAAGGGCATGCCTGACGCGTTGCCGGGGGAGTTCGCGTTCGCGGCGTCCGGGCAGTGCGTGACGACGGCGGGCAACCACGCGTGGATCGCGACCGGCGGCGGCGCGAAGGCACGGGTGCTGGAGTCGCGGGACGGCGGGCGGTCGTGGGAGGCGGCGGAGGTGCCGTTGCCCAGTGGTGCGGCGGCCGGGGTGTTCGCGGTGGCGTTCAAGACGCCGTGGCGGGGTGTGGCGATCGGCGGCGACTACCTGAAGCCGACTGATCCGACGCCCGCGTTCGCGACCAAGGACCGGCGGGGCTGGAAGGCGGGAGCCACGGCACCGATCGGATACCGGTCCGGCATCGCCTACCGCGGCAACGGGCTGGTGGCGGTCGGGCCGTCGGGCACCGACGTGAGCAAGGACGGCAGGACCTGGAAGGTGGCCGACACCGGCAGCTTCGACACCGTCGACTGTGTCGGATTCACGTGCTGGGCGGCGGGCGAGAAGGGGCGCGTCGGCACGAACTGACTGGTTTCCGGGCGCGGGGGACCGGGGTAGTTCTAGCGCGTGTTCGAGGGATTCTCGTTGCGCCGCATCGACGTCGGCGAGGCCGTGCTGCGAGTGAGGACCGGTGGGGCAGGGCCACCGGTCCTTCTCCTGCACGGCCACCCTCGGACTCATACGACGTGGCACCGCGTCGCGCCGTTGCTCGCCACGGACCACACGGTGGTGTGCCCGGATCTGCGCGGCTACGGCGAGTCCAGCAAGCCCGGCGACTACTCGAAACGGGCCATGGCGCGTGACTTCGTGAACCTGATGAGCTCGCTGGGCCACGAGCGGTTCGCCGTCGTCGGGCACGACCGGGGTGCGGCCGCGGCGATCCGGCTCGCGCTCGACCACCCCGGCCGGGTCACGAAGCTCGCCGTGCTCGACGGGTTGCCCATCGGGGCGCACCTGCGGCGGTGCGACGCCCGGTTCGCGCAGGCCTGGTACCACTGGTTCTTCCTGGCGCAGCAGGAGCTCGCCGCCGCGATGATCAACCAGGATCCCGACCTCTTCTACGGCGGGCGGTACCACGACACGCCGCTCGCGATGGGCGTGGAGAACTGGGTGGACTTCCAGCGCGCCATCCACGACCCCGAGACGGTGCTCGCGATGTGCGGTGACTATCGCGCCGGGCTGGAGGTCGATCGCCAGCACGACGACGAGGACCACGCGCGCGGGCGCAAGATCGCGTGTCCTGTGCTGGCGTTGTGGTCGGCGAAGGACGACCTCGGAGATCTCTACGAGAATCTTGAGGACGTGTGGGCCGAGTGGGCCGATGACGTGCAGGTACGTGCCATCGACTGTGGACACCACATGGCCGAGGAAGCGCCCGTGGAGCTGGTACGGGAGTTGCGCGCGCTGCTCTGAACGGACCGTTCACAACAGGTGATGTCAGGGTTTCAAACCACACGGGGTTAGGGTTTGTCCGTGGCCATCGCACGCGCCGAACGCCTTGTCAACCTGGTGCTGTGCCTGCTGTCGACCCGCCAGTACCTGACAGCGGAGCGCATCCGCGCCATCGTCCCGGGCTATCACGAGGCTCCGACGGACGAGGCGTTCTTCCGCATGTTCGAACGCGACAAGTCCGAACTGCGCGACCTCGGCGTGCCGCTGGAGACAGGCAGGCAGTCCAACGTCGAGGGCGCGGAGGACGGGTACCGCATCGCGCGGCGCGACTACGAGCTCGGCGACATCGACCTCGAACCCGACGAGGCGGCCGCCGTGGCGCTGGCCGCCCGGCTCTGGGACTCACCGCAGCTCACGGGCGCGGTGCACGGCGCGTTGATCAAGCTGAGGGCCGCCGGCGTGGACGTCGACCAGGACGCGCCGGCCGCCGTCGAGCCCAAGGTCAGGGCGAACGAGCCCGCGTTCCCGCCGCTGCTGCAGGCGGTCCAGGCGGGGCAGGTCGTGACGTTCGGGTACCGCAAGCCGCCGCCGGGCGGGCAGAAGGAACGAACGGTCGAGCCGTGGGGCGTGGTCGCGTGGCGCGGCAAGTGGTACCTCGTCGGCTGGGACCGCGATCGTGACGACACGCGCTGCTTCCGGCTGTCCCGTGTCGTCGGTCAGGTGCGCACGGTCGGCAAGCCCGGCGTCGTGAAGGTGCCGGAGGGAACCGACCTGATGAGCCTCATCGCGCGCACGGAGGCCGATCCGCATCACACGGCGCCCGCCAAGATCTGGGTCGCCAAGGGCCGGGCTCTGGGGGTGCGCAGGCACGCCAAGATCATCGAGGAACGCGACGGCGGCGACATCGTCGAGATCGACCTGAAGTTCCCCGACTCGGCGGCGAAGTGGCTCGCCGGGTTCGGTCCCGACGTCGTGGTGCTGGAGCCCGAGGTGCTGGCGAAGTCGGTTCGCGACCGCCTGCAGGGTGCACTGGAAGGAGCGCGGTGACCGCGTCGAACGAACGGCTGCCGCGTCTGCTCGCACTCGTGCCGTACCTGCTCAACCGGCCCGCCATCACGATCAAGGAGGCCGCCGCCGACTTCGGCATCACGCCCAAGCAGCTGCGCAAGGACCTCGAGCTGCTGTGGATGTGCGGCCTGCCCGGCTACGGCCCCGGCGACCTCATCGACCTGTCGTTCGAGGGCGAGACGATCACGGTCTCGTTCGACGCGGGCATGAACCGGCCGCTGCGGCTCACCGCGGCCGAGGCGTCGTCGCTGCTCGTGGCGCTGCGGGCGCTGTCGGACACGCCGGGCGTGGTCGACACGGACGCGGTGCAGCGGGCACTGGCCAAGATCGAGTCGGCGGTCGGCAAGGCGCAGCCTGCGGGCATGGTCGTCGGGCTGGGTGCCTTCGAGCGCGAGGAGACCACGGAGATCCGAGCGGCCGTGCAGGACGCCGTGAAGCGCGAACGGGCCGTGCGCATCCGCTACTACTCGCAGTCGCACGACGCGATGAGCGATCGAATCGTCGATCCGATGCGCCTGCTGCTGGTCGAAGGGCGCGGTTACCTCGAAGCGTGGTGCCGTTCCGCGCTCGGCGTGCGGTTGTTCCGGCTCGACCGGATCGACGACGTGGAGGTGCTCGACGAGCCCTCGGCGCCTCCGCCGCACGCACGGCTGACGGATACGTCGGAGGGGTTGTTCCAGCCGCGGGACGATCAGAAGGTCGCGGTCCTTCTGCTCGAACCGGACGCGCACTGGGTGGCCGAGTACTACCCCGTTGATCACGCCGCGGAGCTCTCCGACGGCCGCACGCGTGTTCTCATGCGCTACGACGACTCGTCCTGGATGGTCCGCCTGCTCCTCGGACTCGGCGGTGACGTGCACGTGGAGCAGCCGGCCGAGCTGGCGGAGGAGGTTGTTCGCCGCGCGGAGGAAGCATTGCGCCGGGCAGATCACCTGTTGTCCACCCAGGACGTATAACGTGTGCTCGTGCCATACACACCGACCCTGGCGCTGGTCGCGCTCGGACTGATCGTGCTGGCCGCGATCGCACTTCGAGTCATCCGATCCTTGCGTCGATTCGCCAGCGCCCGCACTCTGGTGAGGGACAGGGTCGGCGACAACGTGGGCCTGCTGAAGGCGCGGACGGCCGCGCTGAAGGTGGCGTTCGCGCAACGACGGCCTTCGGGATAGGCCTGCACCAGGGCAAACCCCGTGTACGATCTACGTCGCGGGGCAGACAGGAGGACCAGCAATGCCTAACCTCGGACCCACCGAGCTGATCATCATCGCTGTGGTGATCATCTTGCTGTTCGGTGCGAAGAAGCTTCCTGACATGGCCAGGTCGCTCGGCCGGTCGGCGAAGATCTTCAAGGCCGAGACCAAGGGCCTGCGCGACCCCGACGCCACGGACGACGCGCCCGTCGCGCAGCAGCCCGTGCAGCAGCTCCCGTCGGCCCAGCCACAGGTCCAGCAGCCCGTTCAGCAGCCTGTTCAGCAGCAGCCGCAGGTCGCGCCGCCCATCGAGCAGACCGCTCAGAACAAGGCCACCAACAACTGACCTTCCGGTCGCAGACTTGTAAGGGACGGTTGGCGAGGTGGCAGGTCCGTTCCGGTGGTTCGCCGAGCGCCGGGAACGCGGCAAGCGCCGTAGGGGCAACCCCGACGGCACGATGTCGCTCAAAGAGCACCTGTACGAGCTGAGGTACCGCCTCGGCCTCGCGATGCTGGTGATCGCCATCGGTGCGATCTTCGGCTTCATCTGGTTCCAGGTGCGGCTCGGCCCGATCCCGTCGCTGGGCGACATCCTGACGGGGCCGTACTGCCAGGCCGACCTGGCGCCGTACCGCGCCGACATCACCAAGGACGGCCGCTGCGCGCTGCTGCAGACCGAGCCGTTCGAGATCTTCCTGGTGCAGCTCCAGGTCGGCACGGCGGCGGGTGCGGTGCTGCTCAGCCCGCTGTGGCTGTACCAGATCTGGGCGTTCATCACGCCCGGCCTGTACGCGAAGGAACGCAACTTCGCGCGGGTGTTCGTGGGCATCGGCGCGTTGCTGTTCATCGCCGGCGCGGTGCTCGCCTACCTCGTGGTGCCCGAGGGCCTGAAGGTGCTGCTCGGCTTCGGCAGTGGCAACTGGACCACGGCGCTCACGGGTAGCAAGTACATCAACTTCGTGATCACCATGCTGTTCATCTTCGGCGTGAGCTTCCTGCTCCCGCTGGTCGTGGTGATGCTCAACCGCGCGGGCGTGGTGTCGTACGAGCGGCTGTCGAAGTGGCGGCGCGGCCTGATGATGGGCCTGTTCGTGTTCGCCGCGATCGCGACGCCCGGCACCGACCCGATCTCGATGGTCGTGCTGGCGCTCGCGCTGGTGCTGCTGTTCGAGATGGCGATCCAGCTCGCGCGCATCCACGACAGGCGCAAGGCCAAGCTGCGCGCGGCCGAGGGCTGGGACGCGCTCGACGACAACGAGGCGGCGCCGTTCGACTACACGCCGTCCAACGACGACGGCAACATGCCTGGTGAGAAGGTCGAGCCCGCCGCTTCCGAACCCGCGAAGCGCGTGAACTACGACGACGCCACGTGACGCGGGCAGCCCTGCTGGTCTGCCCGGCGTCGGGCAAGGGGCGGGCGGCCCGCATGGCAGGGTCGACCGCCGCCGCGTTGCGCCCGCACGTCTCGTCGCTGACGCAGCTGGTCGCGCACGACGCGGAGGGCACGCTGGCGATGGCGCGCGAGGCCGTCGCGTCCGGGGTCGACCTGCTGGTAGTGCTCGGTGGTGACGGTGCCGCTCACCTGGGCATCCAGGCGTGCGCGGGCACGTCGACGGCGCTGGGGATCGTGCCGGCGGGTACCGGCAACGACCTGGCCACCGCGATCGGGTCGGCCTCCGTCGACGACGTGGTGTTCGGGACCCGCAAGAAGCTGGATCTCGGCCGGTTGTCGACCGGGCAGTGGTTCGCGACGGTGCTGTGCGCGGGGTTCGACTCGGCGGTGAACGAGCGGGCGAACGCGATGCGCTGGCCCGCCGGTCCCCGCCGCTACGACCTGGCGATCCTGGCCGAGCTGGCGTCGCTGCGGTCGGCGCCGTTGCTCGTGACGACGGAGAGCGACACGTTCTCGCTGGACGCGACGCTGGTGGCCGTGGGGAACACGCCGAACTACGGCGGCGGGATCCCGGTCTGCCCCGCCGCGGACGCGTCGGACGGGCTGTTCGACGTGACGGTGGTGGAGCACGCCAGCCGGTCGATGCTCATGCGGATGCTGCCGACGTTGCGCACGGGCCAGCACACCGAGCATCCGTCCGTGCGCACGTTCCGCGCGCGTGAGGTGTCGTTGTCCGGTGGCAACGGATGGATCGCTTACGCCGACGGCGAACGCCAGGAGGCGCTGCCCGTCTCCGTTCGCACGGTTCCAGGCGCTCTCACAGTTGTGGGCCGCTAAATTGTAGGGCTGTTCGTACCGCTTTCTGTTTCGGTGGGGATTCATGGAGACGCTGGAATTTCAGTCCGAGGCGCGTCAGCTGCTGCAGCTGATGATCCACTCGATCTACTCGAACAAGGACACGTTCCTGCGCGAGCTCGTGTCGAACGCCTCGGACGCGCTGGACAAGCTGCGGCTGGAGTCCTTCCGCGACAAGGACATGAAGGTCGACGTCGACGACCTCCACATCGTGATCGAGTCCGACCCGGCCGAGCGCACGCTGACCGTGCGCGACAACGGCATCGGCATGACGCGCGAGGACGTCGTGCGGCTCATCGGCACGATCGCGAAGTCGGGCACCGCGGAGTTCCTGCGCCAGCTCAAGGAGCAGCAATCGTCGTCGTCCGACCTGATCGGCCAGTTCGGCATCGGCTTCTACTCGTCGTTCATGGTGGCCGACAAGGTCACCCTCGTGACGAAGTACCCGCACGCCGAGAAGGGCGTGCGCTGGGAGTCGACCGGCGAGAGCACGTACACGATCGACGACGTCGACGACGCGCCGCAGGGCACCTCGGTCACGCTGCACCTCAAGCCGGCCGACGACGAGGACCGTCTGCCGGACTACACCGAGCCCGCGAAGATCCGCGAGATCGTCAAGCGCTACTCGGACTTCATCACCTGGCCCGTGCGCCTGGGCGGCGAGGAGATCAACTCCCGCAAGGCCCTGTGGGCACGCCCGGCCTCCGAGGTGACGGAGGAGGAGTACGCGGAGTTCTACCGCCACATCAGCCACGACTGGAACGCGCCGCTCGAGACCATCCGCATGCAGGCGGAGGGCACCTTCGAGTACCAGGCCCTGCTGTTCCTGCCGTCGCAGGCGCCGCTCGACCTGTTCATGCGCGACAGCAAGCGCGGCGTCCAGCTCTACGTGAAGCGCGTCTTCATCATGGACGACTGCGCCGAGCTGATGCCGGAGTACCTCCGCTTCGTGAAGGGCGTCGTCGACGCCGCCGACCTCTCGCTGAACGTGTCGCGCGAGATCCTGCAGCAGGACCGCCAGATCCAGCTGATGCGCCGCAGGCTGGTGAAGAAGGTCCTCTCGTCGATCAAGTCGCTGCAGTCCTCGCGCCCTGACGACTACGCCAAGCTGTGGCGCGAGGTCGGCGCGGCTCTGAAGGAGGGCCTGCTCTCCGACTTCGACAACCGCGACGCCATCCTGGAGATCTGCTCGTTCGCCTCGACGCACTCCGCGGACGAGCCGACCACCCTGGCTTCCTACGTCTCGCGGATGAAGGAAGGCCAGGAGCACATCTACTACATGACCGGCGACTCTCGGGTCGCGGTCGAGAAGTCGCCGCACCTGGAAGCGTTGCGCGCCAAGGGGTACGAGGTCCTGATCCTCACCGACCCGATCGACGAGATGTGGGTCGACGCCGTTCCCTCGTTCGACGGCAAGCCGTTCCAGTCCGTCGCCAAGGGACAGGTGGACCTGGAGACCGACGAGGAGAAGTCGGCGAACGAGGCCAAGGCGGCGGAGTTCGCGGACCTGCTCTCGTGGATGGGCTCCGCGCTGTCGGAGGACGTCAAGGAGGTTCGCCTCTCCTCGCGTCTGACGACCTCTCCGGCGTGCGTTGTCGGCGACTCGCACGACATCACTCCCACGCTGGAGAAGATGTACAAGGCGATGGGGCAGGAGCTGCCGAAGATCAAGCGGATCTTGGAGCTCAACCCGTCGCACCCGCTGGTGGAGGGGCTGCACAAGGCGTTCGCCGGTGGGGAGCGGGAGTCGCTCTCGGACACGGCTGAGCTGATCTACGGGCTGGCGTTGCTCGCCGAGGGTGGGGAGCTGGCTGACCCGTCTCGGTTCGTGAAGCTTGTCGCGGATCGGGTGCAGCGGACGTTCTGACGGCTGGTGGCCCGGTTCGCCTCTTGGCGGGCCGGGCTTTCGGCGTTCCAGGGTGGTTGTGCGGGCTTTGACGGGCCGGGCCATTTCATCGCCGGCGTCCGCGGGCACGATGGCACCGCCGGCTCACGCCATTACCGCTTGCCCGGTGGTGCATTGCCCTTTACGGCTTGCTTCGCCGCGAAACGCGGTTTGATCGGGCCGTTCACCCGATTGTGTATGCCCTGATCTGTTATCTTGTCGTGATCTTGCGGTAGATCAGAACGCGTGAGCGACACCCGACTCCTCTCCACCGACGAGCTGCTGCGCGGCATCGTCGACGAGATTACGGAAATCCGGGTTCGCGAACATTCCGTGATGCAGAATCGCGGACTTGGATCGGCGTGGTGCCGCGGCTGAGCTGGGTTACCAGGATTTGCCGCACGTGTTGCGGCACGCGGTGCGCTGGGATCGGAAAACCGCCAGGCAATGGGTCACCCGCGCCGCACTGCTGGTTCGAGAGATCACCCCCGCGGGTAGCGTGCTCGAGCCTGAGCTTCCCGTGGTCGCCGCGGCGGTGGCGGAGGGCGCGTTGTCGATCGAGCATGTCGCGGTGGTCGCCGAGGTCATGAAGGCCCTGCCCGCCGAAGTCGAGGCGCCTGTTGTCGGCTTCGCTCGTGAGTATGAGCCCAGTGCGGTGCGGGCGTTCGGCAAGGAGCTGGCCTACCGGTTGTTCCAGAACATAACCGCGATGGTGAAGCCGAGCGGTAAGGGGCAATGCCACGCCGTCCAACCGGTAATTCCCGGAACCCGAGCGCCCTACGTGCCCACGTACGCTGGCGATTGGGGCTTGACTCCGGGTGCGAGGTGCTACCGTATCGGATCGGCCGGGCGCTTTACATGCCCGGCTTTTTCAGGCCGATGAGCGCCTCGCAAGGGCCCCGAGGTCAAGCCTCAATCGCTGTCGTCGTGAAGCGGCGATGAAGTGACCCGGCCCGTCAAGGCCTGCGCAACCATGCTGGAACGCGACCCAACCGCATCGGCGAGCCCTCCGCTGGAACCGGAACGCACCAACGCAAACCGACCCGCCGCCGAGGCGAACCTGCAACCCCAACCCTCTCAATAACTTCAGTGTTTACTGAAGTTAATCTATCTCGGCGGCGATTGTCGGTGCGATGTGAAAGCCTGAAGAGGTGTCACGTGCTTCGCGGTCCCCGGCCGAGGCCTACGCCGACTCCCGGCGCAGCGCTCAGCGGCCCAAGCTGACCGACTTCGGCTCCGTCGTCTCGTTCGAGCTGGACCCGTTCCAGCGCCAGGCCTGTGAGGCTCTGGAGGACGGTCACGGAGTGCTCGTCTGCGCCCCCACCGGTGCCGGCAAGACGGTGGTGGGGGAGTTCGCCGTGCACCTCGCGCTGAGCGAGGGCCGCAAGTGCTTCTACACCACGCCGATCAAGGCGCTGTCCAACCAGAAGTTCGCCGATCTCACCGCGCGCTACGGGGCGGAGAGCATCGGCCTGCTGACCGGTGACACGAGCGTCAACGGCGGGGCTCCGGTCGTGGTGATGACCACCGAGGTGCTGCGGAACATGCTGTACTCGGGTTCGTCCACTCTGGACGGACTCGCGTACGTCGTCATGGACGAGGTGCACTACCTCGCGGACAGGTTCCGCGGTCCCGTGTGGGAAGAGGTGATCCTGCACCTGCCGGAGCACGTGCAGGTCGTCGGTCTGTCCGCGACGGTCAGCAACGCCGAGGAGTTCGGCGAGTGGCTGGTCGAGGTGCGCGGTGACACGACGGTCGTCGTCGACGAGCACCGGCCCGTGCCGCTGTGGCAGCACATGATGGTGGGCAACCAGATGCTCGACCTGTTCGAGGGCGACGAGACGCACGCGCGGATCAACGCCCAGGTGCTGCGCAAGACCGAGGAGCTGACTCGGTACCACGTGCCGTTCAGCCGCGGGCGCAACCGCAACGGGGGAGGCAGGCCGCCGCGCAACACCGGGTACAAGCCGCCGTCGCGCATCGACATGATCCAGCGGCTCGACGGGGCCGGGCTGCTGCCGGCGATCGTGTTCGTGTTCAGCCGGGCCGGGTGTGACGCGGCTGTGGCTCAGACGGCGCGCGCCGGGCTGCGGCTCAACACGCCGGACGAGACCGAGCAGGTTCGCCTGATCATCGACGAGAAGACGCGGGACCTGCCAGAGGCCGACCTCATGGTGCTCGGGTACTGGGGGTGGCGTGAGGCGCTGGAGCGCGGCATCGCGTCGCACCACGCCGGATTGCTGCCCGCGTTCAAGGAGACGGTCGAGGAGCTGTTCGTCCGCGGGCTGGTCAAGGTCGTGTTCGCGACCGAGACGCTCGCGCTCGGCATCAACATGCCCGCGCGGACCGTGGTGCTCGAGAAGCTCGTCAAGTACAACGGCGAGGCGCACGTCGACCTCACGCCGGGCGAGTACACGCAGCTCACCGGGCGTGCGGGGCGTCGTGGCATCGACGTCGAGGGGCACGCGGTCGTCGTCTGGCAGCCCGGGATCGACCCCAAGGCGGTCGGCGGGCTCGCGTCCACGCGCACGTACCCGCTGCGGTCGAGCTTCCGGCCTGGCTACAACATGGCCGTCAACCTCGTGCACCAGCTGGGCGCGTCGGCGGCGCGCGAGATCCTGGAGCAGTCGTTCGCGCAGTTCCAGGCGGACAGGTCTGTCGTCGGGCTGGCGCGCCGGATCGACCGCAACAAGGACGCGCTCGCGGGCTACGCCGAGTCGATGACGTGCCACCTCGGCGACTTCGCGGAGTACGCGTCGCTGCGCCGCCGGGTCGCGGACCGCGAGAAGCAGCTCGCCAAGCAGAACACCAACGCGCGCCGCATCGAAACGGCCAAGTCGCTGGAGCGGCTGCGCAAGGGCGACGTGATCGCGGTGCCGTCCGGGCGCAGGTCCGGGCTCGCCGTCGTCATCGACCCCGGCCTCGAGCCGCTGGGTGAGGCGCGGCCGCTGGTCGTCACCGAGGACCGCTGGTCGGGCCGGCTCACGTCGGCGGACTTCCCGTCGCCGGTCGAGGTGCTGGGCCACATCCGGCTGCCGCGGCAGGTGGACGTGCGTTCGCCCAAGTCGCGGCGCGACCTCGCGTCGTCGATCCGCAACACCGGCATCGCGGTGCCGGCGCGTGGCCGCAAGAAGACCACGGCGGACGACGACCCCGAGCTCGCGACGCTGCGCCGGGCCCTGCGCTCGCACCCGTGCCACGGCTGTGACCAGCGCGAAGACCACGCGCGCTGGGGTGAGCGCTACCACCGGCTGCTGGCCGAGACCGAGCAGCTGGAGCGCAAGGTCGCGGCGACCACGCACTCGCTGGCACGCCAGTTCGACCGCATCCGCGCGTTGCTGCGCGAGCGGGGCTACCTCAGCGAGAACGACGAGGTGACCCAGGACGGCATGCGTCTGACCAGGCTCTACAGCGAGTCGGACCTGCTCGCCGCCGAGTGCCTGCGCAACGGCGTGTGGAAGGGCCTCAAGCCGGAGGAACTCGCGGCCGTCGTGTCGTCGCTGGTCTACGAGGCGCGCCGGGACGGTCCGGTCGAGGCGCGGCTGCCGCAGGGGCCGGTGTCGGACGCCATGCTCACGACGGTGCGGCTGTGGGCGGAGATCGAGGACGACGAGCGCCGCCACAAGCTGGAGCGCATCACCCGGCAGCCCGATCCCGGGTTCGCGTGGCCGGTGTTCCGGTGGGCGCGCGGCGAGTCGCTGGAGAAGGTGCTGAGCGCCGCCGAAGCGGGCGGCAACGAGCTCGGCGCGGGCGACTTCGTCCGTTGGTGCCGTCAGGTGATCGACCTTTTGGACCAGATCCGTGATGTGGTCGGCCGAGCGGATCCGGTCGGCGCCGCCGCGGCGAAGGCTGTCGACGCGCTGCGGCGCGGTGTTGTGGCGATGATGTGACCCGGAGATTGACGCAGGCCTGACAAAGGTTTTGCGAGTCGGAGTGAAGACTGACGTCAACGGTGTGGTTGGATCGCGCCGCAACGTCGTACACACGGAGGTCGACAGATGAGCAGCCCGTACGGACCGTCCGGAGGGAACGATCCGCAGCAGCCCTGGGGCCAGCAGCAGCCGCAGCAGCCCTATGGTGGCGGTTTCCCTCCCGGCACACCGTCCGGCGGCTTCCCGGCTCAGAACCCTTACGGCCCGCCGCAGCCCCAGCCGGGCCAGCAGCAGCCGTACCCCGGTTTCGATCCGTCGCAGCAGCAGACGCAGCAGTACGGCGTGCCCCCGCAGCCCCAGTCGAACCCGTACGGCACGCCCGTGCAGCCGGACCCCTACGGCCAGCAGACCCAGCAGTACCCGGGCCAGCCCAACCCGTACGGGCAGCAGCCGGGCTTCGGCCCGCCGGTTCCGCCGAAGAAGAAGTCCAGCGCGGCCATCTGGGTCGCCGCCGTCATCGTCGTGCTGCTCGTGGGTGGCGTGCTGTTCTGGGGCTTCGTCTCGCCGGCCGGCTTCAAGAAGAAGATCTTCGACAACACCGCCGTGCAGACCGGCATCGTCCAGATCCTGAAGGACGAGTACAAGATCTCCGACGTCGGCAGCGCCACCTGCACCGGTGAGAACGAGGTCAAGCCCAACACCTCGTTCGAGTGCAAGGTCCAGGTCGGCGGCAAGGACAAGAAGGTCAAGATCGTCGTCAAGACCGAGGACGGCGAGTACGAGGTGGGCCAGCCCACCGGCTGATCTCCGCAGCGGCACCACTGATCTCCGTTGACCTCCCCCAAGGACTTCCTGACCTTGGGGGAGGTGCCGTTTCCGGGCGAGCGGAAACTGAGGTGCGCGCGCGGCCGGGCGTGAGCCACCATCGCGGACGTGACCGACATCCGCGTGCTCAGCGACGAAGCGCAGTTCCGGGCCCACACGACTGTGTTCCGGCGGGCGATGCACTGGGGGCCTCCCTCGGACGACGACTGGAAGGTCGTCCAGCCCTCCTACGAGCCTGATCGCGTGCTCGCGGCCTTCGACGGGGACGAGATGATCGGCACGACCCAGTCGTACGCCTCCTCTCTAGTGGTGCCCGGTGGCGCCGTCGTGCCGCACGCCGCAGTCTCACGCGTGGGCGTGCGTGCCGACTACACGCGCCGTGGCGTGCTGACCGCCCTGATGCGCGAGCAACTCTCGTCGTTGCCGGACCCGGTGGCCACGCTGCGCGCCTCCGAGGGCCGCATCTACGGCCGTTTCGGCTACGGCCTGGCCGGGCGGTGGCGGACCGTCGAGGTCGACGCCAAGCGTGCGGTGATCCCGGGCGAGATGACCGGCCGCGTGCGGATGCTCGACCAGGACACCGCCGACAAGCTCCTGCCGGAACTGCACGAGGCCCTCGGGCTGTCGCGGCCGGGTCAGATCAGCCGATGGCCTGGCTGGTGGGCGCGGGCACGCGATCGCAGGAGCGTAGCGGAGAACTCGGTCACCGTCGTCCACAGTGGACCGGATGGTGACGACGGTTTCCTGACGTACAAGGTGACCGAGGAGAAGGACTTCAAGCACCGGATGTCCATTGCGGACTTCGAGTGGGCGAACGACGACGCCTGGCGCGACCTGTGGATCTACGTGACGCGACTGGACCTGGTCGACCAGATCGAGGACGACGTGTCGCTCGACGACCCGGTGACGTGGCTGTTCGAGGACCCGCGCGTCGTGCGCACCAAGGACGTGTTCGACGAGATCTGGTTGCGCCTGGTCGACGTGCCCCGCATGCTCCAGGCCCGCACCTACGGAGCCGCCGAGCCGGTCGTGATCGGGGTGCGGGACAGGCTGCTGCCGGCCAACGACGGCTGCTATCGGGTGTCGCCGCACGGTGCCGAGCGCGTCGAGGAGCAGGCCGACCTCACGATCCCGGTCGACCTGCTCGGCGCCGTGTATCTCGGCGACACCACGTTCTCGCAGCTCGCGGCCGCCAAACGGATCTCGGGTACCCGTCTCAGGGACGCCGACGCGTTGTTCGCGGTGGACAGGAAGCCGTACTGCGGGACGTTCTTCTAGGCGCGGCGCTCCATCGCGTTGACCAGGCGCGGCACCGAGCTGCCCAGCCCCCAGCGCTGCGTGAGCTCACGCAGCCGCTCCGGGTCCGCGGGCACGCGCGGCACCGCGTCGTCGCGGTCCAGGACCACGGGGGCGTCCAGCGCGGTGCGCACGACGGTGGGTGCGGCGGCCAGGTAGTCCTCGGCCGCGATCAGGGCGTTGCGGGCCTTGGTGGTGAGCTTGCGGTCCATCGGGTCGGTGACGGCCTTGAGCAACGCCTCCAGCGAGCCGAACTCGGTGATGAGCTTGGCCGCGGTCTTCTCGCCGATGCCCGCCACGCCCGGCAGGCCGTCGGAGGGGTCGCCGCGCAGCACGGCCATGTCGGCGTAGGCGGAGCCGGCGTTCTCGACCGGCACCGAGTACTTCGCCGCCAGTTCCTCGGGGCCCAGGACCTCGGCCTTGTTCCAGCCGCGGCCCACGTAGACGACGCGCACTGGGGTGGGCTCGAAGCGGACGACCTGGAACATGTCGCGGTCGCCCGTGACCACCTCGACGGGCGACACGGTTTCGCGGTGGGCGAGTGCGCCGATGACGTCGTCGGCCTCGTAGCCCGCCGCCTCGCCGGTGCAGATGCCCGCGGCGTCGAGGACGTCGAGGATGATCGGGATCTGCGGGGTCAGGGTGTCCGGGACCTCTTCGGAACCGTCGTCCGCGTTCTCGGCGACACGGTGCGCCTTGTAGGACGGCAGGGCCTTCACGCGGAACTCGGGGCGCCAGTCGGCGTCCAGGCACGCGACCAGGCGGCCGGCGCCGCGGTCGGTGATGACGCGGGCGATCGTGTCGACGAACCCGCGCACGGCGTTCACCGGCGTGCCGTCGGGCGCGGTCATCGAGTCCGGCAGCGCGTAGTACGACCGGAAGTAGAGGCTCGCGGAGTCGAGCAGCACCAGGGGAGAGCTCACGAGTGGACAAGCTACTAGGCTTTCGACCATGGCAACGATCACCGGGCCCATCGACGTGTCCGCGCTGCGTGCGCGGCTTGACCGCGCCTCCGCTGCCGCCGAGCAGGCGGGCGTCGACGCCCTGCTCATCTCTCCCGGCTCGGACCTGCGGTACCTGATCGGTGCCGGTGGCGACTCCTTCGAGCGCCTCACCTGCCTCGCGCTGCCCGTGGGCGGCACGCCGACGCTGGTCGTGCCGAAGCTGGAGCAGCCCGGTTACGCGGGCATCCCGACCGACGAGCTGGGCGTCCAGGTCGTCACGTGGGTCGACGGCGAGGACCCGTACGCGCTGGTCAAGGCCGCGATCAAGGGCACGAGGACCGCCGTGGCGGACATGATGCCCGCGCTGCACACCATCAAGCTCGGCCAGGCGATCGGCGGCGCGCAGACCCTCGCCGGACCCATCATCCGCGAGCTGCGGATGCGCAAGGACGCGAGTGAGATCGCCGCCCTGCGCAAGGCCGGTCAAGCGATCGACCGCGTGCACGCGCGCATGGGTGAGTTCCTGCGTGTCGGTCGCACGGAGAAGGACGTCGCCAAGGACATCGCCGCCGCGATCGTCGAGGAAGGCCACACCTTCGCCGACTTCGTCATCGTCGGCTCCGGGCCCAACGGCGCCTCGCCGCACCACCGCGACTCCGAGCGCGTGATCGAGGCGGGCGACGTCGTCGTCATCGACATCGGTGGCCCGGTCGCCGAGGGCTACAACTCCGACTCGACCCGCAACTACGTGATGGGCGAGCCGAAGCACGACGACGTCCGGGACACCTACGCCGTCCTGCAGGCCGCGCAGCAGGCCGCCGTCGAGGCGGTGAAGCCGGGCGTGACCTGCGAGGAGATCGACGCCGTCGCCCGCGGGATCATCGCCGACGCGGGCTTCGGCGAGTACTTCGTGCACCGCACCGGGCACGGCATCGGCCTCGACGTGCACGAGGAGCCCTACATCGTCAGCGGCAACTCGCTGCCGCTGGAGGCGGGCATGTCGTTCAGCGTCGAGCCCGGCATCTACCTGCCCGGCCGCTGGGGTGCTCGCATCGAGGACATCGTCGTCGCCACCGAGAACGGCGTCGAGTCCTTCAACAACCGACCTCACGAGCTGGTGGTGCTTTGACCCTCGAGCAGATCGACAGAGCGATCCTGAAGGAACTCGCCTCGGACGGCCGGTGCAGCTTCACCGACCTGGCCGAGCGGGTCGGCCTGTCGGTGTCGGCCGTCCACCAGCGCGTGAAGCGGCTGGAGCAGCGCGGCATCGTGAAGGGCTACGCCGCCCGCCTGGACGGCACCGAGATCGGCCTGCCGATGTCGGCGTTCATCTCGCTCTTCCCGATCAACCCCTCCGAGCCGGACGACTACCCGAAGCGCCTCGAGCACCTTCCGGAGATCGAGGCCTGCTACTCGGTGGCGGGTGACGCCTCGTACGTGCTGCGCGTGCGGGTCGCGTCGCCGGTGGCTCTGGAGGAGCTGCTGCAGAAGATCCGGGAGTCGGCGAACGTGTCGACCCGCACGACCGTGGTCCTGTCGACGCCGTACGAGGACCGGCCGCCGGCGGTCTGAGCTATCAGGTCCGGCGGTCGACCGCGATCCAGTTGGTCTCCCAGGACGCACCGCCGTCCTGGGAGAACGCCTGCTCGAACGTCGCCCGGTCCCTGCCGTGCCGGTGGATCAGGAACCGCACCTTGATCGGGCGCCCGCCGAGCTCGTCGTCGCCGTAGAACTCGCCTACGCCGTCGCGGAACCCGCCGTACACCGACGGGGTGAGCAGTCCGTTGCGGATGTTGACGAAGGTCAGGCTCCAGCGCTGCGCCTGCGGCTCGTAGAGGCGCATGCTGAGGCCCTCGATCCGCCCCGTGGGCCCGGCGATCTTCAGCTCGACGACGTTCGCCCGCCGGTCGAGCAGCGGGCGCACGACCGACGTGCCCGCGAAGTGGAGCCATTCGTCCTCGGTCTCCGACAACGGATCGGCGAGCACCCGCACGTCCGAGTGCCAGCTCCCGATCTCCCAGTCGAAGTCCCGCTGACCGTCCGCGACGTCGGCCGACGCCGATCCGGTGAGCGCGAGAAGTGCGAGACACGCGACCAGAATTCGCGTGTGTGGCACGGTGAGCAGCCTGCGCATGTTCATGACTCGACTGTCGACGGAGCGATCACCATGAACAAGAAGGCACCTCCAGGTAACCTAACGCGCCCCAACCCGCTTCCCGGCTGCCCGATGGCGGCGGCGTTCGCGGCGATCGGCGGGAAGTGGAAGCTGACGCTGGTGTACTGGCTCGCCCACGGCGAGTCCCACTTCGCCGGTCTGCGCCGCCGGGGTGCGCCGATCACGCCCAAGGTGCTGGCCGAGCAGCTGCGCGAGCTGGAGGCCGACGGGCTCGTCGAACGCGTGGTGACCGGACCGGTCCCGGCACCCGTCATCTACCGGCTCACGCCCTACGGGACCACGGTCCTGCCCGTCGTGGAGAGCGTCCGGGTGTGGGGCGAGACGCACCTGCAGCGCACCCACGGTGAGACCGCCGTCAACGAGGCGATGGGCTGCGCCCACCCGATCAGCTCTGAACTTGCCCGTCAGCCAGCACCAGTACGCGATCAGCCACCGCATGCACAGCGTCGTGGTGCGTAGCGATCAGCACCGCCGCACCTTCGTCCGCGACCCGCCGCAGCAACCCCACCGCGGCCACCGCGCTCTCGGCGTCCAGGTGGGCCGTGGGCTCGTCGGCGAGCAACGCGGCAGGCCCGGCCACCACCGCACGCGCCAGAGCCGCCCGTTGCTGCTGCCCGAACGACACCTGGCCCGGATACCGCGCCCCCAACGCCCCGATGCCCAGCTCCGCCAGCAGTCCGGGCACCCCGTCGACCGCGCGCCCGGCCAGCCGCAACGGCAGCGCGACGTTCTCCTCCAGCGTCAGCTCGGAAGCGAGCCCCAGCGACTGCGGCAGCACCGCGCAGGCCGACCACGGGGCCGGCCCCGGCAGCACCGAGCCGCGGTCGGGGAAGTCGAAGCCGCACAACAACGACAGCAACGCGGTCTTCCCCGAGCCGGACGGCCCGCTCAACGTCACCAGCTCGCCCGCGGACACCTCCAGGTCCACGCCCCGCAGCACGGAGACGTCGCCGAAGGCCCGGTGCACCCCGGCCGCCCGGATCACGACGCCGCCAGGGGAACGCACAGGTCCGCCAGCTCGACCAGCCGCGGATCGTGTGAGGCCACGACCGCGGGCACGGGCAGGGACGCCAGCGTCTCCAGGACCAGATCGGCTGACCGGACGTCGAGCTGCGAGGTCGGTTCGTCCGCCACCAGGACGGAAGCCCCGCGCGCCAACGCACATGCGAACGCCAGACGTTGTTGCTGCCCGCCGGACAACGCGCCGATCCGCCAGGCGCCCGATCCGCCCAGCCCCAGCCGGTCCAGCAACGACAGGTCGGTGGCCCCGGCCGCGCGCAGGTTCTCGCCGACGGTGAGGTGTGAGATCAGGTTGTCGGCCGGGTTCTGGAAGACGACCGCGATCTCCTTGCGCCGCAACGATCTCAGCTCGGACCACGACAGGGCCGACGTCGGCCGGTCGCGCACGAAGACCTCGCCGGCGGACGGCCGTTCGACCAGGGACAGCACCCGCAGCAGCGTCGACTTGCCCGAGCCGGACGGGCCGGACAGCACGGTGAGGCCGGGCGCGATCGCCAGCGACATGTCCGAGACGGCGCGCACCGGACCGTAGGACACCCCGACGCCACAAGCGCGGATCACCTGAGCAGCTCTCCCATCCGCGCGGTGCGGACACCGCGCAACGCAAGCCACGCCGCCACCACGACGACCAACAGACCGCACAGCACCATCGAACCGAGCAACGGCACCAGGTCGGGCAGCACCGGCGCGGGGTTGAGCCACGGCGCGGGATCCAGCCGCGGCACCGCGAACTCCATGCTCACGAACGACGCCACCGCGCCGATCGCCACCGCCAGCGACGCCAGCGCGCCGACTTCGAGCAGATGGCTGGACCACAACACCGACGGCCGCATGCCCATCCGGGTCGACAGCGCGCCGGACACGGCGTTCTGGCGGCGGCGCACCTCGATGGCCAGCAACAGCGCGACCGCGGCCACCACGGCCAGCACGAAACCTATCGCGGCCACGAAACCGAACGTCCACTCCACGGTCAGGAACGGCAACCCGTCGAGCACGCGAGCCCGGTCCGCGACGTTCGTATAGTGGACACCCGCCGCCTGCAACGAAGAAGTGAGCGCCGCCAACGGCAACGACGACCACAGGTGCCACGAGCCCACCTGCTCGACGGCGGGCACCGACTCCCGCGCGAGCACGTAGCCCCGCGTGCCGAGCTTCGGGAACACCGGCAGCGACGCCACCGGCTTCACCAGCGGCAGTCCGGGAATCTGGATCTCCTGGTTCGCCGCACGCCCGATCCGCAGAGCGGGAGCGGTGTCGCCGGTCCGGCGCAGTCCGGAAAGCAGCGAGCGCACCGAAGCGGCGTCGTCCACGAGGGCCGCGTCCGTGAACGTGGCGGGGTCCACGACCAACGCGCCCGTGCTCACGCCCACGAGAGTTGTGTTGCCCCGCAACGACGACGGCAGCGTCACCCGTCCGAGCGCGATGTCCTGCGACACCTGCACCGTGCTGTTGGCGCCGACGAACACGCCGGACTTCGAGTCCAATGCCGACTTCTGCGCGCCCGCGACCGCACTGCCCACCGCGATGGTCCCGACCGCCAGCACACCCACCAGCACCACACCGGTCACGGGCCCCACCGCGGCCGCCAGCCGGCGCACCGCCAGCTGGGCGGCCGGAACCCGCCACCACTGCACGCGATGCGACCAGGCGAGCGACCACCGCAGCAGCCTCGTCGCGAGCAATGCCGCCGCCAGCACGACCAGCAGCGGGAACGTCAACGCCGCCACGTCGATCCGCGGCAGCTCGCCGCCTTTCAGGGTCGTGCCCAACCCGTTGCGGGACAGGCGAACCCACGCCAGCACCGCCAGCGCGGCGACGACCAGCTCCCAGGGCACGACCGAGAGCCGCCACGAGCGCGCCCGCCGCTGGAACGTCCGGTGCGCCCGCCAGCACGCCACGAGAACCGTCACCGCCAGCGACGCGGCGACCACAACCAGGACGTGGCCCAGCGCCACCCAGAGCGTCCCAGGGGCCAGCACAGCGCCAGGTGCGTACAGCGGCAACAGCAACCGGGCCGCCACCAGTCCGAGCAACCCGCCGGCCACCAACGGCAACCCGAGCTCCAGCACGCCGCGGAACCCGAGCGCGAGCGGACCGGCCCCGCGCACCCACAGCAGCCGCAGCTCGGAATGCCTGCGCTGAGCCCATTGCACGGTCACCGTGCCGACACCCGCCAGCCCCACGAGCACGCTGATGATCACCAACGGCAGCAGCGCGGACGAGACGTTGCGCTCGGAGGTCCGCGCCGCCGTGATGGCGGAAGTCAGCACGTCCGTCCGCGTCAACGGCAGCCCGAGCGAGGTGACGAGCGCGTTCCCCCTGTCCCGCAGCGCCTCCGCCTCGGCGAGCGTCGACAGCGGCTCGACGGGGAACCGCAGCGACACCGAGGCACCGGACGAGAACTCCTGCGGCAGCGAGGAAAGGTCCGAGACCTGCGGCACCCAGATCACCGACGTGCTGGCACCGTCGCCGCCCAGCGGGTTCGGCACCACGGTCTTCGCCTCCGAACACCACCACCCGGACACCGGATGCGCCAGGTCGGCGTAGATCGCGCTGACCACCAGCGGCGAGCCGGTCAGCCGGTCGCCGACCTTCACGCGCGCCGCCGTGGCGATCGTCTGCGGCACCCAGAGTCCGGTGCCGCCACCTTCGACGACAGTCAGGTGCGACAACGCTTCCGGCCGGTACCCGAACCGTCCGTAGGTCGCGAGGCCGTTGAAGTCAGGACGCCCGATTCGCGTGTAGACAGCACTCAACGGGCTCTGCGAGGACATCGTGACAGCGCTGGCGAGCGGCAGCTGGTCCCCGTCCAGCGAGGGGTGCACGGAATGCGGGCAGATCCGATCCTGCTGGTACGCCAGAGCCGCGCTGCCCGCGGAGGACGAGTGCAGCACGGCCGCGGCCACCACGAAGCCCAGCAGCAACGTCGTCGCGATGCTCACCACCAACGTGAGCGGACTCGACAGCGCCGCTCTGGGCGCGGCTCTCCACGGCACCTGCACCAGCGCACGCTAGCTGGCGTTTCCCGGTTTGGGGAGCCTTCAGGAGGTAACGGAACGCATGACGCCGAACCTGGCTCCGAACGGATCAGCGAAGTCGGTGGTGAGCATCTAGGCCCACTTCCAGCGGATGCCGATCCAGTTCACGGACACGTTCGTCTCGAAGTGGTGCACGGAGTTCGTGTGGTCCAGCGCCAGGTCGATCGTCCGGTGCGGCTCCGCCTCCTGCCAGTCCTGCAGGTACACGTGCGGGTCGGCGGGCAGCGCGGCCGGGTCGAAGTGCACCTCGATCAGGCTCTGCGCGAGGAAGCACCGCACGCCCTGCGCGTGCTCGAAGCTGTCGAGCAGCGTCGGGTCGTGGATGACGAACTCGAACACCCACGTCTCACCCGCCGCCAGCGGTCGGTCGAACAGCAGCTCGTCCACCGTCACGTGCTCGGCCTCGTTGCGCGCGGCCCGTCCGGCCCGGCAGTTCCGGATCGGCTCGTGCCGGACTTCGGACATGTGCACGGCGTCGTCACAGAAGTAGTGCGCGTAGAAGCGGTCCACGCCGTCCTGGCGCGCGCGGGCGACCATGCTCACGTGGATGCGTGACGCGTGCCGTTCGGCGTCGACGAAGACCCTGTCGTGGCGGGAGACGATCTCCAGGTCGTTGGTGTTGAAGCCGGGCATCATGCCGGGGACGACGTCCGGCCAGCCGCTCGGGTCCGAGCGTTCCAGGAGGGTGAGCAGCGAGCGGGACGGCACCTCCAGCAGGTCCTCCAGCACCGACACGGCCCTGAGCGACTTCGGCGAGACCGGGCGGACCCGGCCCTGCTGCCAGTCGCTCAGGGTCGACAGCGCCACCGCCACGTCCTGCTGCGCGAGGCGTAGCCGGAGCCGTTCCAGGGTGAGCCCGCGGCGGCGGATGGCCGCGCGCAGGGCCGAGTGGAACGGTCCGATGCGCAGGAGCGCTTCAAGACTTGGTGTCGTCGTCACGGCACCGAGGGTAACGACTAGAGCGAGAACCCCTCCGGGAACGGATCGGTGGCATCGAGGAGGTACTGCCCCATGCCGGTGATCCACGCGCGACCGGCCACAGTGGGCACCACCGCCGTTCGGTCTCCCAGCGGCACTTCCTCCAGCAACCGGCCGATGAACCTGGTCCCGATGAACGACTCGTTGACGAAGTCTGCACCGATTCCGAGCTCACCGCGCGCGTGCAGCTGGGCCATCCGGGCGCAGGTGCCCGTGCCGCACGGGGAACGGTCGAACCAGCCGGGGTGGATCGCCATCGCGTTGCGGGAGTGGGCACCGTCCTGGCCCGGCGCGGTGAACTGGACGTGCTTGCAGCCGCTGATCGCGGCGTCCACCGGGTGCACCGGGCGCTTGACCGCGTTGATCTGCTCCATGATGGACAGTCCGGCGGCCAGGACGCGATCCTTCTCCGCCCGGTCGAACGGGATGCCGAGCTGCTCCAGCGGGAGGATCGCGTAGAAGTTGCCGCCGTACGCCATGTCGTAGCGCACCTCGCCGAGTCCCGGCACGTCGATCACCGCGTCCAGCTCGTGCGCGTACGCCGGGACGTTGCGGATCGTCACGAGCTTCGTGCGGGTGTCGTAGTCGGCGAGCACCAGCCCGGCCGGGGTGTCGAGGCGGACGGTGGTGACGGGCTCTGTCACCTCGACCATGCCGGTCTCCACCAGCACCGTGGCCACGCCGATCGTGCCGTGGCCGCACATCGGCAGACAGCCGGACACCTCGATGTAGAGCACGCCCCAGTCCGCGTCCGGGCGGGTCGGCGGCTGCAGGATCGCGCCGCTCATCGCCGCGTGGCCGCGCGGCTCGTTGACCAGCAACCGCCGGATGTGGTCGTGGTTCTTGATGAAGTTGAGCCGCTTGTCGGCCATGGTCTCGCCGGAGATCACGCCGACGCCGCCGGTGATCACCCGCGTCGGCATGCCCTCGGTGTGCGAGTCGACCGCGCTGAAGTACTTGGCGAACCTCATGACGTTGCCAGCTTCATGTCAGCCTCGATCTGGGCGCGCTGTTCGGCGGACAGAGGCCCGCGCGGGGGACGGCACGGACCGCCGTAGCGGCCGACGAGGTCCATCGAGTACTTGATCGCCTGGACGAACTCGGTGCGCGAGTCCCAGCGGAACACGGGCACGAGGCGTTCGTACATCGTGCGGGCCTCGGTCAGCTTGCCCGCCAGTGCCAGCTCGAACAGCTCGGTGGACTCGGCCGGGAACACGTTGGGGTAGCCCGCGAACCAGCCCGTGGCGCCCATGAGGAGGCTTTCCAGCACCACGTCGTCGGCGCCGGCCACGACGGTGAGGTGCGGGGCGGCGGCCTTGATCTCCAGCACGCGGCGGACGTCGCCGGAGAACTCCTTCACCGCCACGACGTGCTCGATCTGGCCCAGCTCCGCGATCAGGTCCGGCGTGAGGTCGACCTTCGTGTCGATCGGGTTGTTGTAGACCATGATCGGCAGGCCCGCCTTGGCGACCTCGCGGAAGTGGTGCACGACCTCGCCGCGGTTCGCCCGGTACATCGTGGGCGGCAGGCAGAGCACGCCGTCCGCACCGTCCTCGGCCGCCAGTTCGGCCCAGTGGCGGGCCTGATGCGCACCGACGCCGTGCACGCCGATGACCGCGATACCGCGCCCCTTGACGGCGGCGATGGCGGTCTGGGCGACCTCACGGCGTTCGGCGTCGGTCAGCGACGAGTACTCGCCGAGCGACCCGTTGGGGCCCACGCCGCGGCAGCCGCTCTCGACGACCCACCGGCAGTGCTCGGCGAACTTCTCCAGGTCCGGGCGCAGTCCGGCCGGGGCCTTGGGGTCCTCGGCGTAGGGGAGCGCGGTGGCGACGATGACGCCGTCCAGGCGTTCGGTCATGAGTTCTCCTCCGGGAGTGCGGCGAGTTCACCAAGGGGGATCGGGACCGCGATCACGCGGCGCTGGCCGTCGAACGGAATGCCGGTCAGCTCGGACGCGTTGCGGGCGCAGATCCGGCCCTGGCAACGGCCCATCGCGACGCGGCTGGTGAGCTTGAGCTCGCGCATGCCGGTGGCATCGCCGAGGTCCTCGAGGCTGACCTTCTCGCAACGGCACACGGTGGTGTCGGGGTGCAGCCACGTCTTCCAGCCCGGCTGGATCGCGTGTGCTCGCGCGAGGGCCTGGGCGAACAACCGGCCCTTGCGCACGGCCTCGACCGCTTTCGGCGGCGGTTCCTGGTGGGCCGCGGCGGCTCCGGCGACGACGCCCTCGGCCTCGGCCAGATCCGCGCCGCCGATGCCGGTGACCTCGCCGGCCGCGTAGATGTTCGCGAGCGAGGTCTGCTGGCGTTCGTCGACGTCGAGGAAGTCGTTGGTGCGCTTGGCGTCCGGCACCAGGTCGGTGCGCGGGAGGAAGCCGTAGCCGATGCACACCAGGTCGGCCTGCTCGGTGCGGTGGCTGACCGGGCGCCAGTGGCGGTCGAGCTTCGCGACCGTGACACGGTTGCCGTTCTTGGCGACCACCGCGGTGCGGGTTTCCAGGCGTGACAGCACTTTCCGGTAGCTCCCGAGCTCGGCGATCTTGTGCCGGTTCGCCAGCACGGCCCTCGCCTCCCGCACCCAGGCGAGCGGTGAGCTCGCCTCGTAGACACCGACGAGGGTGGCGCCGAGTTCCTGCAGCGCGGTGGCGACGGGCAGCAGGAACGGGCCGGTGCCCGAGACGATCACGCGTTCGGCGAGGGTGACGCCCTGCTTCGCCAAGGCTTGCGCGGCACCTGCGGTGATCACGCCGGGGCCGTCCCAGCCGGGGAAGGGCAGGGGCCGGTCGTAGGCGCCGGTGGCGATGATCAACGCGTCGAAGTGGAGCTGTCGAGGTCCTCGCAGATGGAGGGTCTGGTTCTCGACGAGCCACGCCTCGGTGTTCTTGAGATGCGTGACACCGCTGTGGCTGAACCTGGCTCGCCCGCGCAGGAACTGGCCGCCCGCCTCGGGTTCCGCGTCGACCAGGACGACCTCGGCACCCGCGTCGGCGGCGGTTCTGGCGGCGGCCATCCCGGCGGGGCCCGCACCGACGACCACGATCCTCATGGCTGCGTCCAGGTCCGGGTCCTGATCACGTCGCCGTCGCGCAGCTGGTGGCGGCACGCACGGACCTCGGGAACACCGTTGATCTCCGCGACGCAGCCGAAGCACACGCCGATGCCGCAGAAGAACCGTCCCGGCAACAGTTCCGCGACGTGGCCGACCTCGCGTTGGAGGCCGTTGAACGTGACCTTCACACCATCACCTCCGGACGGCTGACGCGGAACGGGTGGGGATCGACGTGCGGGGTGGCGCCGGTGAGCAGCTCGGCGAGCAGGCGCCCGGTGGCGGGAGCCAGACCGACGCCCGCGCCCTCGTGGCCCGTGGCGTGCCAGAGGCCCGGCGTGCGGGGGTCCTCGCCGATGATCGGCAGGTGGTCCGGCGCGTACGGGCGGAAGCCTCCGTACGCGCGCATGACCGGAACGCCGGCCAGCATCGGGAAGAGCGCGATCGCTCTGTGTGCCAACGCTTTCAGCACCCTGCTCTCGATCGTGTCGTCGAACCCCTTGCGCTGGCGGCTCGACCCGATCAGCACGGTGCCGGCCTGCGTCGACTCGACGACGCCGGACGTCTGCAGGTCGGCGTCGCCGCTCGCGACCGCGCCGACGTAGTCCGCGTCGTAGACCTTGTGCCGGATCGCGCCGGGGAGCGGGGTGGTGACCAGGACGACGCCGCGCCGGGGCAGCACGTTGACGCCGAAGTGCCGCGCCCACGGGCCGGTGGCGTTGACGACGGCGCCGCAGCTGATCACGCCGTCGGTCGTGGTCACGCTCCGGCCGTCCGTTGTGGACACCTCGGCGTTGATGATCCTGATGCCGCGCAGCAGGGCTTTCGTGGCCTTGACCGGATTCAGCTGGGCATCTTGCAGGTAGTGGACCGCCGCCGTGATCGCGGGGTTGAGGTGCGGTTCGTGGGTCAGCGCCTCCGCCGCGGTGAGCTCGCAGGCGTCGATGCCCGCCGCCCGTTGCTTCGCGGCGAACGCCTTGAGGGGCTCGGAGGCGTCCGCGGTCATGGCGACGACCAGCCCGCCCTTCTCCTCCCACTCGGCGTCTTCCGCGAGCTCCGGCCACAGCTCCCGGCTCGCCTTGGCCAGTTCGAGCTCTGGGCCCGGCTCCTTGTCGCTGACCAGGACGTTGCCCTCACCGGCAGAGCTGGTGCCCGCCGCCGGTCCGGCACGGTCGATGACGACGACGTCGAGCCCGCGTGTCTTCAGCGCCTGCGCGCACGCGGCCCCGATGATGCCCGCTCCCACGACCACGACGTCCGGGTTCATCGCCACCTCCGTTCATTAGAATGAACGTTAGTGCTTCGGATACTCCAGCACCAGTACCGAGCTGACTTCTCCGCCGACCGTCTCGTACAGGTGCGGGGCCGAGCCGGGGAAGCACACGTAGTCGCCGGGCCCGAGCTCGTACGGCGCCTCGGTGGGCCCCACCCGCAGCTGACCGCTCGTGACCAGCACGTGTTCCTTGCCCGGGTGACCTTCGCTGGTCTGGGTGGCACCAGGCCTCACGCGCTGGTCGTAGATCTCGATGACTGTGTCGGCGATGTCCATCCGCCGCATGAGCCGCAGGTCGACGGCGTTGCTGCTGAGCACCTCGACGTCCCTGGCCCGCACCAGCACGACGTCCGGCGGGGGCCGCTCGGTCACCAGCTCCGACACGGGCACGTCCAAAGCGTTCGACAAACTGAACACTGTTTCGATCGTGGGGTTGCCGGAGCCGCTCTCCAGCTGGGACAGCGTGCCCTTGGCGATGGACGACCGCCGCGCGAGCTCCGACAGTGACAACCCGCGCTGTTCCCGGAACGCCCTGATGTTGGCGCCAAGCACCTGACCCGCACTCATAGCCAGTGATCGTTGCATAGGCTTGCGCCCATGACTGCGTACACGGAGGCGGAGGGGCAGACCCTCCGCACGGCCGTTTTCGGTGCCATGGTGCTGGTGTCCACGGCGGACCCCGGCTCGGTCGACGAGGAGAGCCACGCCGGCATCAGGGCCACGACCCTGCTCCCGGACGACCTGCGCGCCGTCATCGCCGCCGCCCCGCCCTCGCTGCCCCGCGGGTCGGCGTCCGATGTGGAGGCCGGCGTCCTCGCCGCCCTGAAGGACGCCGTCCGGATCATCCACGCCCACGAACCGCGTGACGTCGAGATCTTCCGCGCCGCCGTGACGGAGATGTGCCGCTCGGTGGCGGGCGCGGACGGCGAGGTGGCCTCGACCGAGAGGGAGATGGTGACCAAGGTCGTCGACGCCCTGGCCTGAGCGCCAACGACGGGGGAGAACGCGACCTGGTCTCAGGCGGCGCTCGGCTGAGACGCCATCCAGGTGGTGTTCTCCTTCCGGAAGGACTCCTCCGCGTCCAGCACCGAGTTCGCCCACTGGTCCTCCGGCACGTCGGCGAGCTGGTCGGACACGTACGCCAGCCCGTTCGCCGCCGTCGAGTACGTCAGCCGCAGCTTCTCGTACTGCCGCAGCCCGAGCCACGCCGCGCCGCTCGCGACGATGGCGGCCATCACCCCGGAGATGTCGACGTCCCAGACGCCGAAGCCCCTGCCCGCGGCCAGCACGATGGCGATCAGCTCGCCGGTCAGCAGCAGGGCGCGGAACCGGTTCGCGCGCTGCTGGTGCTGGTTCGCGCTGTCGGAGTACCACCGCTGCTGGTTGCTGATCCGCTCGTCGAGGTAGGTCTGCCGGCGTTCGTCCAGCGACCTGGTCCGCAGCTCGGCCATCCTGGTCGTCGCCTGGCGACTCACGCTGTGGAACGTCATGCCCGCGCCGTCGCGCGCCACGATCTCGTTGACCCGCCGCTGGAACAGCTTCCTGGCCTCGGCCAGCGGCATGCTCGCCGGGAACGGGTGGCCACCCACCGTGAACCGCCACGCGAGCGACTTGATGTCCTCGGCGATCGTGCGGCCCGCGGTCCAGTCGCGTTCCGGGCGGCGGGTCCACAGCATGATCTCCGCGTACAGCGCCGCCAGGAAGCCGAGCAGCGCGACCAGCGCCCAGACGTCGAACCGCCCGAGCTTCCAGCTCAGTGCGCCGCCGAGCGCCGCCACCACGGCGCTGACCAGCCGCAACTTGCTCAGCCGGAAGGTCATCCGCTGGCCGCGTCGCGCGATGTCGTCCGCGTCGTGGAAGACGGTCGGGAAGTCCTCCTCGATCATGTGCCTGTCGTATCACGCTTCGGTCCCTGAAGGAGGGGCTTGCCCGCACGATGCAAGGGTGTTCACCCGGACAGCGGCTGGGCGCGATGACCTCGAGCGGTTCGCGAAGCCACCCTCAAGGCCGATCCGGCCGGACAGGTGTGGTAGTGCTCCGATGAGTCCTGGCAACGCAGGCGTAACGGAGGCTTGACCCACGTACATCCGGTTGTAATCATCGGATCTCTCGCCGCCGCCCCGACGAGAAAAGCGATGGTCATGGCACTACGACGTTTGTGTGTGGCCGTGGTGGCCGCGCTGCTCGCTGGCCTGGTCACGGTCGCCCTGCCGGTCGCCGCGCAGGCCGAGGTACAACATCCGAGACAGGAGTGGCTGCGCAAGTCCACCGCCGGTCTCTTCCTGCACTGGGGCATGTTCACCGCCCCGAAGCACCTGAACTGCGCCGAGTGGGAGCGCGACGTCACCGGCGGAGGGTGGACCCCCGACTACTGGATCGACGAGGCGCGCAAGCTCGGCGCCTCCTACGTCGTGCTGGCGACGTTCCACTCGCGGCTCGGCTACGCGCGGCCGTGGCCGTCGAAGATCCCCGGCAGCTGCGCCACGCAACGCGACCTGCTCGGCGAGCTGGTCAAGGCGGGCAAGGCCAAGGACGTCAAGGTCATCCTCTACATGACAGACGACCCGCAGTGGCACAGCGAGCAGGGCGTGCAGATGCTCGACTCAGCGGCCTACTCGGCGCACAAGGGCGAGACCGTCGACCTGACGACGCGCGAGGGCTTCGGCAAGTACAGCTACGACCTCTTCTTCGAGGTCATGAAGAACTACGACGACCTCGCGGGCTTCTGGATCGACAACGACAACGAGTACTGGGAGCGCAACAAGCTCTACGAGCAGATCCGGCAGCTGCGGCCCACCTGGTTGTTGAGCAACAACAACGAGGACACGCCCATCATGGACACGGTCTCGAACGAGCAGAAGACCGGCATGTTCCCGTCCTACGACTACCCGGCGGCGACGTTCACGCCGATGCCGCGCCTGTCCGAGGCCTGCTACAAGCTGCCCAACACCGGCGACTGGTGGTACGACGGCGGCAACCACGCCGTCGACACGCGCCTGAACACCGGCCGCTACATCACCAACGCGGGCTCCTCGATCAAGTCGCTCATGGCCGAGACGCCGATGGTGAACGGCCGCATGCCCGCGCAGCAGGAGGCGTACAACAACTTCATGTCCACCTGGGTGCCGCCGATCCGCGAGTCGATCCAGGGTGTCGAGGGCGCCGGGTACATGTACGGCGGCATGCAGCCGGGGTTCTGGAACGACGGCGCGCACGGCGTGATCACCATCAACCCGGCCACGGGCAAGCAGTACGTGCACGTGGTGACGCGGCCGCGTGCCGACTTCGTCCGCCTGCGGGACAACGGGTACCGGGTCACCGGTGTGAAGGACCTGCGGACGGGTGAGCGGATGCGCTTCTCGCAGTCCGCCGGGCACCTGACGATCGAGGGCATCACGAAGTGGGACGAGTACGACACCGTGTTCGCGGTGGAAACCAGTGGCCGGCAAGGATTCCACACCGGCGTCAAGGCGTTCGCGACGTCCTCCAAGGACGGTTTCCCGGCATCGAACCTGACCGACGGCAGCTTCGAGAAGTACTGGGACGCAGGCGCGGCCCAGCCCGTTTCGATCTCGCTGGACCTGGGACGGCGCAAGGAGGCCTCGTTCCTCGCGATCAACCAGCGCGAGTCGTCCCCCACGCACGCCCGCGTGTCGTTCGGCCGGCCGGAGGACTCGTCGCGAATCAAGGACTACCAGCTGACGGCTTCTGACGACGGCCGCAACTGGTGGCACGTCCGCAGTGGCGCACTGCCCTCCGCGCGCGGCACGCAGTTCATCGACATCGGCTCGACGAACGCTCGCTGGCTGCGCCTGACGGTGCTGGGCACGTGGGGCGGGCCGCAGGCACCGGTCTACTTCAAGGAACTCAAGATCGACGAGATCCGCGTCGGCCACAGCTACCCGCGGTCTCTCTCCGGCGGTGCGCTGGAGGCCGAGAACGCGTCGCGGTCCGGTGCGGTGCGCGTTGAGCCCTGCGAGGCCTGTTCGGGCGCGCGTCAGGTGACCGGGCTCGGCGGCGGAGAGCGCAACGCCGTGACCTATCGCGATGTTTCCGTTGCCACGGCCGGTACCTACAACCTGCAGCTGTCGTTGACGTCTGCCGCCGCTTCGTCCGTCTCGGTGTCGGTGAACGGTGCGGCGCCGGTGGCCGTCGCGGTGCCCGCGGATCGGTCCGACGTGCCGGACCCGACGTCGATCGCCGTGCCGTTGAACGCGGGCCGCAACACGGTCCGGGTGTTCGGCACGGGCAAGGCGCTCGGCCTGGACCGGATCTCGGTGGGCGGACTGCCGCCTTCGAACTACACGCCGAAGACGACGCTGACCGTGCAACCCCATGGCGTGCAATGGGTCGCGTCAGGCCAGCAGTCCGTGAAGATCACGGCACGGCTGCGCCTGGACGCCGACGACCAGATCGACAACGTGTCGCTGGCGCCCGTGGTTCCCGCCGGGTGGACGCTGACCGGTGCGCCCGCTGTGCGGTCGTCGATGCGGCTGGCCGGTGTGCTGGAAGGCGTCTGGACCGCCGTGTCTCCCGCCGGGCAGGACGTGGGCTCGGTCAGCATCCCGGTGACCGCGTCGTTCCAGCTGCTGGGCTCCGACCGCAAGGTGTCGGGTGCGGTGCCGGTGCGGACTCGTCCCGCGGACCGCGTGTTCGTGCGCGAGGCGGAGGACTCGGCGAACTCGTTCGGCAGCACCGGGTTGACCGGGTGCGGGGCGTGCTCGGGCGGGGAGAAGGTGCGCAACATCGGCGGCGGCCCGGACGCGTCGGTGACCTTCCCGAACATCAACGTGCCCGCGGGCACCTACAGGTTGTTCATCCAGTTCACGGTGAACGGGCCGCGGTCGTACTTCGTCTCCGTGAACGGCGGCGCGCCGGTCGAGGTCAAGCTGAACGGGGTCGGCAACAACACCCCGTACGTGGCCGAGATTCCGGTGACGCTGAACGCCGGGCCGAACACGATCAAGTTCGGCAACGACGGTGCCGGGGCGCCTGACCTCGACCAGATCGCGCTCGGCTGATCCTCCTGCGCACGGCACCCCGCCACTCGGTAGGGTGCCGTGCTCATGGGGGCGGAACACGAGGGATGGCAAGGTTTCCAGCACACCGGGTGGGCCAGTCTGGAAGCGGTGCGCGAACGGCTCGACGCCGGGGCCGACCCGAACGTCGGCTGGCACTGGATGCCACCGCTGCACGACGCGGCCGAGAACGGCACGCCCGAGGTGGTGGCCGAGCTGGCCGCCCGCGTCGACGACGTCGACGTGCTCGTGGACGGCCGCTCGGCGCTGTGGCGGGCGGTGCACGCCGGCAAGCCCGGCAACGCCCAGGCGCTGCTGGACGCTGGCGCGGATCCGGTGCGCCCCATGATGTCCGGCTGGTCGCCTGCCAGGCTGAGCCTGGTGACCGGGAACGTCATCCCGTCCGGCGAGGTGCTCACCGAGCAGGAGCGGGCGTTGATCGCCGATCGCGACCGGATGATCGCAGCGATCGGCGACTTCCCGGAGTACGACGGTTTCAGCATCGCCTGCGTCGGCGGGATCGACGCGGCGGAGGCGACCCGCAGGCTGAATGCGTACGTCGTGCCGGACGACGAGCTGCCGGACCTCGGCGACTGGTACGAGGAGCCGTTCGAGGACGACACGGAGCTGGCCATGGGCGTGACGGACGTGCCGGGCGGCTGCGTCGTGGTCCAGCCCTGGTACTTCAACGCGTCCAGCACGGACGTGATGCGCCGGCTGTCCGCGGGCACGGTCGCGTACGGCATGTACGCGAACCCCAAGAGCGGCGACCAGGGCAGCAGCCACCGCGACGGCGAGGTCGTCGGATGGGACCTGCATCCGGGAGGTGCTCCCGCGGAGGACGACGGCACGCCCGGGGTGCTGCTGGCACACCTGTACGACGGTGAGGCCGTTGCCTACTGCTGCGCCTACGCGGGGCTGCGGCCGGTGGACAACAAGGCGTTCACGGAACCGGATCGGTGGCTGCTTCTGCCCGACATCGACTTCTGGCGCTCATGACGGACGGCTGGCGCGGTTTTCCGAGCACCGGCTGGCAGAGCGTGGACGCCGTGCGGCGCAGGCTCGACGCGGGCGCGGACCCGAACACCGGGCCGTTCTGGATGACGCCGCTGCGCTCGGCGGTCGAGTTCGGCACGGCCGAGGTGGTGGCGGAGGTGGCCGCGCGCGTCGACGACGTCGATCAGCTCGACGACGGCCGCAGCGCGCTGTGGCAGGCCGTGTACGAGGGCAAGGCCGACATCGCGCGGGCGTTGCTGGCCGCGGGGGCGGATCCGTCGCGGCCGATGATGTCCGGCTGGTCGCCCGCCCGGCTGAGCCTGGTGACCGGGAACGTCATCCCGTCCGGCGAGGTGCTGACCGACGACGAGGAGGAGCGGGCGGTCCGCGAGTGCGGCAGGCTCACCCTCGCCCTGAAGGGGTTCCGGCACTACGACGGTTACAGCATCGCGTGCGTCGCCGGTGTCGACGCCGAGGAGGCGACGCGCAGGCTGAACGCGACAGTGGTGCCCACGGCCGAGGTTCCACCCGAGGTTCCGGCAGGGGACTGGTGGCCCGCTCCGTTCGGCGAGGACACCGAGCGCGCCCTCAGCGTCACGGACGTCCCCGGCGGGTGCGTTCTGGTGCAGCCCTGGTACTTCAACGCTCAGACGCCGGTGGTGATGAAACTGCTGTCGGCGGGGACGGTCGCGTACGGCATGTACGCGAACCCCAAGAGCGGCAACCAGGGCAACATCCATCGCGACGGCCAGACCGTCGGGCGGGACCTGCATCCCGGCGGCGGCCCGGGCGAGCGGGACAGCACCTTCGAGGTGCTCCTGGCGTATCTCTACGCACACAAGGCCGTCGCCTACTGCTGTGCCTACGTGGGCCTGAGGCCGAAGAACGACAAGGCGTTCACCGATCCGGATCGGTGGCTGCTTCTGCCCGACATCGACTTCTGGCGCTCATGACGGACGGCTGGCGCGGGTTTCCGAGCACCGGCTGGCAGAGCGCGAACGCCGTGCGGCGCAGGCTCGACGCGGGCGCCGACCCGGACGGCGGCGTCCACGGGACGACGCCGCTGCACCTGGCGGTGGAGCACGGCACGGCGGAGGCGGTCGCGGAACCGGCTGCCCGCGCCCGGCACGTCGACGCGATCAACCGCGGCCGGACGCCGTTGTGGCAGACCGTGCAGGAGGGCAAGCCCGGCCTCGCACGGGTGTTGCTGGCGGTGGGCGCCGATCCGTCGCGGCCGATGATGTCCGGCTGGTCGCCCGCCCGGTTGAGCCTGGCGACGGACCACGTCATCGCGTCCGGCGAGGTGCTGACCGAGCAGGAGCAGGCGGCGGTCGATGTGCGCGACGGCCTCCTCGCGGCGGAGGAAGGGTTTCCGCACTACGACAACTACACCGTCGTGTGTGTGGCGGACATCGACGCGGCCGAGGCGATCCGCAGGCTGAACGCCGCTGTGGTCCCGCGGACGAGGTACCGGACACCGTGCCGGCGGGGGACTGGTTCCCCGTGCCGTTCGGCGAGGACACGGACTTCACCCTCAGCGTCACCGGCGTGCCCGGCGGGTGCGTGCTGGTGCAGCCGTGGCACTTCAACCTGCAGCTGCCCGAGTTCATGGAACGGCTGTCGGCGGGGACGGTCGCGTACGGCATGTACGCCAACCCCAGCAGCGGCAAGCAGGGGGTGCGTCTACCGCGACGGCAGGGCGGTCGACGGAGACCTGCATCCCGGCGGCGGTCCGAACGAGCACACCGACACCGACGCGTACCTGGTGCTGCTGGCGCACCTCTACGAGGATCACGCGGTGACGTACTGCTGCGCGTTCGCGGGCGTGCGGCCGCCGGACAACAAGACGTTCACTGAGCCGGACCAGTGGATTCGTCTTCCCGGTCTCAGCAACGGTCGCGCATGATGGGCAGATGCTGGAGGCACTGCGGCGTCAGCTGAGTGACGGCCTGTTCGAGAAGGTCGCGGGTCCCGAGCGCGAGAAGCACGCGCGGCGGATCCACGACGCGCCCGGTCCGCGCCTGTTCGCCGAAGACCGGCCGATCCGGCACGTGCACGCCGATCACGCCATGTTCATCGGCGGGCTGCGGGCGTTGCTGCTGCAGTCGCTGCACCCGCTGGCGATGGCGGCGGTCGCGCAGCACTCCGACTACCGCACCGATCCGTGGGGACGGTTGCAGCGCACCAGCCTGTTCGTCGGGGTGACCACCTACGGAACGGTCGAGGACGCGCACAAGGCGATCGAACGGCTGGGCCGCGTGCACGCGCACATCCACGGCACCGCGCCGGACGGCCGTGAGTACCGCGCCGACGACCCGCACCTGCTGGGCTGGGTGCACGTGGCCGAGGTCGACAGCTTCCTGCGTTGCCACCAGAAGTACGGCGAGCAGCCGCTCGACGACTACGACGGGTACGTCGCCGACATGGCGGTGATCGCGGACGCGATGGGCATCCCGGACCCGCCGCGCACGACCGCTGAGCTCGAAGCGCGGCTGAACGCCTACCGGCCCGAGCTCAAAGGCACCCGCGAGGCCAGGGAGGCGGCACGGTTCCTGCTGCTCAAGGCGCCTCTGCCGGTACTGGCGATAGGCCCGTACGCGATCCTCTCGGCGAACGCGGTGGCCAGCCTTCCGATGTGGGCGCGGATGCCGTTGCGGCTGCCGTACCTGCCGATCGCCGAGGCCACCGGCGTGCGGTTCGCGGGCCACGCGTTGATGCGCGGCCTGCGGTGGGTCACGAGCTGAGGAAGTCCATCACCAGCGGCGTCGCGATGTCGCGGAACTCCTCGAAGTAGCCGTGCCGCGCGCCCTCGATGAGGTGCGTGTCCGCGCCCGGGATCCGGGACGCGATGAGCTCGGCGTTGGCCGTCGGGTTGAAGACGTCCTCGGTCCCGTGCACCACCAGCGTCGGCGCGGTGATCGACGGCAGCACGTCCCACGCGTCGTGCTCGCCGCTCGCGAACAGGTGCAGCTTGCGCGCGTACGGCGGCATCCGCGGGTCGCCGAGTGTGTTGTACGGGCCGCTGTAGGCAGGCGTGTACATCAGGTCGATCAACGCCTGGCGCGCCTTCTTCTGGTCGACCTGCGCCAACGACCTGCGCACCTCGGCACTGCGTTCGACGGCGTGCGGCCCGCCGGGCGACGTGCAGCCCAGCACCAGCCGGTCGACGCGGTCGCCGTGGGAGGCGGCGATCCACTGCGCGATCCGGCCGCCCATCGACGTGCCGTAGACGTGGGCCCTGCCGATCCCGGCGTCGTCGAGGATCGCGACGCAGTCCGACGCGAAGAGCCGCGTGCTGTACGGGGATTCGGGCTTGTCGCTGGAACCGGTTCCGCGGTGGTCGGTGACGATCGTCGTGAACCGCGCGGCGAACGACGGCAGCACCTGGTTCCACCAGCGCGACGAGTTCGACTGGCCCGCGATCAGCAGCAGGGGAGGCCCCGAGCCCTCGACCGAGTAGTGGAGCGCGGTTCCGTCGGCGGCACGAGCGTGGGGCACGACCGGGCAGTCTAGAACCTTGACTCCGAGGTAGATGGTCTAGTCCAATTCCAGGAGACCCCCTGCCGGCCGCCAACGCGTGTGGGATGGAGCAGCCATGTTGTTGTTCGCTCGAATAAGCGCGGTGGCCGCACTGGTGCTCGGCACCGTGATCGTGAGCCTCGCCCCTGCCAGCGCCGCCGGTGTCACGGCGACGTTCTCCAAGCAGTCCTGGGACACCGGGTACACCGCCACGGTGACGATCAAGAACGAGACCAGCGCGGCCATCAGTTCCTGGAAGGTCGAGTTCGACTACCCGGCGTCCACGTCCGTCGGCGCCTACTGGGACTCGCTGCTCACCAAGAGCGGCAACCACTACGCGTTCGTGAACCGCGAATACAACGGCTCCGTCGCGCCCGGCGCCAGCGTCACGTTCGGCTACAACGCTAGCGGCATCGCCGACCCGGTCAACTGCACGATCAACGGCGCGGCCTGCACCGGTGGCACCCCGCCGACGACAACGACGACAACGACGACGACCACCACCACCACGACCACCACGACTACGACCGGACCTCCGCCCACCGGCAGCCTGCCGCGCAAGGTGCTCGTCGGCTACCTGCACGCCAGCTTCGCCAACGGCTCCGGGTACATCCGCATGCGGGACGTGCCGGACGAGTGGGACGTCATCAACCTGTCGTTCGCCGAGCCCACCAGCTCGACCTCGGGTGAGCTGCGGTTCACCCGATGCCCGGTCGCGGAGTGCCCGAACGTCGAGTCCGAGGCCGAGTTCATCGCGGGCATCAGGGCCCAGCAGCAGAAGGGCAAGAAGGTCCTGATCTCCATCGGCGGCCAGAACGGCCAGGTGCGGCTGGAGACCGCGGCGGCGCGCGACGCGTTCGTGCGGTCGGCGTCCGCGATCATCGACAAGTACGGCCTGAACGGTCTCGACGTCGACTTCGAGGGCCACTCGCTGTCGCTGAACGCCGGCGACACCGACTTCAGGAACCCGACCACACCGGTGATCGTCAACCTGATCTCGGCGCTGCGCTCGCTGAAGTCCCGCTACGGAGCCGGCTTCGTGCTGACCATGGCACCGGAGACGTTCTTCGTGCAGGTCGGCTACCAGTTCTACGGCGGCGCGGGCGGCGGTGATGCTCGCACGGGCGCGTACCTGCCGGTGATCGAAGCGATGCGCAACGACCTGACGCTGCTGCACGTCCAGCACTACAACTCGGGCCCGGTGATGGGCCTGGACAACCAGTACCACTTCATGGGCGGCTCGGACTTCCACATCGCGATGGCCGACATGGTGCTCGCCGGGTTCCCGGTGCGCGGTGACACGTCGAAGGTCTTCGCGCCGCTGCGCCAGGAACAGGTGGCGATCGGACTGCCCGCGTCCGTCAACGCGGGCAACGGGTTCACGTCCGTCGCCGATGTCCACACCGCGCTGAACTGCCTGACGAAGGGCACGAACTGCGGCAGCTACAAGCCGAAGGGCGTGTACCCGAACCTGCGCGGCCTCATGACGTGGTCGATCAACTGGGACAAGTTCAACAACTACGAGTTCTCCAAGGCACACCGGGCCTATCTGCCCAGGTAGTTCGCTTTGCAGGTCGCCTGCAGACCATCTGCAGGCGACCTGGAGCGATCTTGCAGACGAGTCGCCCATTGTTGTTCCCAGCGAGGCGGTGCCAGGGACACCGGCCTCGGAACTGGGGAAACAAGAGGACTGGGGACTCGAAATGATGATTCGCACCGCTTTGGCCGTCGCCGCTGTCTGCGCGGGGATCCTGGGGGCTCCCGGCGTCGCAACCGCCGCGGCCGACGACTTCAACGTCCTGCTGACGTGCGCCGACACCGGCCACAACCAGCAGATGACCCGCAGCCAGGTGCTGGCCAGGGCGCAGTCCTGGATCGACGAGAAGGTCACCTACAACCAGGGTGGCTGCTACACCAACAGGTTCGGCAACTACCGCAAGGACTGCTCCGGTCACGCCTCGATGGCGTGGGGCGCGAGGAGGTCCTTCACCACGAGCGACATCTCCATCATCTCGCACCACATCTCGTGGGCGGAGCTCAAACCCGGTGACGCGCTGAACCGGCCCGGCGAGCACGTCGCGATCTTCGAGCGCTGGGAGGACGCGGCGAAGACCCGCCCGGTCGTGCTCAACCACGGCGGCGACCCGGTCTACGCGCACCGCACCGTGTGGTCCGCGGCCTACGCGCGGACCTACCAGCCGATCCGCTACGACCACATCGTCGACGACGTGCCCGCGAACACCAACTCGTCGCTGACCGGTGACAACGCGCAGGAGATCGCGGCGGTCGCGGCCAACGGCGAGGTGATGGCGTGGCGCAACGCCCACGGCCTGTCCGCGGAACGGCCGTGGGACGCCAACGTCGTCATCGCGGCCGGCTTCACCAAGGAGAACCTGCGGTTCGCGGACGTCGACGGAGACGGCGACAAGGACACCCTCGCGGTCCAGGACGACGGCACCGTGAAGGCCTGGCGCAACGCCAAGGGCTGGGCGCCCGCGGCCGAGCTCTACGACGGCGACAAGCTGATCGCCGACGGGTTCTCCCGTGACAACACGTTCTTCGCCGACCTCAACGGCGACCGGCGTGCCGAGATCATCGCCGTGATGCCCAACGGTGACGTCATCGCGTGGCGCAACGCCACCGGCTTCGCGAACGAGCGGCCGTGGGAGGGTTCCGTGAAGATCGCGACCGGTTTCACCGCGGACAACCTGTTCTTCGCCGACCTCGACAACGACGGCCGCGCGGAGATCGCCACGGTCGCCGGCGACGGCGTGGTCAGGGCGTGGAAGAACGTGGGCGGCTTTGCGGAGTTCCCGTTCGCCGACGAGAAGAAGATCGCCACCGGCTTCACCAAGGACAACGTGCACTTCGGTGACATCAACGGCGACGGCCGCGCGGAGATCGTCACGGTCCAGGGCGACGGCAAGGCCGTGGCCTGGCAGAACAACCTCGGCCACGCCGACAACCCGTTCGGTGACTCGAAGGTCATCGGCGAGGGCTTCGGCAACGACAACATCTTCTTCCTCTAGCAGCCCGCGTTCGATCCAGAAGGGACAGTCGTCGTGAAGAAGCTCATCAGCGCGGGCCTGCTCGGACTGGCGCTCGCCACCACCGTCACCACGGGCACCGCACAGGCGAACCCCGACTTCATCGCCACGATCCTGCCGTACGCCCAGGCCCAGATGGCGCAGCACCAGATCCCGGCGAGCGTCTCGATGGGACAGGCCATCCACGAGTCCCGGTGGGGCCAGAGCGGCCTGGCCGTCAACGACAAGAACTACTTCGGCGTCAAGTGCACCAGCCCGACCTCGCCGGGGCCGATCGCGATCGGCTGCCGCGAGTACAGCACCACGGAGTGCGAACCGACCTGCCAGACCGTCAAGAGGTACTTCCGGATCTACCGCTCGATGGAGGACTCGTTCCGCGACTACGGCCGGATCCTCACCACGGTCGCCGCCTACCGGCCGGCGTTCCAGTACACGAACGACCCCGACCGGTTCGTCACGGAGATCGGCAACGTCTACGCGACGGACGGCAGCTACGGCCCCAAGGTCATCAAGATCATGCGGGACAACGACCTCTACCGCTTCAACTCGGGCGTGCCCGCGCAGTCCGGATCCTCGCTCACCGGTGACGGCAGGGCGGAGGTCGCGGCCGTGCTGGCCAACGGTGACGTGATGGCGTGGCGCAACGCCCACGGCCTGTCCGCGGAACGGCCGTGGGACGCCAACGTCGTGATCGCCACCGGTTTCACCAACGAGGAGCTGCGGTTCGCGGACGTCGACGGTGACGGCGACAAGGACACGATCTCGGTGCTGGCGGACGGCACGGTGAAGGCGTGGCGCAACGCCAAGGGTTTCGGGCCTGCGGCGGAGATGTACGACGGCGACAAGCTGATCGCCGACGGGTTCTCCCGTGGCAACACGTTCTTCGCCGACCTCAACGGCGACCGGCGTGCCGAGATCATCGCGGTGATGCCCAACGGTGACGTGGTGGCGTGGCGCAACGCGACCGGTTTCGCGAACGAGCGGCCGTGGGACGGTTCGGTGAAGATCGCGACGGGTTTCACCGCGGACAACCTGTTCTTCGGCGACCTGGACAACGACGGCCGTGCCGAGTTCATGACCGTGGCCGGCGACGGACAGGTGCGAGCGTGGAAGAACGTGACCGGCTTCGCGGAGTTCCCGTTCGCCGACGAGAAGAAGATCGGTGTCGGCTTCGCCAAGGACAACGTGCACTTCGGTGACATCAACGGCGACGGCCGCGCGGAGATCGTCACGGTCCAGGGCGACGGCAAGGTCGTGGCCTGGCAGAACAACCTCGGGTACGCGGACAGCCCGTTCGGTGACTCGAAGGTGATCGCGGAGGGCTTCACGAACGAAGGCCTGCACCTGGTCTGATCAACGCCGAACGAGAGCGGCACCTCACCCGAGGTGCCGCTCTTTCGCGCGGGTCACGCCAGGGTGGACCAGAACTCCAGCTCGTAGGCCTGCAGCAGGCGGCCGTAGCGCCATGCGTGCTTCGGCTGCCAGTTCGCGTCCAGCGCGGCCTGCACCGCCGCGATCGCGCGTTCTTCGAGCTGCGGGGCGGGCGTGGCGAAGAAGTCCACGAACGCGCACGCGTCGTCGTCGAACCCGTAGTGCTCGCGCAGGCCCTTGGCCATGCGGGCGCAGTAGCCGCCCCACGCGGTGAAGTTCGCGAGGATCGCGAGGATCACGTCGGTCGGTTCACCGTTGAGCGCCATCCACGCCTGGAACGCCGGGTAGGCCTGGCAACCGGGGTAGGGCTCGTAGCTCTGGAACTCCTTGGCCGACATGCCGGCGGCCTTCGCGAGCGGTTCCAGCATCGGCAGCACGAGCTCCTCGCCGCCCGCCAGCAAGGTGAAGAACGCCCGCGCGTTCGGTTCCTCCGCCTTCGCCGCGAGTGTGAGGAATGTTCGCCAGTCCGACGACACGATGTGGTTCTCTTCCGCGGCGAACGTCGCGATCACGGCGCGCGGCGCCTGACCGGTTTCGATCAGCTTGACCACGAGGTTGTCGTGCTCACCGGGGTGCAGCTCCGTCCGGATGCGCGTGACCAGCTCTTTTGCGTTCATGGGCACGATTCTTCCGCACGGCGGAAATCGTTCGCCAGACCGGCGCGCGTTCGGCCACGATGTCTGCTCGTGGCTGAACACACCTACCGAGTACTCGTCCGCGGCCGGTTCGCCGACCTGACCGATGACCAGCGCGCAACGCTCCGGGAACACCTGAAGGGCTTCGACCTCCTGCGCGACGGAGGGTTCAGCGAGGAGGGCGGGCTGACGTTCGACGAGAAGCTCGACTTCTTCAGCTACCGCGTGATCCTCACCGCTCCCAGTGATCCAAGAGAAGGCAAGCCCGACGAGGCGGGACTGCGGCGCGCGGCCGCGGCCCTCGACGCGCTGGGCGTCGACTTCCGCGGGCTGCGCGCCGCCGTCACCGACATGGACGAGATGAAGATCAACCGACCGAAACGGCTGGCCTGAGCTCTGTTTCGAGCACTGCGGCGGCCTCCAGGGCCAGGTCCTCCCGGTACATCCGGGAGATCACCTGGACGCCGGTCGGCAACCCGTCCCGCAACCCCGTCGGCACCGCCACCGCGGGCACCCCGACGAAACTGGTCGCCTCGCACAGCTTCGTGGCCTCGAAATACGCGGCCAGCGCCTCGGGGCTGGGACGGTCCTGGTCCGGTTCGAACGACGGGATGGTCGACACGGGCCCGACCAGCACCGGGTACCGGTCGAGCAACCGGGCCCACTCGCGCTGGACGGCCAGGCGGGTGGCGGTGACCGCGAGGAACTCCGCCAGGTCGAGCCCCGGTCGCACCTCCAGCAGATGACGGGCGAAGAGGGCGACGTCCTCACCGGCGAACGCGGCGAACTGCTCGTAGCCGAGCGCGATCGGCGTGGCGATCATCCGCAACGACAGCGTGGCGGCCTCGTCCAGCCGTGGCGGTGACACCGGTTCGACCTCGTAGCCCGCGTCGGCGAGCCGTTGAGCGGCCGCCTCGACGGCCGGGTCGCCCGGCACGAAACCAGCCACCTCAGGAGCTGGTGGACCAGTCGGGGGAACGGGCACCGCGCGGGGATCGGACAGATCGGGACCGCACAGCAGCTCGTGCACCCGACGCAGGTCGGCGACGGTGCGGGCGAGCGGACCCTCGACCGTCATGACCTGGGTGGGAAACGGCGGGTCGGGCTGACCGAAGACCGCACCCTGCGGATAGCGGCCGCAACTCGGCTTCAGCGCGCAGACGCCGTTCAGGAACGCCGGCAGCCGCAGCGATCCGCCGCTGTCGTTGCCGATCCCGATCTGCACCATGCCCGTCGCGACCGCCACCGCGTCGCCGCCGGAACTGCCGCCCGGCGACTTCGTGGCGTCCCACGGGTTGATGGTGTGCCCCGCCAGCTCGCTGTACGTGTGCATGCCGCGTGCGTTGAGCGTCGGCATGTTCGCGTGCGCGATCGGTGTCGCACCGGCCGCCCGAAGCCGTGCCACGATCGGCGCGTCTTCCGTCTTCATGTTGCCCGTCAACGACTTCATGCCGTGCGTGGTGGCGGCGCCGGCGACGTCGATGTTGGCCTTGACCGAGAACACGACACCGGCGAGCGGGCCTGCCGGCTGCTCGGCCGGCACGTCGAACACCGTGGTCAAGGCGTTGTACACCGGGTTCAAGGTTTCGATGAGCCGCAACTGCTCTGTGAACATCCCCATGCTCCAGTCTATGCGGACCGGAGCACGGGGATGTGCGGTCGAAAACCCGATCAGTGGAACATTGATCTTCGGGGAAACATCACGGGTAGTTCGCCAGATAGGCCTCGGTGGAACCGGCGGTCACCCGTCCACCCGAGTTGTTGATGATTCGCTCGATCGTGCCCTTGCCGCCCAACGAGATCGTCACCATGCTGTGGAACCTCACGCCCGGCGTGTTCGGCACCTCGAACGCGCGGTCGGCCACCACGCTCGGGTTGGCGTTGGCGAAGATGTAGCTGCCCAGGCCCCACGCCTCGTGCGTCGTGACGTGGTTGGCGACCTTGTAGGCCGCGTAGCCGCGCGTCGAGCCGTTCATCCACGCCGCCTGGTTCGGCACCTCGTACGGCATCTCGTTCTGGTAGAAGTACGTCCGGCCGCCCTGGCCGTTCCAGATGGTCTGGTACTTCTGGTAGTGCTCGACGAAGAGACCGTACATCGTCACGTTGTTGCCGTTGACGATCAACCCGGTGTCCGCCGTGTTGAGATCCCAGCCGACGCCGATGGAGTGGTCACCGCGCCACAGCCAGAGGTGGTCGCCGATCACGTCGTGGCTGTTGACCACCAACGAGGTCGTGGCCCGTCCGACGGCCGAACCGCCGATGCGCACGTACAGGTCGTGCACCGACGTCGGGTTGGCCTGGTGACGTGCGGTGCTGCCGGGTGCGCCGATCTGCATCAGCAGCGGTGAGTTGGTCGGGGCCGCGTCGATCAGGAGGCCCGCGATCTTCACTCCGTCCACATCGGCCACATCGAGCGCCATGTTGCCGTTGGTGGGCATGACGGTCGCGAGCCCGAGGCCCATCACCACGGTGTCCGGCCGCGTGACCCGGATCGGCTCGCTCACCTGGTGGATGCCGGGCGTGAGCAGCAGGTGCTTGCCCGCGGCGAGCTGCTGGTTGATCGTCGCGGCGCTCGTGCCCGGCTTGGCGATGTAGAAGTTCGACAGCGGGAGGTTCGTGCCCTGCTGCGTGCCGCTCGCCCACGTGGTGCCGCTGGTGTTGCTGCGCAGCGCCGGCACGAACACGTTGTAGTTGCCGGAGCTGTCGATGTTCAGGAACGGCTTCTCACGCACGACAGGGGTCTGCGCGACGTTGGTGTACGGCGGTTCGGGGAACGACGTCTGCGGGGCGTTGCGGGCGCCGACGAACACCATGTTCCAGTTCTCACCGGTCCACGAGCCCCACTCCGTGTTGCGCGACAGCCACTGCTGCTGTGAACCGGAACGAACCTGGCCCGTGACCACGGAGTCGGCCAGGAAGCCACCGCTGGACCAGCCGCCGTCGTCGAGCTGCATGTTGCCATAGACCTTCGTGCGGCGCATCGCGGACGCCTGCGAGACCGCCCACGTGTTCGTGCCGCCGGGTGGCCGGACTGCGAGGTTCTCCGCGCCGCGCCAGAAGTTGTGCGTCGCGTTGCCCTGGAACCAGTCGGCCTCGACGTGCACCTGACCGTTGATCGTCACGCCGTCCGGCAGCAGGCCCAGGCCGAGAACCTGGGTGAAGAAGCCGATGTTGACGTCGACGTTGTAGTTGCCCGGCTTGAACATGATCGCGTACCGGCGCGCGTCGTACTGACCTTCTTCCTGCTGCCGGAAGACGTCGTTGAGCCGCGCCTGGATCGTGCTGGCGGGCATCGACGGGTCGAAGATCAGCACGTTCGGGCCGAAGTCCGGCTGGCCCGGGTTCGGCGGCCCGCCGGTGGTGAGGCGGAAGGCCTGGGCGTTGGTGCCGTTGCAGGTGTACTGCACCAACTGGACGTCACCGGTGGAGGCGCCGGGCACGTCGAGGCACTTGCCGCTGTGGCGGCTGACGAACCGGTAGGTGTCCGTGCCGATCTGCTCGGGGCGCCATTGCTGGTTGTTGGCGTTGAAGTTCTGCCACATGTGGATCAGCGCGTTGTCTGCGGTGGACACGTTCGAGACGTCCCAGACAGCGCCTTCGCCGACCGTGAAGTAGCCGTCGCTCGTGGGCGTGAACTTCCACGTCTGCCCAGAGCAGGTCTGTTGGCGGAGCTGTGCGCCGTTGGCTGATCCCAGCGATTCGACACACTTTCCGCTGCCGACGTTCGTCACTTGATAAGCGGTTCCGGGCACCACGTCGGCCTGCGCCGCGACCGTCCACACAGGAACGATCGCTGCTGCTGCCAACGCTGCCACCAGCAGGGGGGTTCTCACGGCTCACAGGGTGGGGGCGGTTTGTTGCAACCGTCAACGAACCTAACCGTTTCCGGTCGTGTTCCGGTATTGACAAATGAATTTGTCAAATGAGACCGTGCTGGACGTGGAGCTGTCCCCGTTGCGTCGCTCGCTGCTGGAGCTGTTGAAGTCGCCCGCGTCGGCGACGCAGCTCGCGGCCGCGCTGGACCTGCCGCGCCAGCGGGTCAACTACCACGTGCGAGCGCTGGAGCAGGCAGGACTCGTCGAGCTGGTCGAGGAACGCCAGCGCCGCGGCTGCGTCGAACGCGTGCTGCGCGCCAGGCCGGGCCGCTCCGTGGACGCCGGCGTGCAGGACCAGTTCGCCGCGACGCATCTGGTGTCGGTCGCGTCCGGGTTGGCGCGGGAAGTCGACCGGATGTCGGGCGCGGCCGCCGACGCGGGAAAGCGTTTGCTCACCTTCACCGTGGAGACGACGGTCCGCTTCGGCGCGCCCGGCGAAGTCCACGAGTTCACCAGCGATCTGGCCGAAGCGGTGCGGCAGATCGCCTTGAAGTACGACACCGAGGAAGGCCGCCCGTACCGGGTGGTCGCGCTGGGGCATCCGGGAGTTTCTGATGAGCGATGAGGGCGTGCGGATCGAGATCACCGTGGCCGCGCCGGTCGACGAGGTGTGGCAGTCGTTCCGCGACAAGGAGAAGATCCGGCACTGGCACGGCTGGGACATCCCGGAGCTGGACGCCGAGATCGACCACATCTACTTCCAGAACGTCGAGGAGGACGGCACGACGCTGATCGTCCACGGCCACGACACCTTCGCGCTGACGCCCGTCCCCGAAGGCACGCGCGTCGTGCTCACCCGCGCGCCCAAGGGTACCTCGCCGGAGTGGGACGACTACTACGACGACATCACCGAGGGCTGGATCACGTTCCTGCACCAGCTGAAGTTCGCGCACGAGTACCAGCCGGGTGCCGCGCGCCGCACGGTGTTCTGGGACCGCGAGGTGTCGTTGCCGGTCTCGGGCAAGCCCTTCTTCGAGTCCGCCAACCAGCGCGGGGTCGTGGTGGAGGAGTGGGGGCCCGGTCTGCTGATCACGTGCCCGAAGATGACCATCGCGACCACGTACGGGTTCTCGGACGACGAGCTGGAGGCGTTGCGCCAGAAGGGCGAGACTTCGTAGCCGGTCGTTGGGAACCGCCGAACGAGTCCGTCCGGTGGTCGTGTGGCGTCCGCCGTTCGCGCGTTCTCGATTGCTCCTTTCTCCGGTACGGGTATGAATCTTGATCACTAGCATTCTCCGGGTCCTGTCCCATTTCGGGAAGTTCAAGGAGAACAGTTTTGTCGCGATTAACCGCGGTGGTGTGCTCGACCCTGATGTTCGCCTGCCTGGTACCGCAGGCGAATGCCGCACCGGACTTCCGGGAAGAGGTGGTCGCGCTCACCAACGCCGAACGTGCCAAGGTCGGCTGTGCCGCTCTCACGCGCAACGACGCGTTGGACCAGGCAGCGCAGGGCCACGGCGCGGACATGGCGGAAAAGAACTACTTCAGCCACACCGGGAAGGACGGAAGCAGCCCGTTCGACCGGATCGCGCGGGCCGGGTATCCGAAGAACACCGGTCAGGCCGAGAACATCGCGGCCGGGTACACGACGCCGAGCGCGGTCGTGGTGGGCTGGATGAACTCCGCCGGGCACAAGAAGAACATGCTGAACTGCTCGTACAAGTCCATCGGCGTGGGTTACGCCCACAACGCCAATGCGCAGTGGCGCCACTACTGGGTGCAGACCTTCGGCACCCGATGACGGCACTCTCCGAGGCGCTACGCCATCACGTGGTGGCGGCCGGCCCGATGTAGCGGGTCAGGAAGTCGTTGCGGAAGACGCCTTTCGGGTCGTGCTCGTTCGCGAGCGCCCGGAAGGCGTCCCACTGCGGGTAGCGCGCGGCCAGCAGCGTCGGCGGCACGGTGAAGAGCTTCCCCCAGTGCGGCCGCGGCGCGATGGCCTCCTCCAGCCTGGGCAGCAGGGCGAGCACCGCCGGCGTGTTCGGCACCCAGGTGAAGTGGATGGCGAGGCTGTCGCGGTCGACGGCCGGGCTCAGCCACTGCGGTTCCGCGGAGATCGTGCGGATCTCGCAGGCCTGCACGAGCGGCGAGATCACCGTGGACATCTCGGCCAGCGCGCGCAGTGCCGTGACGGCACGGGTGCGCGGCACGAAGTACTCGGTTTGCAGCTCCTGCCCGACCGACGGCGTGAACTCTGCCTTGAAGTGAGGGAGGCGCTCGTGCCACGGGCCGGGGACGCCGCCCTGCTCGGTGCAGCGCGATGGCGGCTGGCCGGTGACCGGGTGACGCGGCCCGTCGGCCGCGCGACCGGGAAACGCGAACGGCTCGTCGCCCAGGCGATGCTTCACCCACAGCGTCGCGCCGCCCTGCCAGTCGACGAACGCACTGACGCTGTAGGCGCCCTCGAAGATCTGCTCGAGCTGAACCAGCAGCGTCGTCCACGCGACGTCTTCGTAGACCGTCTGCGCGACGTCGAACGACGGCACGACGTCCAGTGTCACGCTCGTGACCACGCCCAGGGCGCCCATCGACACGGCGGCGCCCGCGGACGTCAGCTCGACAACCGAGCCGTCACCGCGCATGACCTCGACTGACCGCACGGCTCCCGCCAGCGACCGCGCGCCCGAGCCGTGCGTGGCCGTGGCGATGGCGCCGGCGATGGTGATGTGCGGCAGCGAGGGCAGCGTGTGCAGGGCGAGCCCCGCGTCGTGCAGCAGCGGGGCGAGGGCGGCGAGCGTCATGCCCGCGCCGACCCGGACGGTGCGGCCGTCCACCTCGAAGACCTCGGGCATCTGCGCCAGCGAGAGAAGGGTGCCCGTCGTGTCGGCGATCGGGCTGAACGAGTGCCCGGAACCGACGACGTGCACCGCAGGGGAGCCGCGGAGGATCGCGCGCAGGTCGTCGGCCGTGGTCGGCGTGACGGCCTGGGCCGCGCTGAAGGTGACGTTGCCGGCCCAGTTGGTCTTCATACGCACACCGTAAGCGTCCGAGCTCGGTTAGTTGTTCTCCCTGTGGCTTCAGTGCAGGCAGAAATTTGGTTACCGCCGGTGGAAGGGTGAATCCACGTGGGAAACGACAACGACGTGCAGACGCTTCGACGAATGTCCGGGCTGGTCACACCCATGGCGTTGCGGGTCGCGGTGACGCTGGGGCTGCCGGACCGCCTGCGGGCTGATCCCGCCACCCCCGACCTCCTGGCCACCGAACTGGACGTCAACCCGAGAGCCCTCGAACTCCTGCTGGGTCACCTCGTCACCCTCGGCATCGTCGAACTCGCCGGCACCGGCTACCGCACCACCGAGTTCGGCGAGCACCTCTGTGCGGACGCTGACAACGGACTGCACAACCTCCTCCACCAGGACACCGCCGCCGGGCGCGCCGACCTCGCCTTCGTCGACCTCGCCCACGGCATCCGCACCGGCGAGCCCGCCTACCCGGTGCGTTACGGCCGGGACTTCTGGGCCGATCTCGCCGAGCAGCCTCACCTGCGGGGCGCGTTCGACCGGCAGATGACCTGGCGCCTCCGGGACCGGATCCCGCAGTTCGTCGCCGCCGTGGACTGGTCGCGGTTCAGGATGATCGTCGACGTCGGCGGTGGGCCCGGCGACCTGCTCGCCGCCGTGCTGGACGCTCATCCCGGGGTGTGCGGGCATCTCGTGGACCTGGAGGTCGGACCGGCGCTGCGGAACTTCAGCCGGCTGGGGGATCGCGCGCGGGCGACCGCGGGCAGCTTCTTCGACCCGCTGCCGGAAGCGGACGCCTGCCTGCTCTTCAACATCCTCCACGACTGGGACGACGAGCAGTGCCACCGCGTCCTGGCCCGCTGCGTCGACGCCCTGAACCGCGACGGCCGCGTCATCATCGTCGAATCCATCCGAGGTCTGCGGGCCAGCACTGAGATGGACCTGGTCATGCTGGTGCACTTCGGCGGACAGGAGCGGAGCGTCGCACAGTTCGAGGAGCTGGCAGAAACGCACGGGTTGGTGCTCGACTCGGTAACAGAAGTCGCCGATGAGCGCTGCGTGCTCGAATTCCGGAAACATCCGATCTAAAGTCAGATCGCCGCCGCACGGACGAAGGGACTTCCATGCGTCTAGCAGCGGTCGCGGCGGCCCTGTTGATCGTGTTCACCGGCACCCCGGCGCACGCCGCGCCTGGTGTCAGCGTGCAGGTGGACCCCGCGAGCACGAGTCACGTCGGCAGGGACTTCGCCGGCTTCAGCTACGAGAAGGACCGGGTCGGGGCGCGCATGTTCAACGCCCGCAACGCCGACCTGGTCCGGCTCTTCCGTCTCCTCGGGCCCAGCCTGCTGCGCATCGGCGGCAACCTCGTGGACATGACCACCTGGAACCCGCAGGGTACGGGCGGCAAGGCGAACGAGGTCGCGCCGTCGGACGTCCGGGAGCTGGCGCTGTTCGCCAAGGTCACCGGGTGGAAGGTCGTCTACGGCATCAACCTCAAGACCAACACCCCGGAGAACGCGGCCGACGAAGCGCGGCAGGCGGCCGAGATCCTGGGCAAGGATCTCGTGGCGTTCGAGATCGGCAACGAGCCGAACGTCTACGTCAAGACGTGGCCGGAGTACGAGGCGCTGTTCACGAAGTTCGCCGACGCGATCAGGGCGAAGGTGCCGGGTGCGAAGTTCGACGGTCCCGGCGAGGCCAACAAGACCACGTGGGCCATGGACTTCGGCCGCACGCAGAAGGACCGCGGCGCCACCATCCTCTCCACGCACCAGTACATCGCGCGCAACGACAAGGCCTCCATCCCGGACATGCTCGCGTCCACCAGGTCGGGGCGGCTGCCCACCGCCTCCGCCGCGATGCAGAAGGCGAGGGAGGCCACCGGGATCGGGCAGTGGCGTGTCACCGAGGCGAACAACTACTACCACGGTGGCGCGGCAGGTGTGAGTGACGTGCAGGCGGCGGCGCTGTGGTCGCTGGACTACATGTCGGACGTCGCGGCGCGGCAGGGTTCCGGCATCAACTTCCACGGTGGCACGTCGGTCCAGTTCCCGCTGCACTACTCGCCGATCAAGTTCGACGGGCTCAATCCCACCGGGGTGCAAGGGGTTTACTACGGTGAGCTGCTCTGGAAGCTGGCCGGGCCCGGTGCCTACCACGCGGCGAGCGTCACCGGCGCGGACGAGGTCACGGCGTGGGGAATCGGCAACAACGTGTTCGTCAACAACAAGAGCGCGTCTGCGGTGACGGCGACGATCACGTTGCCGCGCAAGGCCCGCCACGCAAGCGTTTACGTGCTGACGGCGCCGAAGCTAGACTCGACGGAGATCACCATCGCCGGGTCGAAGGTCGAGAAGAACGCGAAGTTCACGCCCAAGCCCAGGCACATCAGGGTGGCCGGCACGAAGACCGCGGTCGACGTGCCGGCCGGCAGCGCTGTCCTGGTGGTCACTCGCTGAGCGCGGCGATCCGCTCCTGGGCCTCGGCGAGATCCTCGGTGGTCGGCGCGTCGTCCTGGGTCAGCGCGCGCCGCCAGTAACCCGAGAACTCGATGTCCTTCTTGGACACTCCGAGCGACACGAAGTGCCTCCGCAGTGCCCGCACCGCGGAGGCCTCGCCGCCCAGCCACACCCAGGCCGACGACGGCACGTCGGCAGCGGTCACCACCGAGACCAGGTTCTCCCCGGCACTGCGGTGCACCCACCGCACGCCGGGGACGTCCTGCTCCTCCGCCGGGTCCGCGATCTCGACGAACGCCAGCCGCTGCCGAGAAGCGGGCAGCAGCTCGAGCAGCGAGGCGATCGCGGGCAACGCCGTCTCGTCGCCCGCGAACACCAGCAGCTCCGCTGTTCCGAGCGGCCGGGCGTAGTCGGGAGACGGCCCGAACCGGCCGATGACGTCACCGACCTGAGCCGTGGCGGCCCAGCGGGAGGCGGGGCCGTTGTCACCGTGCAGCACGAAATCCACGGTCAGCAGGCCGTCAACAAGAGAGCGCACGGTGAAGCTGCGCATCCACGGCCGTTGCTCCTCGGGAATCGCGAGGTAGGCCTGGTACCAGACGTTGACGTCTGAAGACTCCGACACCAGCGCGGAGCAACCCGGCTTGGGGAACAACAGCTTCAGCTGCTGGTCCGGCCAGGTGCCGACGGAGGCGAGTCCGTCGCCGGTGAACGTCATCCGCACCATGCGCGGGGTCAGCGGCCGCACCGAGGTGACCGTCAGCAGGCTCACGACAGGTACTCCTTGAGGTGCTGGGCGGTGAGGGTGCCCGCCCCGGCGACGAGGTCGGCCGGCGTGCCGGTGAACACGACCCGGCCGCCGTCGTGGCCCGCACCAGGACCCATGTCCACGATCCAGTCGGCGTGCGCCATCACGGCGAGGTGGTGCTCGATCACGATGACCGTGTTGCCGGCGTCGATCAGCTGGTCGAGCAGGCCGAGCAACTGGTCGACGTCCGCGAGGTGCAGGCCGGACGTGGGCTCGTCCAGCACGTAGGTCGACGCCTTCTCCGCCATGTGGATGGCGAGCTTGAGCCGTTGGCGCTCGCCGCCGGACAGTGTCGTCAACGGCTGGCCCAGCGACAGGTACGACAGGCCGACGTCGTGCAGGCGGCTCAGCACGGCGTGCGGCTGGCCGGACGGGAAGAACTCGCGCGCCTCGGCGACGGACATGCCGAGGACTTCGCTGATGTTCTTGCCGCGCAACGTGTAGCTCAGCACCTCGGGCGTGAAGCGCTTGCCCTCGCACTTCTCGCAGACCGTCGCGACGCCGGCCATCATCGCCAGGTCGGTGTAGACGAGGCCGATTCCCTTGCAGTGGGTGCACGCGCCCTCGGAGTTCGCGCTGAACAACGCCGCCTTCACGCCGTTGGCCCTGGCGAACGCCGTGCGGACCGAGTCGAGCAGCCCGGTGTAGGTGGCGGGGTTGGACCGGCGCGACCCGCGGATCGGTGACTGGTCGACCGTCACCACGTCCGGTCGCTTGCGCAGCGACCCGTGGATCAGCGACGACTTGCCGGAACCGGCGACACCAGTGACCACGGTCAGCACCCCGAGCGGGATGTCGACCGAGACGTCCTTGAGGTTGTTCTGCCTGGCACCGGAGATCTTCAGAAAACCCTTGGGGGAGCGGAACTCCGGCCGCAGCTTCGCCCGGTGGTCGAGGTGCCTGCCGGTCAGCGTGCCCGAGGCGCGCAGGCCGGCCACGTCACCGGAGTAGCAGACGTGGCCGCCGTTGACGCCAGCGCCGGGGCCGAGGTCGACGACGTGGTCGGCAATCGCGATCGTCTCCGGCTTGTGCTCGACGACGAGCACGGTGTTCCCCTTGTCCCGCAGGCGGAGCAGCAGGTTGTTCATCCGCTGGATGTCGTGCGGGTGCAGGCCGACGGTCGGTTCGTCGAACACGTAGGTGATGTCGGTCAGCGACGATCCCAGGTGCCGCACCATCTTCACGCGCTGCGACTCGCCGCCGGACAGCGTCGCGGACTCGCGGTCGAGGGAGAGATAGCCGAGCCCGATCTCGACCAGCGCGTCCAGGGTGTTGCGCAGCGTCGCGAGCAGTGGCGTGACGGACGGGTCGTCGATCGAGTGGGCGAACTCGGCGAGGTCGCTGATCTGCATCGCGCAGCACTCGGCGATGTTGAGGCCCTTCACCCTGGAGTTGAGCGCGGCCTCGTTCAGTCGCGCGCCGCCGCAGTCCTGGCAGGTCGCGAACGTCACCGCGCGGTCGACGAAGGCACGGACGTGCGGCTGCATCGACTCGCGGTCCTTGGACAGGATCGTCCGCTGCAGCTTCGGGATCAGGCCGTCGTAGGTGACGTTGGTGCCGCCGATGTTCAGCTTCGTCGTCGGTTTGTGCAGGAAGTCGTGAAGTTCCTGCTCGGTGAACTCCGCGATCGGCTTGTCGGGGGAGTAGAGCCCGGAGTTCGCGAGCACCTGCCAGTACCAGGTGCCGACGCCGTAGTTCGGGGCGTCGATCGCGCCCTCGTTCAACGACTTCGAGCGGTCCACGATCGCGTCCACGTCGATGGTGGTGACCTTGCCCAGGCCCTCGCAGGCCGGGCACATGCCCTCCGGCAGGTTGAAGCTGAACGCACCGGACGTTCCCACGTAGGGCTCGCCCAGGCGGCTGAACACGATCCGGAGCATCGTGTGCGCGTCGGTGGCCGTGCCGACGGTCGAGCGGGAGTTCGCGCCCATCCGCTCCTGGTCGACGATGATCGCCGCGCTCAGGTTGTGCAGCGCGTCCACGTCCGGCCGCCCGCTCGACGGCATGAACGACTGCAGGAACGCGGTGTAGGTCTCGTTGATCATGCGCTGCGACTCGGCCGCGATCGTGCCGAAGACGAGCGAGGACTTGCCGGAGCCGGACACGCCGGTGAAGACGGTCAGGCGGCGTTTGGGGACGTCGAGCGACACGTCCGCGAGGTTGTTCTCCCTGGCTCCGCGGACCTGGATCACGTCGTGGCTGTCGGCGACAGCGGTCATCAGAACTTCCCCCACTGATTCTTTATGCCGTAAAGTATCGGCCAACGAGGTTACTTTACGCCGTAAGGAGTCGCAAGGTGGTCGTCTACGCGGGTCAGGGAGACCCACGCCGTTCCATCGAGCTGCTCTGGCGCGCGGCGGGCGCGGAGAAACGTCCCGGCCCGAAGCCCGGCCTGAGCGTGGACGCGATCGTCGACGCGGCCATCGCGGTCGCCGACGAAGAGGGCATCGCCTTTTCGATGCGCGCCGTGGGGGAGCGTCTCGGCCGCACCGCCATGGCGCTCTACACGTACGTGCCGGGCAAGAACGAGCTGGTCGACCTCATGTACGACCGCGCGATGGCCGAACTGCCGACGTCCTACCCGCTCGACGACGGCTGGCGCCCCGCCGCGACGCGCTGGGCGCACGACATGTGGGAGTTCTACGGCCGCCACCCGTGGGTGATGCAGGTGTCGCAGGCGCGTCCGGTGCTCGGCCCGCACGAGTTCGCCGTGATCGAGGCCCTGGCCACGATCCTGGTCTCCACCGGGCTGCCCGGTCGCGAGCTGCGCGGCATCGTCGGCGCGATCAACTACTTCGTGCGCGGTGCCGCCCAGACCATCGCCGAGGCCCGCGCCGCGGGTGGCGCGACCGGTGAGGCCGACGAGGAGTGGTGGTACGCGCGGTCCGCCGTGCTCCTGGAGATCGAGCCCGACCTGGAGAAGAAGTTCCCGATGCTGCACCTGCTGGAGCAGGATCGGGAACCGGTCGATCCCGAGCTGCCCTATCTCGAGAACGACGCCCTGGAGAACTTCCGCAACGGCCTGCGCGTGCTGCTGGACGGTGTCGAAGGCGCTGTGGCAAAACCGTGACAAAGTCCGGACCTTCGGCGCACATGGGCCCGATGAGATCGTGCTCATGGCAATCGTGCCCAGAGGGATCGGGGCAGTTGTGGCCGCCGTCGCGCTCGCGATGGTGCTGACCGCGCCGAGCACCGCGGCCACCACAGCGGTGCGAGCACCGGCCCGCGGTCATGAAGATGGAGTACACGGTCGGCGACCTGAACGCGGTGGTCCACTCGCCGCGCGCACTCGTCGGGACGTTGCCGCTGGTGTTCAGCTTCCGCGGCAACGACGACTACGCGCAGTCGTTGGCGCAGCAGGGGTCCGTGGTCGTGCTGGTGAGCGATCGGATCGCGGTGGACCGCCATCGGGAGCTGTGGCGGCAGCTGAGCGAGGCAGGAGGACCGCTGGTGGAACGGTTCCGCGGGTTCGCCGGCCACTTCGCTGTGGCAGAACCGTGACACGGTCCTCACAAGTCCCCCACATGTGACCGATTTGATCACCGGTATGGCAATCGCGCCCAAGAAGATCGGCACGGCCGCGGCCGTCGTCGCGTTCGCGATGGTGCTGACCGCGCCGTACACCTCTGCTTCCCCGGAACACCGCGACGACGTCAGAAAGGTCGAGTACTCGCTCGGTGATCGGGCCTTCCAGGTGCCCGGCTTTCACGTCGAGCCGGGTGGTCCCGTCGCGGACCTCGAGCTCACCGCCGTCGTGCACGCGCCACGCACGCTCGTCGGCAAAAGGCCGCTGGTGCTGCTCGCGCACGGCTTCTGGAAGCCGTGCCAGAACGAACAATGGGTCTGGCCGTGCCCTCAAGGCGACCCGTTCCCGAGCTACCGCGGGTACGACTACCTGGGGGAGGAGCTGGCGCGGCAGGGTTTTGTGGTCGTGTCGGTGAGCGTGAACGGTGTCAACGCCGGTGAGATGGGCCAACCCGCGGACGTGGCGCGGGCCGCGCTCATGAGCAAGCACCTCGAAATGTGGCGCGACCTGAACGACGGCAAGGGTCCGCTCGCCGGAAGGCTCAAGGGGTTCAAGAACCACGTCGACCTGACCAGCGTCGGCACCCTCGGCCACTCGCGAGGTGGCCGCGGCGCTGTCTACCAGGCGTCGGACAAGCACGTCACCGAGCTTCCGGCCGGTGTGCGGATCAAGGCCGTGCTGCCGCTCGCGCCCGCCGACTACTACGCGCCGGACCCGGAAGCTCCGCAGAACCTCGACTACCGGATCACGAAGATCCCGTTCGCGGTCATGACCGGCAGTTGCGACGGCGCGGTGAACGGCGGCACGTTCGTCGACAACGCCAAGGGCCGCAACCTCGTGCCGATCCACGCGGTCACACCGAAGTACGCCAACCACAACTACTTCAACACCGAGTGGTCCTACGACAACGACAGCCGCTGCCCGGACACCGGCCTGAGCCCTGAGCAGCAACGGAAGGTCGCCACCACCTACATCCCGGCGTTCTTCCGCCAGTACCTGCACGGCCGGCCGAACCCGATCGTCAGCCGGGGATTTCCGGGCGTCGACGTCGTGACGCATCAACCGATCGGCTAAGCCTCAACACGACTTTGGGCGGTCGCGTCCCCCTTCCGCCACTGCCAGGGTGGAAGGCGGAAGGGGGAAATTCCATGCTCAAGACCACAGCGCTGCTCACCGCGGCGCTAGCAGTCCTGACCGCCGCACCCGCTACGGCGCACGCCAACGGCGACTGGGCCGGGTGGCAGAAGGACCTCAGGGGCTCCCGGCACAACGCCGCGGAGTGGCGCATCAACCAGCACAACGTGGGCAAGCTCAAGCTCAAGTGGGCCATGGCCTACGAGAGGGGCGGGGCCTACATCGTCCGCAGTCAACCGGCCGTCGTCGGCGACACCATCTACTTCGGCGCCCCGGACGGCAAGTTCTACGCCCGCAACGCGCGCACCGGCAAAGCCAAGTGGGAGTTCACACTCCCACCGGCCAGCCGGTTCGCGTACAACTCCGACGGCCCGACGGTGGCCAACGGCAAGGTGTTCTTCGGCGACAGCACCGGACGGCTCTTCGCGCTCGACCAGCGCACCGGCCGGCAGCGTTGGCAGACCCAGATGGACAACACCGTCGCCGCGCAGACGACCAGCTCGCCGATCGTCCACAACGGACTTGTGTACGTGGGCACGTCGAGCAGCGAGAACGTGCTGCCGCGTGACTACGCGTGCTGCACGTTCCGCGGTCACATCGACGCCTACGACATCGACACCGGCGCGCTGGTCTGGCGCCACTACACGGTGCCGGAACCGGTCGAGGTCGGGACGTGGCCCAACGGCGCCAAGCGGTTCGAGCCGTCCGGCGTCGGCGTGTGGAGCTCTCCGGTGATCGACCGCAAGACCGGCACGCTCTACGTCGGCACCGGCCAGAACTACACCGGCAAGGGCGGCGAGTTCGACTCGCTGCTCGCGCTCAACGCCCGCACCGGCGCCGTCAAGTGGACCAATCAGGTCACCGACGCCGACACGTGGCGGTGGGCCTGCAACGAACCGGATCCCGAGGGCTACTGCCCAGGGCTGAAGGACAACACCAACCTCGACTACGACATCGGCGCGACGCCGAACCTGTTCGAGGTCAACGGGCGTCAGCTCGTCGGCGTCGGCCAGAAGTCGGGTGTGTACCACGTGTTCGACGCCAGGACGGGGCAGGTCGTGTGGCGCCGGCAGCTGGGTGTGCCGTGGCCCAGCGGTGGCATCGGCGGCATCCAGTGGGGATCGAGCTACGACGGCGAGCGGCTCTACATCGCGACCTACGCCGCCGATCCCGGCAAGCTGTTCGCCGTGGACCCGGCGACGGGCGGCGTGCTGTGGGAGACCCCGGCGCCCGCAGACGGGTGCTCCACGGGCGGTGCGGCCGGTCAGCCCGGCTGCGCTCCGGCGCACGGTGTCCCGGTGTCCAGCACACCCGGCGTGGTGTGGCTGGGCGCGCAGGACGGCAAGTTCCGCGCGTACGACTCGAAGACCGGCAGGATCCTGTGGACCCACGACACCATCCAGGACGTCCGCGGTGTCAACGGCCTGACCGGGCGCGGCGGTGCCATGGCGGGGCCGGGCACGGGCGCGGTGGTGTCGAACGGCATGGTCTACGTGCAGTCGGGCTACGTGTCGGACTACGTGAACCCGCACGGGCACGTGCTACTGGCGTTCGGCTTGTAGCTTCGCAAGCACGGATCCGACCGGCAGGCCGGCTCCGGTGCGCAGGTCGAGAGATCGTTGCCAGGCACGGCGAGCCTGCTCGGCGTCACCCGCGGCCAGATGGGTGTCGCCGAGCTGTTCGTGGGCTCCGGCCTCCAGCCGGAGGTCGCCGCCCAGCCGGAAGTACCTGGAGGACTGGGTGAACGCGTGCGCCGCGCGTTCGTGGTCGCCGAGGCCCTGGTAGCCGGTGCCGAGGTTGTCCCACGTCTCCGCCATGCCGATGACGTGGTCCATCGCCTGCCACATCTTCATGGCGCGCTCGGCGTACTCGACGGCCAGGGCGTACCCACCGATCTTGCCGTAGCCCCATGCGAGTCCGGTCAACGCGTTGGCCTGGCCGTACTCGTCGCCGCACTCCTCGAACAACGCGAGACCGCGCCGCGTGTGCTCGAGCGCCTCGGGGATCCGGTCGTCCGGGCACAGCATCGCGATGTTCAGCAGCACTCCCGCCTGGCCTGCCGGGTTGCCCTCGTACACCTCGAACGCCCGCTCGAGCGCGGCCGTCGACTCGTCGAGCCTGCCCACCCTGGCGAGCCCGCGGCCGAGGTTGATCAACGTGCGGCCAAGGCCGTCGGTGTCGTCGAGCTGTTCCAGCGCGGCGACGGCGAGTTGTTGTGACGCCAGCAGATCGCGGTAGTGCGCCTGGCGGTCGAGGACGTCCGCGAGCGACCAGCCCATCAGCCACGTCTGCGCCGGGGTGCCGTGCGGCATCGCCGACATCAGCGTCGGGTGCTCGGCCATCAGCCACGCGAACGCATCCTCGTGCGTGCCGAACCGCGTGACCACCACGCCCGGTGCCGGCTGCGGGGTGGCCGGGCGGTGGCGGCTGGGGGTGAACACGACGCCCGCCTCGACCCCCGTCAGCGCGAGGTGGTCGAGCAACCGGTGCAGCGCCTCGTCGCGTTCCCCGGCGTGCGCCAGCTCCGCCGCGTAGTCGCGCAGCAGGTCGTGGCACGTGAACCGGCCCGGTTCGGACTCGTCGAGCAGGTTCGCCCTGGCCAGTTCCGCGAGCAGCGCCTCCGTCGTCGGCAGTCCCAGCCCCGCCAGGGAAGCGGCGCCCGCGAGGCTGATGTCGGAACCCGGCATCAGGCCGAGCAACCCGAACAGACGCAGTGCGGGAGGGCTGAGCGCCCTGCAGGAGTGGGAGAACACCGAGCGCAGGTCCGCCGTGACGTCATCGTCGTCGGCGAACGCGTCGAGGTCTGCCAGCTCGTCCGCCAGCGCCGCCAGCGGGAACTCGGGCTGCGTCGCCGCCCGTGCTCCGGCGACCGCGAGCGCCAGCGGCAGACGGGCGCAGCGGCGGACCACGGTGTCGACGGCCTCCGGTTCGGCCTGGGCGCGGTCGTGGCCGATCCGGGCGGTCAGCAGCTCGCGGGCGTCGTCGGGCGGCAGCAGGCCCAGCGGCAGCGAACGTGCCTTGTGCGTCGGCTTGAGGGCGGTCCGGCTGGTGACCACCACGTGCGTGTTCGGGGTGCGCGGCAGCAACGGCTCGATCTGGTCGGCGTCGGTCGCGTTGTCCAGCAGCATCAGCACCCGCTTGTCCGCGAGCGTGTCCCGCAGCAACGCCGCCTGCCCGGCCAGGTCGTGCGGTACCTTCGCGCGCGGCACGTCGAGCGCGGACAGGAACCGCAGCAGCGCGTCACCGGGACTCAGCGCCGCGCCGGACGGCCCGAAGCCGTGCAGGTTCACGTAGAGCTGACCGTCGGGGAACCGTGCCGCGGCCCGGTGTGCCCAGTGCACGGCGAGCGAGGTCTTGCCGACCCCGCCGGTGCCGGTGATCACCACGACGCCGTTCGGTGCCTGGTCCAGCTGCGCGAGCTCCAGCGCCCTGCCGGTGAACGGCTTGGGCGGCGCGGGCAGCTGCCGCGGCGCCGACGCCGCCTGCAGCCGCCGGTGCAGGGTGGTGAGCTGCCGGGACGGTTCGGCGCCCAGCTCGGTCGCGAGGCGCGCCTTGAGCAGCTCGAAGTGCCTGGTCGCGTCGGCGGTGCGGCCGCTGCCGTGCAACGCCTCGATCAGCTGGGCGGCGATCCGTTCGTCCAACGGGCGTTCGGCGACGAGCACCTGCAGCTCCGGCACCAGCTTCGCGTGCTCGCCGGAGCTCAGCCGCGCGTCGACGTGGTCGAGCCGTGCGGCCAGCAGCTCTGCGGCGAAGTCCCGCCGCCTCTGCCGCGCCCACGGAGTGTCCAGTGTGGACAGCAGCTCCGCGTCCGCGAGTGCGATCGCCTCCGCGGTCCTGCCGGTGCGCACGAGGTGGCGGAACAGGTGGAGGTCGATCTCCAGCGGATCGACCCGCACCACGTACCCGCCGGCCTCGCGCTCGATCAGGCCGGGCAACGTCTGCCGCAACCTGGTCAGCCACGTCTGCATCATCGCGCGGGCACGGGGCGGCGGCGTGTCACCCAGGACGCGCTCGACCAGTTCATCGGCTCCGACCACCCTGCCGGCGTCGACGAGCAGCACACCGAGCAGAGCGCCCAGCCGCGTCGGACCGAACTCGGTCGCGCGGCCGTCCACCCACGCCGAGACCCCGCCGAAGACCGTGAACCGCACGTTGATCACCGTAGTCGGGCGTGTTCGGTCCTCGCGAGACCGTCACAAAAGAAAAGCCTCTCGCAGTTCGCGCACCATCAGCTCGGGCACCTCCATCGCGGCGAAGTGACCCCCGCGCTCCATCTCGGTCCACCGCACGATGTTGTGGTTGCGTTCGGCCATTCGCCGGATCGGCACACCCACGTCGTGCGGGAACACCGACACCGAGGTCGGTGTCGGCGACTCCGGCTCCAGCTCGCCCCAGGTGTCGTCGCCCTCCTGGTAGTAGCGCGCCGACGAGCCCGCGGTCCGGGTGAACCAGAAGATCGACACGTCGGTCAGCAGCGCGTCCACCGGCACGCCGATCTCCGGATCGCTCCACGTGTGGAACGCCCACTCGATCCACTCCAGCTGCGCGACCGGGGAGTCGGTCAGCCCGTAGGCGATCGACTGCGGCCGGGTGCACTGCACCGCCACGTACCCGGACTGCTCGAACTCGTACTTGAACGCCTTCTCCACGGACCTGCGCTCGGCCTCCACCTCCATGTCGGCGGTCTCGGCCGTCACTCCCGCGGAGAAGATCTGGTTGACGTGGATCGCGCGCACCTCGTCCCGCATCCCGAGGTAGCGGGTGAGCATGGCGCCGAAGTCGTAGCCGTGCGCGACGTAGCGGTCATATCCCAGGCGCTTCATCAGCTCGGAGAACACGTCGGCGACGCGCGGGATGGTCCAGCCGAGCTCGCGCGTCGGGCCGGAGAACCCGAAGCCCGGCACGGACGGGATCACCAGGTGGAATTCGCGGCTCAGCGGCTCGATCATCTCCTCGAACGCGAAGCACGTCGACGGCCAGCCGTGCGTGAGCAGCAGCGGTTCGGCGTCCGGGTTCGGGCTTTTCACGTGGATGAAGTGCAGCTGGGCGCCGTCGATCTCGGTGAGGAACTGCGGGATCTTGTTGAGCCGCCGCTCCTGCTCCCGCCAGTCGAAGTCCCGCCAGCGCCGCACCAGCTCCTGCAGGTGGTCCTTCGGGGTGCCCTGGGCCCAGCTCGCGCCCGGTGGCGAGTCCGGCCAGCGGGTCTGGTCGAGGCGGCGGTGCAGGTCGTCGATGTCGGACTGCGGGACGTTGATCTCGAACGGTTTCATGCTGACGACGCTATGAGCACTGTAGGACAGATATGGTCCTACAGTGTCTTCTGCTCGTTTGCTGAAGTTGCTCGGGCTGCTGCAGTCGCGCCGTGAGTGGTCCGGTGCGGAGCTCGCGGACCGGCTCGGCGTCACCACCCGCACGGTCCGGCGTGACATCGACAAGCTCCGTGAGCTGGACTACCCGGTGCACGCGTCGATGGGCACGTCCGGCGGCGGCTACCGGCTCGGACCGGGAGCGCGGCTGCCACCGTTGCTGCTGAACGACGACGAGGCGGTGGCCGTGGCCGTCGGGCTGCGGACCGCGAGCGGCATCGAGAACATCGGTGAGACGGCCGTGCGCGCGTTGCTCAAGGTCGAGCAGGTGCTGCCGTCCGCGTTGCGGCACCAGGTGGCGGCCCTGGAGATCGCGACAGTGCCGCACACGGGATCGGCGCCTTCCGTGGACGCGTCGTTGCTGACCTTGGTGGGCACCGCGTGCCGTGACCGGCAGCGGATCCGCTTCTGCTACGTGGGTCACACGGGGGAGGAGTCCCTGCGCGAGGCCGAGCCGCACCGGCTGGTGACGTGGGGTCGTCGCTGGTATCTGGTCGCGTGGGACGTGCTGCGAGGCGACTGGCGGACATTTCGGCTCGATCGGATGAGCGTGCGGACCCCGTTCGGTGCCCGGTTCACGCCGCGTGAGATTCCGGGCGGCGACGCGGGGGCGTTCGTGGCGGCTCGCGTGGCGAACCGGTGGCCAGTGCAGGGCGTGGTGCGACTGAGCGTGCCCGCTTCCCAGGCTTCGGAGTGGCGCAGCTACGGCGAGGTTTTCGCTGTCGACGAAACGTCGTGCGACGTGCGCGTGGGAGGCGAGACGATGGACGACGTGGTGTTCATGCTCGCGAGCATCACCGTCGAGTTCGAGGTCGTCTCCCCGCCGGAGCTGTCGGCAGCGCTGATCCGGGCGGCGGAGCGGTTTCGTCGGGCGGCGAAGTTCTAGAGAATTTCTCAGGGTGCTGACAGCAGACTCCTAAGCACGCGCGGCTTAGTGGAGTCAGGGAGGTCGCCATGCTGATCGATCGCACCATGCCACTCGGTACCGCGCTGACCGTGACCTACGCGTCGGACCGTGGACCGCGCACGCACAACGCCGACGCGTACGCCACCAACGGCCGCCGCACTTTCGTCGTGGCCGACGGGGTGGGCGACTCCACCGCGGCCGCCGAAGCCGCGCACGCCGCCGCGCAGGCCGCAGCTCTCCTCGCCGACCCGGTTGCCGCTGTCCTGGCCGCGCGTGACGCCCTCCAAGTGCACACGGGGGACGCCGTCATCGTGGTGGCCGTCGCCCGGCCGGACGGGGGCTTCGACGTCGCGTGGGCCGGTGACACCCGTGCGTACGCGTCGAACGGTGAGGACCTCTTGCAGCTCACGACCGACCACACGGTGGCGGAGTACTTCCGCGAGCGCGGTGTGGTGCCGCAGCCACGGCTGGAGCACGTCGTGACCAACACCGTCCGGCACGCGACGCGGGAGAACATCGGGCGAGCAGGGACGCGGGCTCCGCGGCTCGTTCTCGTGTCGGACGGCGTTTACGGACCGTTGGGGCATGACGGGATCGAGGCGATCATGGCTGGGCACGCGTCGGCCGACCGGTTGGTGCGGGCGGCGTTGTACGCGGGCGGGACGGACAACGCCACGGCGGTAGTGGTGAGCTAGTGGCGTGGCCCGGGACGTTGCCCGGCAACGTTCCGGGCCACGCCACTAACCGGCCTTCTTCTTGGTGCCGCTCCGCTTCTTCTTGCTCGCCTCGACGCTGCGCTGCAACGCCTCCATGAGGTCCACGACCCCCGTGGCCTCCGGCGGCTCGGCCTCGACGACGATCTCGCGGCCCTTCTGCTTGTCCTTGATGAGCTTGTTGACGCGTTCGGTGTAGGTGTCGCGGTAGTCCTTCGGCCGCCAGTCGTCGGCCATGGACTCGACCAGCGACACCGCCATGTCGAGCTCCTTGCCGCGCGGGGCCCGTCCCTCGGGCGTCACGTCCAGCACGTCCTCCGGCTTGCGGATCTCGTCGGCGAAGAACAACGTGTGCACGGCGAGGATCCCGTTGTCCTCCTTCAGCGCGGTGAGGTACTGCTTGCCGCGCATGACGAACATCGCGATGCCCGCCCGGTTCGTCTTCTTCATCGCCTGCGCCAGCAACAGGTACGGACGCGAGAACTCGGGCTTGGCCGGGCCGAGCCAGTACGTCTTCTGGAAGAAAACCGGGTCGATCTCGTCGAGGTCCACGAACGCCTCGATGTCGAGCGTCCGCGACCGGCCGGGAGCGATGTCGTCGAGCTCCTCGGGCTCCACGATCACGTACTCGCCGTTGTCGACCTCGTGCCCCTTCACGATCTTGTCGTAGGGCACCTCACGCCCAGTGCGCTCGTTGACGCGCTTGTAGCGGATGCGGTCGGAGGTCCCGCGCTGGAACTGGTTGAAGTGCACCGTGTGGTCCTCGGTCGCGCTGTACAGCTCCACCGGGATGCTCACCAGCCCGAAGCTGACCGAACCGCTCCAGATCGCACGTGCCATGCGCGCCGAATACCCGCTTCCGCCTCGTTCAAACCGCGGGCGGACGTGTGAGCTTGCTACGGTCTGCAGGTGTGAGAGTGGTCGTGCTGTCCGACACCCACGCGCCGCGGTTCTGGAAGCGGTGCCCTCCAGACGTGGCCTCGCACCTGCGGTCCGCCGACCTGATCCTGCACGGCGGTGATGTCTGCGTGGCTCCCGTGCTGGACGAGCTGGCGCAGTACGCGCCGGTGATCGCGGTGTGCGGCAACAACGACGGGCCGGACGTGGTGGCGTGGGGTGCACCGGAGACCGCCGAGTTCGACATCGAGGGCCTGCCGGTAGCGATGATCCACGACAGCGGGCAGAAGGCCGGCAGGCTGGCACGGATGCGCCGCCGGTTCCCCGCTGCCCGGCTCGTCGTCTTCGGTCACTCGCACATCCCGTGGGACGAGGAAGAAGACGGGTTCCGCGTCTTCAACCCCGGTTCTCCCACGGACAAGCGCCGTCAGCCGCACTGCACGATCGGGCTGCTGGACGTTGTGGACGGTGAGCTTCTGAACGCGCGAATCGTGCCGGTCGCCCAGGCCGCGAGCCGCGGGCCGAGCAGCTCGTAGACCTTCGGGTCGAACCCCATGCCGGTGTGCGTGCTGTGCACCTCGACGCACTCGGCGTACGGGTCCTGACACAGTTGCCAGGGCACGATTCCGTCCGAACGTGAGAAGATCGAGATCGCGGGTACCCGCAGCGGTTCGGCGAGGTCCTTCACGTGCTCTTCGAAGCACGGCCCTCGCATGCAGTCGTCGTCCAGCAACCCGGGAATGCCCGCGGAAGCCAGTCGTGCCAGAAACCTCGCGATGCGCAGCACGTTGGGATGCGCGCCCAACGGGTCCAGCACGGGACTGCCCAGCATCACCAGGCCGTGCACGAGGTCGGGGCGCCGGGCGGCGGCGAGACGCGCGAGGCCGCCGCCACGGCTCTGGCCGAGCAGCACCACCGGACGTCCAGTGTGCTCGGCGTGCTTCTCGGTGCTGTGCAGGAGCCGTTTCAGCAGCTCCGCGGTGCACCCGACGGTGAACCCCACACCAGAGCTCGCCGGTCGGTAGCCGCGTGCCCGCAGCCACGAGCCGGCGGGCACCAGGCTTGCCTCACCGGCACCGAAACCGGGCACGAGCACGACGCCCAGTCCGTTGCCCTGGCCGGGATCCGCGCTCCGCCACACGGGATGGCGCAGCAGCCTCGGCACGTCCCACAACGCCCTGACCACGCTTTCGCGTGCGGCGGATCGCAATCCGTCGAACATGTCAATGGATTGCCGACTATTTAGGACCTAAACCAAGCTCTTCGTTCATGAGCAGGAACGCGCCCAGGCCGTGGAAGTCGTTCACCGCACGGGCCCGGCGCAGGTAGTAGGCCTCGTCGCCCACGCTGGTGCCTACGCTGATGCCCGCGATCGCGGTGCGCCCGTCCGACCCGATGGAGGCCTGGGAGAGCACCCCGCGGTACCCCTTCCGGGCGACCCGGAGGTACGACGGGCTGAGCACACGTTGTTCCACAGCCTGCGAGATCGTGTACGCGTACATGCTCGAACACGAGGTCTCCAGCCAGTTTCCCGTCAGGTCCGGCTTGATCGGCAGCTGGAACCACAGGCCGCTGGGGTTTTGGAAACGCCGGTAGCCGTCCGCGAGGTGCCGGACGATCTCCATCAGCTCGGCGCGGGCCGGGTGGGTGCGCGGTACGTGCCGCAGCACGTCCACTGTGGCCATGCCGAACCATCCGACCGCGCGGCACCACACCTCGGGTGACTGTCCTGTGTGCTCGGAGTAGGCGTGCCGCAGCAGGCCTTCCGGGTTCTTCAGGTGCCGGTAGTAGATGGAGAGCTGCTGGGTCGCGGTGTCGACGTCGCCCGCGCGGGCGAGGAACGGCTGCACCATGAACACGCCGTCCGCCCACAGCTGACCGGTGAACGCGACGTTGTGGATCAGGCCGCCGTCGGACGTGCGCGGGTAGGTGGCGATGCGGTCGCGGATGCGCTGGGCGGCCAGCCGGTAGCGCTCCTCGCCGGTCGCCTGCGCGAGGTCCAGGAAGATGTTGCCCGCCAGCATGCTGTCGAGATCGTTGTAAGGGTTGCCGGTGCTGCCGTCGGCGCGCACCCGTGCGTCACCCCAGGCCTTGAGGTAGTCGAGGTAGCGGCCGGTGCGCCGGTGGACGAGGTACACGCTGTGCAGGAACAACGTGTCGGTGTAGCTCAGGCCGAGCGACGTGGCGGGACGGGTGGCGATCGTCGAGTCCACCACGGCCGTCGACCAGTCACGCGGGCGCGGTGCCTCGACGTCGTTCGCGATGGTCAGCGAGTCGAGGTTCGGGCCGCCCCCTGCAGTCGTGGCGGTGGCGCGGATCGTGTGGGTTCCCTGTGACAGCTGCACTGTGAGCGTCTTCGTCGCCCACGTCGTCCAGGCGCCGGTGCTCCCGAACGACACGGTGGTGGGCGTGCCGTCGACGGTGATTTCCATCGGCCGATCGGTCGTTGTGCCGTTGGCGTAGCGGAAGACGAGGTCGTGTTGCCTGGCGTGCGAGGTGTAGGTGGTGAACTCGACGGCGCTGCCGATCACGTTGTCGTAGTTGACGAAACCCGTGCCGGTGTAACCGTCGTGGTTGGACTCGACGACGCCCTGGCTGCGGGTGGCGTGTTCGGCCTCGTACACGGTGGTCGCCGCTTGCGCTGCCGGTGTCGCGAGTGCGGTGATCGTGAGCGCGACCAGCCACACGGCTTTCTTGTCAGCCAACAGGATCTCCTCCGGTCACCGAGAGGCTTCTGAGCGACGCGTGTCCTGGCCGCCATCCGGTCGAGACGGCCACGTACCTGGCGACGGTTGCCTGTCCGTACGTCTTTCCGTCCGTGCTGCCGGTGATGGTGTGCGGCGGGACCGGGCCGTCTGTCCATTTCAGACCGACTCTGATGTCGTACACCGACCCGAGGTCCACGACCATGCGGCCGTCACGGCCTGGCGTCCACGAGGTGTTCTGCCGGCCTTCGACCGCGGCGGCCGGGTCGGTCATGCCGGGCGGCAGGACGGAGTTGGGGAACGTGACCCGGCCCAGCGCGAGGTCGTTCAACGGGAACGGCTTCGCCTGCGGCATGGTCACCGTGCGCTCGGCCTGGCCGAGCACGATCGACATGGTGGTGCCGTCGCGGTGGGTCAGCGTGAACCGGGCGGGGCCGCCGCGGAACGTGACCCGACGGCCGTCGTGCACGATCGCCGTGATGCCCGCGGGGATGTGTCGGGCGGTGAACCACGGTGGCTCGATCCGTGCGGTGGCGGCGGGCAGGGTGAGGGCGTAGTCGGTGCCGTTGGTGGTGGTCAGCTGAGTGCCTCGGTAGAGACGGGTGCCGTGGAGGCGGACGGTGCCGGTGACGTCGGCGTTCGACAGGTTGAAGAGGGTGAGGAAGCCGTCTGCCGTGCTCGCCTGTACTGATGGAGGGCATTGAGGTGCCGGATTCGCGGCGACAGCCCGTAGATCGGCGCGAACGTAACCTTCCACGATCCCTGAAGGGACGCTGATCGTGTCGCCGTGCACGGTTATCGGATCGGCTGCCCGTGCGACGAACCCCGCCCGTCCGTCCACGTCGAGCCAGCCGGCCGTGCTGAGGTCCGGTCGCGGGTGCTCGGCCACCGTCGTCCACCCGGCGCCGTCCATCGACGTCTCGATGCGATAGGCGCCCGCCGCCGCGGTCTCCCAGCGCAGCCGCACGCGGCTCACCGTCGTGGCAGCGCCCAGGTCGACCGCGAGCCAGCTGTCGGCACGGCCGCGCTCTGCCCGTGCGACCGCCCAGCGCGTGACCGGATTGCCGTCGGTGGCCTTGCCCGGTTCCATGCCCGTGTCGAAGGACGACGCCGTGGTCGGCTTTCCGCGCGCGAGATCGCCTTCCACGTCGAAGTCGAACAACGAATAGCCGTACGTGGGATGCGGCCGCACGCCGACCATCCGGACGTGACGTGCGGTCGTGGCTGGGAACGTCAGCTCATCGACTCGGAAGGCCTCGCGCGCGCGAACTGTCACGCGGCCGGAAGCACCGGTGTAGGTGCGGGAACCCGTGAGTCCTGGCATCCCCGTCATCGCCAGGTTCTGCACGTCCACCCGGCCGGGCCGGGGGAGAGCGCACACGATCGTCCCGGTGGGCAGCGTGGCGGTGCCGGCGAACCCGTCCGCGAACGCCAGCAGGCTCGCCGTGCCGTCGAACCCGTCGCGAACCTGTTGGTACACCACGGCATTGCGCTTGGTGACCGTGGCGGGTGGCAGCAGCATCGGGGTGGTGCCGCTGATCTTGAACAGCCAGTCGTCGTGCGCGGGCTGCCAGGCGAACTTCGTGAACCCGGGTTTGGTCACCGTGCCCGCCCACGCCGCCGCGGACTGGTGGGTCAGCAGTCCGGGGTCGGCGCCGTGGTCGATCGTGATCGCCGCACGTGCGAAGAAGTCAGGAACCGGGGTCACCGGCGGACGGAGTTCGTGCAGCAGGTAGCTGATCGCGAGCTCTGCCCGTGCCTCCGGCTCGTACTTCGCCTCACCGGAGAACTTCGCGAGCCGGTACACCGGCGGATGCGCCTGGTAGGCGAGCAGCCGGGACGCCAGCGCGGCTTCCGCGAAGGCCGCCATCGGGTCGCGCAGCACGGTGGAGCGGAACGCGAGCGGGATGACGTCGCGGCCGTACAGGTGCTCGCGGTCGTCGACCATGGGCATCAACGGCTCGCCCGCGTCGCTCATGGTGGCGAGGATGGTGCGCCACAACAGTTCGCCGTTGGGTTGCTTCGTGAGCACCTCGGGCAGGGGACGACCGGCGAGCAGGAAGTGCACGGCGTTGCGGCCGGACGTGCGCCACAGTTCGGACTGGTAGTGCGGTCCGAACGAGCCGTGGTTCTCCACGATGAACGTGTCGTGGAGGTTCGCCGCGGTGTTCGCCGAGATCGGCACGCCGTCCACTGTGGAGGGATTGGCGAGGTCTGCGGCGGGCAGCCCAGCCTCGTTGCGGCTCCAGCGGCCGAACGCCTCCCGCCAGCCGGGTCCGTCGCCGTGCCAGGCCAGTCCCGGCGCGAGCGACTGGGCGTAGACTCCCATCTCCTCCAGCTTGGTGTCGCCGCGGTAGCCGCCGGTCAGGCCGTTCGGCGTCCAGCCGCCCGAGCGCGGGTCGTTGCCGGTGCCGAGCGAGGTCGTGTAGTCGGCCTGGCCGCGCGCGATCGTCTCCACGTCGGCGCGGGTGGCGGCGTCCAGGTCGGGCCAGAGCAGGCGGGCGGCGAGCACGAAGTACGACTGGAACGTGGTGTCCCAGAACAAGGTGTTGCCCCACTCCGTGCCGCCCGCGAGCACGTTGCTCGCGGCGAAGTGCTTGATCGTCGCGAGGGTGTGCTGACGCAGCACGTCCTTCTCGATGCCAGCCAGCGCCGCGTCGTAGTTGCCGCGCGTCAGCAGAACGGCGTTGCCGAGCACGACCGCGAACCCGAAGTCCGTGCGCCGGTAGCGGCCCGCGACCGGGTCGTACTGCGTCTCCGCCCATCTCGTGTGCCTGAGCAGCACCTCGTAGTACGTGTCCTTCAGCTGGGCGAGCGAGATGCTGGGCGCGAGTGTCAGCAGTCCGGTCGCGTAAAGGAACTGTCTGCGATTCATCAGCACTTCAGCGCGGCCTCCGCCCAGTCGGCGTGGTCGAAGTTCCGGCCGTCGCCGCCGTCGGTGACGCGCAGGCTGAGCATCCGGACGTTCGTCACGTCGACGTCGATCGGGATCGCCGCGGCTTTGCCCTTCTGGACACCGCTGTCGTGGATGAGCTTGTCGTCGCCGAACACCTGGAACGCCACCGAACCCGGCTCGCTGGTCTCGTCGTCGAGGCCGATCTTGGCGGTGAAGCGCTCACAGCCGCGGCCGAGGTAGACCGACACCTCGGACGGCGCGTGCACGCCGATTCCCCTGGCGTAGGTGACGCCGCCGATGGACAGCGGATTGCCGTCACCGCCGGAGTTCTCGCCGTTGGAGCGGTCGCGTTCGACCGGGCCCCAGCCGTTGGTCTCGCTCATGAACGGCAGATCGCTGAGGTACGCGCCGTTCGCGGGCACCGGTGGTGGCACGAACGCCCTGACCGCCTGCTCGACGTGCACGCCGTCGCCGAACGTGGCGACCACCGGCACGTCCACCAGCCCGATCGGGCTCTGCGCGCCGACCTGGACCCGCCAGCGACCGGTGATCGACTCGCCCGGCGCCATCCTGCGGCGCTCCACGGTCGCACCGGACACCGTCCAGCCCTCGGGGGCGGTGGCCGTCAGCGCGACGTCGCGGATCTGCCGGTCGCCGTTGGTGAACGTACCGGTGACCTCGAAGGCCGAGCCCTTCTCGGCGTCGACGGGTGCAGCCGGCGTGACGGTCAGCGTGGTCTTCGGGACCTGGCGGATCGGCTGGTCGCACGTCTGCAGGCCCGGCCGGTTGCGGCAGATGACCGCCGCGAAGCCGCCGTTGCGCCGCACCGGGACGTCGAGGGTGTCGGTGTTGCGCAGCACCTGCCGGTCGCGCACGACGTCGGCCCTGGTCGCCGGGTCGCGGACGGTCTCGACCAGCCACTGCCCGCCGCCGAGGAAACCCAGCTGTGCGCGCAGAGTCCGGTCCTGCGTGGCGATGCCGCCGACGAACCACCTGTCGCCGTTGCGGCGGGCGACGACGGCGTGGGTGTCGGGATCGCCGTCGAGGAGCTTCGTCTCGTCCCACACCGTCGGCAGCTGGTCGAGGTAGCGCAACGCCTGCGGATGCCGTTCGTAGGCCTCGGGTTTGTCGGCGAAGTGCGTCCAGCCCGACTCGTACACGACCGGCAGCGCGGTTTCGTGCGCGATCGTCGCCTCCTTGGTGCCGACCTCCAGCGACACCGGCGTGTAGTCCATCGAGCCCGCGACGTTGCGGGTGAAGAACTGCACGGGGTTGTTGGCGGCGGGCGGGAAGTTCTCGGCGCCGCGCACGGCTTCCATGGTGAGCACGTGCGGCCAGGTGCGGGCGAGGCCGTGCGGGATGGTGGAGCCGTGGAAGTTGACCATCAGCCGCAGGTCGGCGGTCTTCCGCAGAACCGCGTCGTACCAGCGGTAACGGTCCTGCGAGTCGGACTCCATGAAGTCGAGCTTCACGCCCTTCGCGCCCCACTGCTTGATCCTGGGCAGCACGGTGTCGCGTTCCTGCGGGGTGTCGAGGTCGCTCCAGCGCAGCCACAGCAGGATCTCCACGCCTCTGGCGCGGGCGTAGCGGATCAGCTCCGGCACCCACTGGGCGCTCCAGCCCTCGTCGACCAGCGCGTACTCCCAGCCGTGCCTGGCGGCGAAGTCCACGTACTGCTTCTGCCGCGCGAAGTCGCCAGGGCTGGAGTGCTCGCTCAGCCACGACCACGCGACCTTGCCCGGCCTGATCCAGCTCCTGTCGTTGAACAGCGCGGGGGTGGCCAGGTCGTCGACCAGCGTGGACGTGCTGACGGTCGTCAGGTCGCCGACGATCGCGGTGCGCCACGGCGTGGTGCCCGTCGACTCGACCTGCGGGTCGGCCAGCACGACCTGGAAGCCGGTGCCCGCCTTGCGCAGCCTGCTGCCCGCGTACCGGCCGTCCACATCGGACTCGGTGAGCAGCGCGAAGTCGTCGCCCGTCTGGAAGAGCGACGGGTAGCCGAAGTCGCCGCTGGCCTCGCCCGCCGTCGTGCGGACGCGGTTGGCCTCGTACCAGGCGTTGTAGGGCAGCAGCCAGGCCTTCGAGCCGGGGTTCACGGCGAAGCTGGACGCCTCGGAGGTGACCGTCGCGGCGTTCGGGAGGACGTAGCGGTAGGCGACACCGTCCGGGGCGGCGCGGACGACCAGGTGGAAGCTGCCCGCGGCGTTGCGGAAGCCGAGCTTGGTCTCGGTCATCCGGGTGGAGCGCTGCAGCCGTTTGCCGTGGGGCATCTCGTAGCGCTCTATGACAACGCGGTCAGAGCGGCCGGTGAAGGTCAGGTCTTTGGTGAGATCAGCGGTGGTCGTCGTGATGCCGACGGATGCCGGCTGTAGGACGGTTCTGCCATGTCTCTGCACGGCCAGCGTAAGATTTCCGCTGGTCAGGGCAACTTTTGCGGTGATCTGGCCTGGACCGGTGACAGTCCAGCCGGTGGGTGCGGCGGTGGCGGGCACGGCGGGCAACAGCAGGGCGAGCACGATCGCGAACAGTCGTGACATCGTTGTCATCTCCCAGGGTGAGACCGCTCTCATCGTGTTGGGGCCGTCCTGTCCCGGTCAAGGGGCTGATATTTATCAGTCGATTTGCGGACAGATGAAGAGATCTTCATCTTGGTCTCATGAGGGACGCGGGATCGCCGGGCAGGCTCGGACGCATGCTGCCGTCCGCCCGCACCGGCACGGTCCTCGTGGCCGTGCTCAGCGTGGCGTGCGCTCTGGCGGCCGTGCTGCTCGTGCTGACCGTGGTGCGGCCGGTGCCACCGGAAGTGCGCGCGCCCGACGTCCAGATAGGACGTTCAGTCGCGCCAACGCCTACGCCCACGCCCGTGCCCACCCACACCCCGACGCCCAGTTCCGTACTGCCGCCGCCACCGCCGCTCGAAGACGACGAGGACGACTGACGTGCCCGCACGCGTGAAGATCATGTGCTGGCTCCTCGGCCTGATGACGCTCGTCCTCGCGACCGTCGTGGTCGTGGTGTGGCGGTTCCTGCTCGTGGACGTCGAGGACCGGGTGAACCGCGCGCTGGAGCAGGAGACGACGGAGTTCAGCACCTACGCCGAAACCCACCCCGGCGACACGCGGACGGTGGCCGAGGCCCACCTGCGCCTGCAGTACCCGGATGAGCACGAGGCGCACTTCGCCGTGTTCCCGGCCGGCAAGGTGCTGGTGCAGCGCTCCGAGGTGACGTACGCGCTGGAGAACGACCGCGCGGTGCTGGGCACGATCACGTCGGCGAGCGCGCCGTGGGGAGTGGCGTCCACCCCGGCCGGCCCGTTCCGCTGGGCGAAGGTGCACGCTACCGCCGGCGGATCAGACATGTGGTTCGTGACCGGCTACTTCGAGGACGGCGTGCTCGCCCCGGTGCACTCGACGTTGCGGGTGCTCGTCCTGGTGTCGCTGGCGGGCCTGCTGATCGCCGCGCTGATCGCGTGGTTCGTCGCGGGCGTGATCCTCGCGCCGGTGCGGATGGTCCGCCAGGCCGCCGCCGAGATCACCGAGGACGACCTGACCCGCCGCATCCCGGTGTCCGGCAACGACGACGTCGCCGCGCTGGCCCAGCAGTTCAACTCGATGCTCGACCGCCTGGAACGCTCCTTCCGGCTGCAGCGCCAGTTCCTCGACGACGCCTCCCACGAACTGCGCACCCCGATCACGATCGTCCGCGGCCACCTGGAACTGCTGGGAGACGACCCGTCCGAACGCGCCGCAGTCGTCCGTCTGTGCACCGACGAGCTCGACCGCATGGCCCGCCTGGTGGAGGACCTGTTGCTGCTGGTGAAGTCCGAACGCCCGGACTTCCTGCGCCCGGTGCCCACCAGCCTCCCCGAGCTGACCAGCGACATCGACGCGAAGCTGCGCGCGCTGGGGGATCGTCGCTGGGTGCTGGAGTCGATCGCGGAGGGCGAGGCGGTGCTCGATCCCCAACGCGTGACCCAGGCTCTCGTGCAGCTCGCCTCCAACGCGGTCAAGCACACCTCTCGCGGCTCCACGATCCGTTTCGGGTCCTCTGTGGATGGTGTAGTTTCCTTCTGGGTGGCCGATTCCGGTCCAGGCGTGCGTGACGAGTCGTTGCTGTTCTCCCGTTCGACCGGCTTGGGCCTCCCGATCGTGAAAGCCATCGCGGAAGCCCACGGCGGTCGCGTTCAAGTGCTTTCGGTTCCCGGCGAGGGAGCGACTTTTGTGGTGGAGGTACCGCGATGACCGGCCGGATCCTGATCGTCGAGGACGAGGAACGCATCGCCTCCTTCGTGGAGAAAGGCCTGCGCGCCAACGGTTTCACCACATCGGTCGTGTCGTCCGGTGCGGACGCCCTGTCGTGGGCCGCGTCCTTCGACCTGGTCGTGCTCGACCTCGGCCTGCCCGACATCGACGGCTTCTCGGTGCTGCGTTCGATGCGCTCGCAAGGGGTCGCCACGCCCGTGATCATCCTGACCGCACGCGACTCGGTGCACGACACGGTGGCGGGCTTGTCCGGTGGCGCCGACGACTACATGACCAAACCGTTCCGCTTCGAGGAACTGCTGGCCCGCGTCCGGCTGCGGCTGCGCCCACCCGGTGTGCCCGAGGCCACGGTGCTGTCGTCCGGCTCGCTGTCCCTGGACCTGCGCACCCGCCAGGCCGTGCTGCCGTCCGGCCCGGTCGACCTGACCGCCCGTGAGTTCGCTCTGCTGGAACTGTTCCTGCGGCATCCGGGCCAGGTGCTGGTGCGTGAGCAGATCCTTTCGCACGTGTGGGGCTACGACTTCGATCCGGGGTCCAATGTGGTCGACGTCTACGTTCGTTCGCTGCGCAGGAAAATCGGTGCCTCGCGGGTGGAAACCGTGCGGGGGATGGGATATCGCCTCGTCTAGATGAAGGCTCTTTCATCGTCGCCTCACCTGTGGATCAGCCTGGCCGCGCACTCTGGTTCCCGTGATTCTGACGTTGGTGGTCTTCGGGGTGGCGGTGCTCCTGTGGGTGTGCACGCCGCTGGACGACACGTTCGTCGCCCTGGCGGCCGTGGCGGCACTGCTGCTGTTCGGCGTCCTGCCCGCCTCCTCGCTCGCCGCTCTGGGCGGCGCCACGACGTGGCTGCTGCTCGCGGCGTTCGTGCTCGCGGCGGGCGTGACGGCATCCGGCCTGACGACCCGCCTGGCGACGTGGCTGGTGGGCCGCGCCCGGACCGTGCGGGGCCTGGCCCACCTGGTGTCGCTCGGTCTGCTGCTGTCGGCGTTCTTCGTGCCCTCGACGTCCGGCCGCGCGGCGCTGGCGCTCCCGGTGTTCGGCGCACTGGCCGAGGGTTTGAAGAACCGCCGCCGGGTCGTGCGCGCGCTTGGCGTGCTGTTCCCGTCGGTGATTCTGCTGACCGCGGTGGCCACGCTGGTGGGGGCGGGTGCGCACCTGATCACGAACTCGCTGCTGGAGACGGCGACCGGGCACGGCATCGGCTTCGGGTGGTGGCTGCTGCTCGGGGTGCCGCTGGCCGTGGTGAGCGCGCATTTGACGGCCGAGATCGTGTTGTGGCTTTTCACCACGCGGGAGGACCGGGCGAGGCCGCTGCAGGTGGAGGTCGCCGCGGAACAGGCCACCGTCGAGATGCGCGTGCCCGCCCTCGTGGGTGCAGCGCGGAGCGAGGGTCCCCTCCCAGGGGTCCCCTGTTCTGATTCTCCCACGCAGCACCGACAATTCCGGACGCTCGAACTCGCGCCGCCGCCTCTGGAGACTCCGGAGCAGCCCCGCGCCGACGGCACATCGGCCGCGAAGTCATGGCGCCGCCGCACCCCCGCCCTCACCCGGCAGGAGTGGACCGCCCTCACCGTCGTCCTCGCAGTCTCCGCCGCCTGGCTCACCGAGCCCTGGCACCACATCCCACCCGAGGTCTCCGCCCTGACCGGCGCCCTCCTCATCACCGCACCCCGTCTCGGCACCACCACCTTCAAAGCAGCCTTCGCCGAGGTGCCGTGGTCCCTCCTGGTCTTCATGGCCGCCACCACAGCGCTCGGCACAGCCCTGATCAAGTCCGGCGCCGCCGACCTCGCCGCCGGCCACCTCGGCGGCGGTTCGGACCTGCGGCTGCTCGCCACCGTCATCGGCGTCAGCCTCGCGGCCCACCTCGTGATCCAGTCGCGGTCGGCCCGGTCGAGCGTCCTCATCCCGATCGTCATCCCGCTGGCGCTCGCGGCCGGCATGAACCCCGCCGCCCTCGCCTTCGCCTCCACCGCGGCGGCCGGCTTCTGCCACACGCTCACGTCGTCCGCGAAACCGGTCGCGCTCTTCGCCGACGCCTACCGGCCCAAGGACCTGCTCAAGCTCTCCGCGGTCCTGGCCCCGGTCACCGGGCTGCTCGTGTTCGCGGCAGCCGTCCTGCTTTGGCCGTACCTCGGCCTACCACTGAAATGAGGTCGATGATGCGTTTTCTCGTTGCTCCCAGCGGTTTCAAGGAATCTCTCGACGCGTGTGCCGTCGCCGACGCCATCGCCGCGGGCATCCACCGGGTCGTGCCGGGCGCGATCGTCGACAAGGCGCCGCTCGTCGACGGCGGAGAGGGCTCGGCCAAGGCGCTCGCCGAGGCGACCGGTGGCACGGTCGTCCCCACGTTCGTGACCGGGCCGATCGGTGAGCCGGTACCGTCGCACTTCGCGTTGCTCGGTGGTCCCGGACCTCGCACGGCCGTGGTGGAGATGGCCGCCGCAGCCGGGCTCAGGCTGGTGCCGAAGGATCATCGCGATCCGGCGAGCACGACCACGTACGGCGTGGGCGAGCTCATCAAGGCCGCGCTCGACCTCGGCGTCGACCGGATCCTCGTCGGCTGCGGCGACTCCGGCACGTCCGACGGAGGCGCGGGTGCGTTGCAGGCGCTGGGTGCCAGTGTCAAGGACGCCAACGGCGACGAGATCGGGCACGGGGGAGCGGCACTGGTCAACGCCCGCACGCTCGATCTGTCCGGAATGGACCCGAGGCTCGACAAGGTCGAGATCACCGTGGCGTGCAACCCGCACAACGTGCTGTGCGGCGAGCGTGGTGTGGCGCGGGTGTTCGGTCCGCAGAAGGGGGCGACGCCGCGGCAGGTCGAGCAGCTCTCTGATGCCCTCGACAACTGGGCGGATCTGCTCGGCGACGTGCGGACCATCGCCGGTGGCGGCGCGTCCGGCGGGCTCGGCGCGGGACTGCACGCGGCGCTGGGCGCGACCCTCGTGCCGCGCTTCGACGTGATCCTCGAACACTCCGATCTGGACGCACGGCTGCCGTTCGCCGACCTCGTCATCACCGCGGAGGGCGCCATCGACGGCCAGACCCCGCACGGCAAGGTGCCGGCCGAGGTGGCGCGCAGGGCGAAGAAGCACGGCAAACCGGTGATCGCGCTGGCCGGCACGATCGGTGCCGACGCCCGCGTCAACCACGACGTCGGCATCGACGCCTACACCAGCATCATCGCCGCGCCCGTCGAGCTGGACGTCGCGATCGCCAGGACCGCCGAGCTCCTCACCGACGCCACCGAACGCACGCTGCGGCTGGTGCTCGTCGGCGCGGCCCTCACACGGTGACCTCGATCTCCTTGCCCAGCTGGGCGCCGCCGAGCAGGTCGAGGTCGTCGCCGCTCCAGAATCGGCCGGGGTCGTACCAGTTCGGCCGGCGGTGGGGCAGCAGTCCCATCTCCGCGTACGTCACCGCCACGATCTCCGCGCAGAACGCGCTCTCCAGCGTAGCGTCCGCCTTGTCCCGCAACGGAATCCGCCCGCGCAGCCAGCGTGACGCGAGCCGCGCGGTCGAGGGGAACGGCGTGCCGTCGAGCCGGGCGACCGCGCGCAGTGCCGCGTCCTCCATCTCGCGCGTCACCGGGTGGTCGAGCTGCCGCAGCCACGCCCGCTGCTTGTACTTGTCGTGCCACGTCACCACGGCGTCGCGCAGGTCGTGCAGCTGGGCGCCGCGCTGGTGCGTGCCGCTCCACATGTCCTTGAGCGACTTGCCGAGCTCGGCGTGCCACATCAACGGCGGCAGGTCGTCCAGCACGATCGCCATGCCCACGTGGTTGACGGGGCTGTTCGTCATCGCCTGGATCGCCCTGTCCGCGGCGCTGCGACCGCGGAACACCCACACGTCACCGGTACGGGTCAGTTCGACGGCTTCGTCCAGGGTTATCGCCATGACCACGTAGCCTAGGCACATGAAGCTCTGGAAGGTGCTCGGCATCGCCGCGTTCGCGGGTGTCGCGGCGAGCGGTGTGCTGGTGGCCCGCGACCAGCGCCGCCGCGCCGCCTACACCCCGGACCAGGTCAGGGAACGTCTTCAGGAACGTCTGGCCGAGGCGTCGAAGACCGCCGGCTAGAACGTCACCCGCACCGCGGTGGTGAGGACGACCTCGCCGTTCGCGGCCGAGTGCTCCTGGAAGAACACCCATCCGGTGCCGCCGGCCGGCCGCGGGAAGGTGATCTCACCGCGGAACGGGGCCGGCGCGTCGCCGCCGCCGCCGGTGACGAAGCTCTTGGCGATCTCGGCCGTGCCGCCGTCCGTCTCGGCCACGACGCGCACCGTCACGTTGCCCTCGAAGACGTGGGCACGTCCGGTCAGGACGAGTGGTGACGACACCGCCTCGCCGGTCTTCGGCGTGTCGACCAGGATGACGTCCGAGCGGGTGCCGGTCACCAGCCACCGGCCACCCGCGCGTGACAGCCCGACCGCCGTCGGCAGTGTCCTCACCGGCTGGGTGCTGTCGTTCGGGGACGGTGGGTAGTACGTCGCCTCGGCGAGGTTGTCACCGGTCCACCGGAACGGCCCTTCGAACGCCGTCCGCATCCCGGCGACCTCGACGAGGAACCGCTTGCCCGCGGCCACCGCGCCCGTCTGGTCGCCCGGCGTGTCCGGGGGAGTGACCTGCAGCCAGTGGTAGAACCCCGCGACGTCGCCGTTGAACGAGTACACGGTGGACCGCACCGTCGGGAACTGCTTGAGCGTCGCGTCCAGCTCGGCCAGCAACGCGGCGCTGCCGGTGCTCGAGCTCGCGTTCGGGATGATCGTGCTGAAGTCCGTGAAGTCGGCGTGCGCCACACCGTCCGTGATCTGCACGCTCTTCAGCGACTTCGCGGTGCCCGGCACGAACATCGACCAGTAGCCCGCTTCGCGTTCGGCCACCGTGGGACCCGCCAGCAACTCGTTCAACGCGGCGGTCGCGACCATCTGGGTCTTCGGCACCGAGCGCGGTACGGCCACGACCGCGGCCGGGTCGCCGCGGTGGAAGTACACGGAGAACGCGGTCTGTTCCGTGACAGGGGCTGTGCCGGGAGGCTCCTGCCGATCGGGCCTCAGCGCGATCAGCACGCCGCCGAGGAGCACGGCTACACCCGTCACCACGCCGATGACCAGCCACAGCTGTCGTCTGCTCCTGAACCAGCTCATCGGCTTCTCCCGTCACACCCCCGAGTGCTGAGACAAGCGTGCGCCCAGACCCGGTGCGAGCGCAGCGTCAGCGCCGTTCCACCGCGGGTTCGGCCGCCTCGCGGTGCTCGGGAACGAGCCGGTAGGCCACGAAGGACGCCACTACGAGCAGCCCGGCCGCGACCAGTGCCGTGCCCTGCATCGCCTCCGTGAACGTGCCCGCGCGAGCCCATGCCGACAGCACGGTGCCGAGCACCGCGATGCCGAGCGCCGCGCCCAGTTCGTACGCCGTCTCCGACACCGCCGACGCCGCACCGGCCTTGTCCGCGGGCACGGCCGACACCACCGCGTCCGTCGTCAGCGTCAGCGCCAGGCCCACCCCGGCACCGACGATCACCAACGCCACCGCGATCGCGCCGTACGCCGCGGAGAACCCGACGATCGCCAGCCCGGCCGCGCTGGCCAGCAGGCCCAGCGCGATCGCCCGGCCCAGGCCGAGCCACCGCACCACCCGCCCGATCACCACGACCACGAGCATGCCCGCGATCCCGAGCGGCAGCTCCCGCAGACCTGCCTCCAGCGGCGAGTGGCCCAGCACGTTCTGGAAGTACTGCGACAGGAAGAACACCAGCCCGGTCAGGGCGAAGATCGCGATCATGCTGGCGCCCACGGCACCGCTGAACGCCGGCTTGCGGAACAGCGCCACGTCGATCATCGGGTGCGCGGACGACTGCTGCCGCCGCACGAACAACCACACCCCGGACACGCCCACCAGACCCGCCACCAGTGCCGTCCAGGTGGAACCGACCAGCGCGACCTCCTTGATCGCGTACACCAGTGGCACCACGCCCACCGCCGACAGCAGTGCCGACACCAGGTCGAACGGGCCCGGATCGGGGTCGCGGGACTCCGGCAGCCACCACGCGCCGAACACCAGCAGCAACGCCATCACCGGCAGGTTGATGACGAACACCGAACCCCACCAGAAGTGCTCCAGCAGAATCCCGCCGACCAGCGGGCCCAGTGCGGCACCGGCCGTCGCCATCGCCGCCCACACCGCCACCGCCCGTGTGCGCTCCACGGGGTCGGTGAACAGGTTGCGGATGATCGACAGCGTCGACGGCATGATCGTCGCGCCCGCCACGCCGAGCAGCGCGCGAGCCACGATCAGCCAGCCCGCCGACGGCGCGAAGGCCGCGAGCAGCGACGCCACCCCGAACCCGGCAGCGCCCGTCAGCAGCAGCTTCTTGCGGCCGATCCGGTCGCCGAGCGTGCCCATCGTGACGAGCAGACCGCCGAGCACGAACGAGTAGATGTCGCCGATCCACAGCACCTCGGCCGGCGACGGCCCCAGGTCACGACCGAGCGCCGGAATCGCCAGCGCCAGCACCGTGGCGTCCACCGCGATCAACAACAACGCGAGCGCGAGCACGCCCAGTGCTGCCCACTTCCGCACGAGATCCCCCTTAGCCGACCATCTGGTCTGTAAATCAACCTACCGTCTGGACGGTCGGCTGAGCAACCACTAGGTTGACCCCGTGCCTGGAGAACAACGCAATGCGCCCCGCACTCGCCGTGAAGTGATCGAAGCGGCCGCGCGCGCGTTGATCACGCACGGGCCCGGAGTCAGCCTCGACGCCGTCGCCAGGGAAGCGGGCGTGTCGAAGGGTGGCCTGCTGCACCACTTCCGCACCAAGCAGGCGTTGCTCGTCGGCCTGATCGACGAGTGGTTCGGCCACTACGACGTGATGGTCGAGAGCCTGCTCGAACCGGAGGACACGCCGGGCCGGTGGACCCGCGCGCACATCCGGGCGACGTTCACGACGGACGAGCTGTGGTCTCACCCGTCTGTCGTAACGGCGTTGCTCGGCGTCCCGGAACTGCAGCAGCGGTTGGATGTCGCCGCGGCCCGCTGGCGCCAGCAAATCGATTCCGACGGGCTTCATCAACAACGCGCGGACCTGATTTCACGTGCACTCGACGGAGTGACGCTGGCAGATCTCCTGTGGCGCGGTCAGGAGACACCCGAAGAGCGCGAACACACCCGTGACCTGCTGCTGAAGCTCACCGAGCAGACCGGGCCGCTCGTCTGACGTTGTCCACCGATCGTTGTCAAGTGGAACAACGCTGAGACTGGACAACGAGAACTGCGTACCGTCGGAAGTGGTTGCACTCCGGGGGGAAGCAAATGCCGATAGTGTTGTCCGAATCCGTGCCCAAGGGGCGCGCGTTGACGATTCTCTTCGAGTTGGAAGATCTCGCGCGCACCCGGTTCGCGCCGGCGCCGCTGCCGATGTACGAGCTGGTCTTCACGGTGCACGGCGGTAGCTGGGACCGGCTGCTGCTGCCGCAGATCCGCCCGCTCGCCGAGCTGATCAGGCCCGGCCGGTTCATCCCGGACTTCTTCAACTCCGCGCGACCCGACTTCGACGAGGCCGTGCGCCAGGTGCTCGACGTGCCCTCGACGCGGGTGCGCGACCAGATCGCGAGCATGCTGGGCACGACCTCGCCGTGGCTGCGGTCGTTCGCGGCCGGCACTCCGACCTCGCGGCAGGACCTGAGGTCGGCCCTCAACGCGGGTTTCCGCGACCTGCTGGGGAACAACTGGCCGGAGACGCGCCAGGCGTTCGACGCCGAGGTGCGGCTGCGGTCGTCGCAGGCGGTGTCGCGCGGGCTGGGGGACCTGCTCGGCAAACTCCACCCGTCGATCTCGTGGAACTCGCCCGCCCTGCACGTCGAACTGGGCTGGGACACCGAGATCTCGTTGCGCGGCACGGGAATGCTGATCGTGCCGGTGCTGCACGGGCTCACCCGCCCGGCGGTGTCGATGTTCGCCGAACCGCAGCCGCTGCTCTTCTACCCCGCGGCGGCACCGCAGCCGAGCGGCGCCAGCCTCGAACTGGCCCTCGGGCGCACCCGGACGCTGGTGCTGCGGGCGCTGACGTCCGAACGCACCACCACCGAGCTCGCCAGGCACGTGGGCATCAGCCTGCCCACCGCGTCGCAGCACGCCACCGCCCTGCGCACCGCGGGGTTCGTGTCCACCCACCGCAACGGCCGGTCGGTCCGTCATCGCCTGACCAGACGCGGCTGGGAACTGCTCAACTGACCCCCGGGAGGCCCGCATGACCGCGTTGCCGCGGTACCGCACCGACCCGAGCCCTCGCGCGCTGGCCACCCGGCTGCGGGCACTGCTCACCGCCCAGGTCCCCGTCGCCTGCGGTGTCTACGCCGGCCTTTCCGCTCCCGTCGCCACTTCGCCGTTGCACGCGAAGATCACACACGCCATGGCTCAGGCGTTCGTGACGGGCACTTCGGCGGGTGTGCCCCGCTTCGAACCGCCACCGTCCGCACAGCTGCGGCTGCTCACGGCGGCGAGCTGGGGGAGGCTGGACGGAGTCGGCGTGGACATGACGACGTTCCCCGTCGACCTCGCCTCCGAACTGTGGTGGCGGGTGCACGAACGCGCGCTCGGCTCGTTGCGCACGGGCGAACGCCGCGTCGCCTGCGATCTGTTGCTGCGCCTGGGATATCCGCAGCGCGCGGCGTCGGTGATAGGGCTGACCGTGATCGACGCGCACCGGCAGGTGCTCTCGCCGGAGCTCGCCATGGAACAGCTCGCGGTGCTGCGCTGCCACCTCCCGGCGTCCGCGGTCGAAGCGATGGCGTTGCGGGGAGCCCGTTCCGGGTTGCCGGCCGAGACACGGCGCGACCTCGCGCTGTTCGTGGTGTTCCGCAACGCGGCCCGCGGAGCCGACTCCACGTCCCTGCGGGCCGGTGCGGCACTGGCGGTGAAGGCGTCCTCGGAGCTGCCGCACAACGGTTTCACCATGGCGCTCAACCGCGCGCGGCTGTACCGGGCGATCGCCGCGGTTCCCTTCGTCCGGCGCGACATCACCGAGACGCACCGGCTGCTCGGACGCGCGCTGGAATGCCTGACGTCGATCACACCGGGCTCGGCGGAGATGGACCAGCTGGCGTGGGCGGACGAGGCGTACGCGCTGCACTGCTTCCTCGTGCAGACCCACCTGGCCATCGGCCTGGGACAGCGCGCGGCCGGGTACGCCGACGAGCTCGTCGAGCTCAGTCCCGGCGACCACCGGACGTGGGCGTTGCGCGGCGACGCGCTGGCCGCGTGCGGCCGGCTGGACGATGCGATCGAGGCCTACACGCGTGGTGTGGCACTGGGTGGCTGGGGCGCGGCGCGAGCTGCTCACCTCCGCGGGTTCCTGCTGGACCGGCTCGGGCGGGTGGCCGAAGCCGCCGAGGACTACGTGTTGTCGCGACGCATCGACCCCACAGCGTCGGTCGTGTCAGCGAGCATCGGCCGTCACCAGCAACCTGAGGTGCGCGCGGAGCCAGGTGGCCGCGGCCGGGCCGTCGGCGAACGCCGTGACCTGGGCCGCCGCCGTGCGCAGGCCCGTGCGGTGCAGGCGCGCGGCGACCTCGCGCACGCGGGCGAGCAGGCTGTCCGTGAGGTTGTCCAGTCCTCGATGCGCCGCATCGGCTAACACCAGCAACGCGCCGTCGACCGCCGCGCTCAGCGGATCGGACGTGGTGACGCCCGGCGGCAAGGGTTGCGGCGTGGTGCCCGGCGCCAGGTCCGGCACCACCACGCCCGCGTCGGTGCGCACGGCGAGCGGGTCGACGACCAGCGTGCCGCGGTGCCTGCGGATGGTGCCGGTGATCGTCGTCGGGTTGGCGCGCAACGCGGTCGCAAGCGCGTCGAGCGCGTGTGGCGCCACCGCCCGGTGGGTCGCTTCGAGAACGCATTGGCTGCGGTGGTTCTGGGTGCTGGGTGACGTGTGGTGCAGCGTGGCGGTGAGACGCTGGGCCGCCGGGTCGTAGGCCACCTCCGTCACCTCGCTGACCCGGACCACGCGCACCAGTTCCGCCTCGACCCTCGCCCGCACCTGGCGTGGCGGCAGGTCGGCCAGGTGCGCGGCCGCGGCGTCGTAGTCGTCGATCACCAGCGCCTGCGGCAGATCGTCCCAGGACGTGCCTACCGGGGTGAGCGACGTTTTGGCCACCCTGCTCGTCTTCAGCGTCACCACGCGGCTCGCGCTGCGGGTCGCCGACTCCGACACGACGTTGGCCGCGGCCAGTTTCTGCCCCGTGCGCAGGGGAGTGTCGCGGTGCACCAGCACCACGTCGCCCGACGCGAAGAACACGTCCGCGGTGGTGGCGCTGCGCAGGCGTGCACCCAGCGCCGTCAGCCGGACTCGCCGCAACGGTGTCTCCGCGGGTTCGTCGAAGCCGAGGACCTCGGCGCGCGGGCCGGTCGCGGTGGTCCGCGCGTGCAGCTCGGTCAGCAGCGCGGCGAACCGCTGCGCCTCGTAGTCGGCGCTGCGCCGGCGATAGGCGGTCAGCTGCGCCAGCAGGTCGGTGATCACCGAGGCCGGCCAGTGCAGGCGCTGCGCGGTCAGGTCGCGGTGCAGGCGCTGCCACGCGACGTCCAGCACCTCGCTCGCGTTGGTGGCGCCGTCGAGCAGCAGCTGGTCGAGCAGGTCGGTGACGGCGGTCAGATCCGTCGCGGTGGTGGGAGATCCGCCCACGTCGACCGTGTCGGTGCCGAGTGCGTCGGCCTCGCGGAACGCCCACACCGCGAGCGCCGTCGCCTCGTCGCGGTTGACCGCGTCCGTGTGGACGTAGGACAGGTCGCCGGGCACCAGGAACGTCACCGTGCACGTCGGGAGCTCGGCCTGCGCGGTCCGGTCCTCCGCGGTCGGGCGGCGGAGCCTGGCGCGGTAGCCGGCCTGGAACGCCCGGCGGGCGCGGCGCAGCGTCCGTTCACCCATCAGCGCCATCAGGTCGTCGTCGGTCACCGCGCCCGGCGACCACAGCTCCGCCGGTGCACCGGCCTCCTGAGTGCGTTGGTACGCCAGGACAACGGCGATGCGATGCCGGCACACGCCCGCCGCGCCACAGCTGCACCGGGCCGCGTCGAGGGTGGTGTTCGGCGGCAGCGTCGTCGTTGTGCCGTCCGGGAACTCGCCCTGGACGGCACCGTCCGGATCGGTGCCGAGCACGGGGACGGCCCCCGCGTCGAGCTCCTTGACGGCACGCTTCACCAGGCCGCGGTTGGCCAGCGCCGCGAGCGCGTCCGGGGTGAGTGCCAGCAGGTCGGGTCTAATCACGAGAGTTTCTCCGCCACGAATTCCGCGAGTTGGCCCGGGGTCATGGCGCCGACGTGGGCGCCCGCGTTCGCGAGGCGCTGGCCCAGCGCGCGGTCGTAGTCCGGGTTCGCCTCCTCGTCCAGCGCCGCGAGGCACAGCACGTGCGTGCCCTGTTCGCACAGGCCCTTCACCGTGCGGACCAGGTGGTCCGCGTTGCCGCCCTCGTAGAAGTCGCTGATGAGCACGACGATCGCCCGGCGCGGGCTGTCGACGAGGCTCGCCCCGTACACGGTCGCCTTGGCGATGTCCGTGCCGCCGCCGAGCTGCACCTTCATCAGCAGCTCGACCGGGTCGGTCACGTCGGACGTCAGGTCGACCACGTTGGTGTCGAAGGCGACGAGGTGCGTCCTGAGCCCCGGCAGGTTCCACAGGCAGGCCGCGGTGACAGCCGAGTGGATCACCGAGCCGGTCATCGACCCCGACTGGTCGACCAGCAGGATCACCTGCCACTGCTCGACGTGCTTGCGGGTGCGGGAGAAGAACTTCGCGTGCTCGATCGAGAGCTTGCGCTCATCCGGCTGGTAGCGCTGGAGGTTCGCCCTGATCGTGGCCCGGAAGTCGAAGTTGCGCGAGTTGCGGTGGATGCTCGGCCGCCGCGACCTCGTGCCGCTGAACGCCTGCCGCACCTCGGTCCGCAGCTTCTCCATGAGCTGCCTGACGACGGCCTCGACGATCTTGCGCGCCAGCGCGAGCACGGCGGGGTTCATCAGGTGCTTGGTGCGCAGCACCGCCCGCAGCAAGGCCTGGTTCGGCTCGATGCGTTGCAGCACCTCGGGATCCGTGACGACGTCGGTGATCTCGTACCGCTCGACGGCGTCGCGCTCCAGCCGCTCGATCGTCTCCCTGGGGAAGAGCCGGTGCACCTGGTCCAGCCAGTCCACCGTCTGCAGCACGGAGTCCTCGTTGCCGCCCTTGCGCACCCCGCGTTCGGCGAGCTCGGGATCGCGCCCGTAGAGCCACTGCAGCGCGGCGTCCCGCGCCGCCGCGGAACCCTGCAGCGCGCCGGTGCAGCGGGAGGCGGGCTCGCCGAGGATCAGCCGCCAGCGTTCCAGGTCAGTCATGCCAGCCCGCCCTTGGTGAGTAGCGCCCCGACGCGGTGTTCCACGGCCAGTGCCTCCGCAACGACCATCGGGTCGGCGGTGAGCCGGGTGAGGTTCCTCGCGTCGCCCTCGACGCCGCGGTGGGCGAGGACGGTCCCCGCGATGGTCTCCCTTTCCCTCGGCGGGAAGTAGCTGAAGGCGAGCCGCAACGCGGGCAGCGCCACCAGGAACTCCTCCTCGGTCATCGCGCTGACCAGCTCGTCCAGCACCCCGACCAGATCGGGGCTCGCCAGCACCTCTTCGCGGGCCACCGCGAACAACCCCGCGAGCCAGTCGCCGAGCGCCGCGATGCCGCGGACCTTCCGCACGTCCGGCTGCGCGCCGAGCGCCCAGGCCAGGCCGAGCGCCGCACCCCGCAGGTCCGGCGGCGCCTGCACGTCGTTGCTCACGCGCGTCGCCACACCAGTGACATCCGCTGTGTCCAGTGACAGCGCGGCGTTCGCATGCAGCACGGCGTCCCTGGTCGCCGCCATCGTCCTGAGCCGGTGCGGGTCGGCAGGCGCCGGTCCGCCGTGCAGTCCCTCGATCAGCCACAGCACCCTGGCCGTGCCCGCGTCGATCACCGCGCCCAGCAACGGGTCCTTCGCCGTGCCGAACAACCTGTCGTGCCGCCACAACCCGAGCACACCGCTCAGCACGTCGCCGAGTGCGGCAAGGTCACCCGTCTCCTTGACGCCTTCGCCGAGCGACGCCTTGACCCTCTCCGACAGCGTCGAGATGCCGCACAGCACCGCGTCGAACAGGATCCCCGCGAGGTGCCGCAGCTGCGCGTGCCGTGCCTGCCGTTCGAGCGCCACCCCGGCCGCTTCCTCCAGCGTGGCACCGTGCTCGGCGGCCTCGATCAACGCCGCCAGCCGCTCCTCGACCGGTGTGAGGAGCCACTGCTCGTCCAGCTGCGGCGCGGTACCCCCCGACGGCCCGCTCGTGCGCTCGAAGCCGGGAATCCCCAGCACCCGCAACCGGTGCAGGATCCTGCTGCGCTCCAACGCGTCCGGGTCCGTGAGGTCGAGCGCGATCTTGCCCTCCTGGTCGAGCCCGTGCGCCCGCAGCAGCTGCTGGACGGCGTCGACCAGCGGCGGCGCCGGTGTGCTCGGATGCAGCCGCCCGACCTTGTCACCCCGCAGCGCCGCGATCATCTCGACGAGCGCCGGGTGCGCGCCGGGCCGCAACGTGCCGCGCCGATTCCACGGCGGCGGCTGCGTCAGGTCCTCGGAGATCAACGCGCTGGTCAGTCCGTCCAGCACGTCCGTGCGGGCCGGGTGCTCGTGCCCGCGCAACCGCGCCAGCGCCCCGGCCTGGGTGTGCGCGGCGACGAGGTCAGCCGTCGACACCGGCTGCTGCCTGCGGCGCAGCCTCGTCGCCACCGACTCGACGAGCCAGTCCGCCGCCCGCCGCGGCCCGTTCTCCCAGACCTGCTGGTAGTAGCCGGGTGACGGCATGCCCGACTGGTACCCGGTGAACGCGTCCAGCCGCGCGTGCGAGTACGGCACGAGGTAGCTGGCGCCGCGCTCGCGTTCCGGCACCCCCGGCCACTCGGCGTCCTCTGCCGGACGGCTGTCGAGCTCGGCCTTCAGCGCGGGCGTGTGGAAGCCGCCGGTGACCACGACGACCGGCCTGCCACCCGCGTGCCTCACGGCCGCCCGCACCCAGCGCGCCATGTACTCCTCGCGCGCCGCGTCGCCGTCGTCCGCGGCGGCCGTGCCGCGCAGGACGTCGAAGTACTCGTCCAGCCCCTTCGGCTCCGGTTCGGACTCGAAGAGGTGGTCCCACAGCACGTCGACGTTGTCGACCGCGAACTCCCGGCACAACCGCTCGACGACCTCGGCGTAGCGCAGCTCGGCGTCGGCGTACCTGTTCGTGACGCCGTGGAACGCCTCGTGCCACGCGGGCAGGTCGATGAACCTGACCTCCGCACCGTGCCGGCGCCCCTCGGTGATCGCCACCCACTCCGGCGAGTAGTCGCAGAACGGCGTCCACGAGGCGTGCTGGTCGGAGTAGCTGAACAACGCGATCGGCAGCTCGTGTCCCAGCAGCAGCTCGTCGACGCGCTCGTTGAAGTCGGCAGGGCCCTCGATCAGCACGTACGCCGGCCGGTGGGTGCGGATGGTGTCGGCGACCAGCCGGGCACAGGCGGGACTGTGGTGCCGGACGCCGACGAACACGGCCCCCATCAGCCGGGCAGCAGGTGGCGGGCCCGGTGCAGCTCCTGCCACTGCTTCCCCTTGCGCCGCGGCGCGTGCTGTTCCAGGTACCGGCGCAGGCGAGCCAGGTCCTCCGCGTTGTCCTTGGCCGCCGTGCCCGCCAGGCACTCGACGACGTCGGCCGCCGTCCCCGCCTCGCCGCGCAGGAACCACCCGCGCAGCCCCACCGCGTGCGCCACCGACACCGCCTCCGCCGTGCTCATGACGGTGGTCAGCCGGTCGTTGCCCTCCCTCAGGTCGCGGAACGTCCTGACGAGCACCTCCAGCACGTCCCGCTTCGGCGTGAGCTCGACGCCGGACTTGGCGAGCAGCTTCGCCGACTCCTGCTCGACCAGCGCGAGCTCGGTGTCGAAGTCCGCGATGGGGAACACCGTCTCGAAGTTGAACCGCCGCTTCAGCGCCGCGCTCATCTCGTTGACACCCCGGTCGCGCGTGTTCGCCGTGGCGATCACGTTGAACCCGTCCTGCGCGAACACCATGCCGTCCGGGCCGTTCAGCTCACCGATCGCCATCACGCGGTCGGACAGCATCGACAGCATGCAGTCCTGGACCTCCAACGGGCAGCGCGTGATCTCCTCGAACCGCACCACCTTGCCCTCGGCCATGCCGCGCAGCATCGGCGCCGGCACGAGCGACCGCGGCGACGGGCCCTCCGCCACCAGCAACGCGTAGTTCCACGAGTACTTGATCTGGTCCTCGGTGGTCGCCGCGCCGCCCTGGATCGTCAGCGTCGACTCGCCGCTGACCGCCGCCGCGATCAGCTCGGACAGCAAGGACTTGGCCGTGCCCGGTTCGCCGACGAGCATCAGTCCCCTGCTGGTGGCCAGCGTGACGAGCGCTCTGTCCACAAGGGACGGATCGCCGACGAACTTCTTCGTGATCCCCCGCTCCTCGTCGCCCACCACGAACCTGCGCGCGGCTTCGAGGCTCAACGCCCAGCCGGGCGGCTTGGGCGCGGTGTCGGAGTCGCGCAGCCGGGCGAGCTCGTCGGCGTGGCGGACTTCGGCCGGCGGGCGCTGCATCGTCTGAGTGCTGGTCATGACTGCAGGGACTCCAGTTCGGAAAGGAGCTCGGACACGGTGATCGGGTCGACGTCGAAGGTGCGCGGCGCGTTCTTCGGCGCGGACCAGTCGCCGTTGCCGGTGGGAGAGAACCACATGTCGGTGAAGCTGATCTCGGGGAAGACGTCGACGGCGCCGACCGCGATGCCGGGGTCGAGGGAGGCGACGAGCGCGCCGCCACCGGGGAGCGGCCGCGTGATCCAGCACTCGACCCCGGCGTCCTGCGGTTCGCCGCGGACCCAGCCCTTCTTGGTGAGGCCGAGGATCTTGCCGATCGGGCGGGGCACGTTGCAGTACTTCTCGAGGTGGGGGAGCACGTCGTCACCGGGAGCCAGGAGGTGGACCGGGCGGCCCAGCTGCGGGAACGGCTGGAGGATCTCGTAGTCGGCGAACACCTCGCCCCAGCGCGGCTCGGCCTGGAGACTCACCGGGTGAGCCACCCGGACGACGGCGTTGTCCGGGAGGGTGATCTCGTCGTCGGCGGCGTCGGCGAGGGTGCGGTCCTCCGCCAGCCGGAACGAGAGGCCTTCGTCGGTGATCCACACGAGGCGGCGGACAAGGTGCCAGAGCAACGGGTGCGCGGCCAGAACTGTGTGGAACTCCTCCGCGGTCCACGTCCGCTGGTCGACCATGGCACGTTCGAGACGCTGGATCTGGTCGGCCGCGATCGTCCTGACGTCCTTCTTCAACGCAGCGAACCGCTTGTGCTCCAGCGGTGCCTTGTCCTGGTCGTCCTTGGCGGCTGGCTTCGGGAGATCCTTGCGGCGCTTGCCGTCCGGGTCGAGCACGAACGGCTTGAGCTGCTCGTCGAAGCCCACGGTGAACCGGCGGGGCCCGTAGTCGATCACCAGGGTCGCGGCGTCGTCCAGGCCCAGGCGCGGGACGAGGCGGTCGGACAGCTGGTCGCGGCTCAGGCCCAGCTCGGCGGCGATCTGGGCGATCTTCTCCTGGGCGCGGGTCTTGAGGCCTTTGAACGACACCTTCTCGGCGATGCTGTTCAGGTGCGACAGGGCGACCTCGGTGCCGATGTCGGCGAGCACGTCCAGCCCCGCGACCGCCCTGGCGTGCTGGCTCTCGCCGGGCCAGTTGCGGATCAGCGGAGACAGGGCCCGGACCGTCTCGTCGTTGCCGAACCAGCCGAGCGCGCTCAACGCCCAGCTCTCCTTCGACGGCCCGCCGGCCTGCAACCAGTGCTCGAAGACGGCCCACGCGAACGCCGCGAGCGATGCCGGGTCGAGCGCCTCCCTGGCCACCGGCAGCCCGGCGTAGATCTCGCCAGGCTTGGACAGTGCCGCCGTCATGAGCAGGTGCCCGGTGGCCTCCGCCGGCAGGGCGTGCGCGCGGTCGCGGAGCAGCACCTGGGGCAGCAGCCGGGTGTCGGCCCACTCACCGATCACCGGCAGCTTGGTGGGCAGCACGTCGAGCGGGTCGACGGACAGCACGACGTCGATCGCCGTCTCCGCGCCGCAGGACGCGGCGATGGACTTCACGTCCACGCCGATGCCGTGCAGGTGTCGGATCGCGGCCTCGGCGTTGCGGCGCGCGGTGCCTGGCGTGCCGGCCGCCGCCGGGATGAGCAGCCGGGCGGCCAGTTCGCGGTGCCGGGCCAGCCAGGCGAGCCCCCAGCGCCTGGCCTGCCTGGTCCTCGCGAACCAGTCGGCCATCACGGCAGCCACCTCGGCGGACGCGAAGGGCAGCAGCACCACACCGCCCGTCGCGGGGGTGGCCTGGCCGAGCCGCAGCAGGGCGGGCACGGCGTCGACCCCGAACCGGGCGGCGAGCCGCTTGCCCCAGTCCTCGAAACCGTAGGAGTGCGTCGGCTTCCACTCCGCGACCAGGTGCCGCACCTCCGCCTCGGGCGCGAGGAGGAACAGTTCGCTGTCGAAGTAGCCGGCCCGGCCCGCGAGGTAGTCCCCGAGCAACGTCTGCCAGCTGCGGTCCGAGTACCAGTCGTGGCCCGACTCGAGCCACTTCTCGCGTTCGCCCGGTTCCCACACCACCGTCGCGTCCGGCACGGGGAGATCCGCCACCACCACGGGCTTCACCGGCGGACGGCGCCGCAGCCACGGCGGCGAGGCGAGCAGCGGCGGCAACAGGTCCGTGCCCGCCTCCGGCACGACCTGGCCCTCGGACGCGGCGAGCAGCGTGGTGACCTCGGCCGGCACGTCGAGCGACGGATGTGACAGCAGGTGCGCCTTCAGCAGCTGTCGCGCTTCCTCGCTCTGCTCGACCCGTTCCACGAGCAGCCGCGCCGCCCGCCGCGGGAACGCCGTCATCGCGGACAGCAGCGCGGGCCGCACGTACTTGGTGTCGTGGCGGTCGAGCAGGATGGTGAACGCCTCGTCCGTCGGCAGGACCGCGAGGATCTTCAGCGCCAGCTTGCGGCGGTCCGCGACCTGGTACTGCTCGTCGAGCTCCGCCGCGAGCATCGGAGCGATGGCCGGCCCCAGCACGTACAGCGCCGTGTAGAGCACGAAGGCAGAGCTGGGCAGCGACCGGCCGACCTTGACGAACTCCTCGTACGTGCTGGCACTGCACGGCAGCAGCCACCACGGCGACACGTAGGACTGGCGGCACACCTCGTCGAACCAGTCCGCCCGCGACGGCACCAGGAACGACCGCAGCTGCCGCACCTCGAGCGTGGCACTCAACCCCGCCAGCGCGGCCTCCGCGGCCTCGACTTCCGCGTCACCGGCGACCGCCAGCGCATAGCGGACGGCGATGAGCATCTGACCCTCGACGTCGGTACGACCGGCGTGGAAGTGCCCCTTCCGGCGGTGCAGGCGGGTACCGGTCCACTTCTGCCGCCGCTCGTTCCACTCCTCCGCGAACGTCAGCGCGACGAACTCGATGACCGCGACGGCGGCGAACGCCGCGCCGTGGTCGGCGATCCAGGCGTGCACCGACGCCGGCCCGGACGACGTGATGGCCGCGATCGCCGCCGCGCCAACGGGGTTCGCGTTTCCGGCGAGGTGTTCTCTGGCCGCGTCGGCCAGATCGGCGTTCGGGTTGTGCGCGGAGAGTGCGCGCTCGATCGTGGCGGCCTTCTCGACGATCTGGAGCCGGGCCTCGGCGGCTTTGGCGTGGTCGACCGAGAACTCCGGTGCCGGGTCGAACCCGCGCTGCCGCACCACGTCGCGCAACCAGGCTCTGGGCATGACCCAGGTGTCCTCGTCGACGACCGGTTCCGGCTTGGCAGCGGCGCCGGTGGGTTGCGCGGCTGCGCGAGCGGCGGTCGGCTGGGCGGGTGCGCGCTGGGCAGCCGCCGGAGCCTGAGCGGCCGTGGCCGAGCCGACCGCGACGTAGCCCTTCTTCTCCTTCTCCCCCACCAGTTTCGCGACGTGCGCCTCGGCCGCCTCCGCGGACGCCAGCTCCTTGGTCTGGGTCTGGCCGGCCGTCTCCAGCCGTCCGAAGCGGACGGTCACAGAGGATCCTTCCCGGCCGATCTCCCAGAACTTCGCCGAGCTGCCCGCGACGAGCTCCCACCTGCGCACTGCCGTACCTCCTGGGTCAGGTTCCGATGTCATGGACCGTACTGATGGGGTCTGACAATTTTTGGTGCAACGCTCACGCGCGCAGGGACTCCAGTTCGGACAGGACCTCGGAGACGGTGATGGCGTCGAGCTCGACGGTGGACGGGGCGTTCTGCTGTACAGACCAGTAGCCGTCGCCGTTGGCGGAGTACCAGAGCTCGGCGAACTTGATCTCCGGGAAGACGTCGACGGCGCCCACCGCGATGCCGGGGTCGAGAGAGGCGACGAGTGAGCCACCGCCGGGGAACGGGCGGGTGATCCAGCACTCGACGCCGGCGTCCTGGGGTTCGCCGCGGACCCAGCCCTTCTTGGTGAGGCCGAGGATCCTGCCCACCGGGTGGGGCTCGTCGCGGTAGTTCTTCAGGCGGGTCAGGAAGTCCTCGCCCGGTGCCAGCAGGTGCACCGGGCGGCTCAGCTGCGGGAACGGTTGCAGGATCTCGTAGTCCGCGAACACCTCGCCCCAGGCGCCCAGACAGTCCCGGAGGTCGGCCGGGTGCGCCACGCGGACCGTCGCGCCCTCGGGGAGGGTGATCTCGTCGTCGGCGTCGTTGGCGAGGGTGCGGTCTTCGGCCAGGCGGAAGGACAGGCCCTCGTCGGTGATCCAGACCAGTCGGCGGACGATGTGCCACAGCAGGGGATGGGCGGCCAGGACCGTGTGGAACTCTGAGGCGGTCCAGGTGCGCTGGTCGACCATGGCGCGTTCGAGGCGGTGGATCTGGTCTGCTGCCACGGCTCGGACGTCTTTCTTCAGCGCCGTGTAGCGCTTGTGTTCTTGCGGTGCCCGGTCCTCGTCGTCGCGGGCGCCGGGTTTGGGGAGGTCCTTGCGGCGCTTGCCGTCCGGGTCGAGGACATAGGGTTTGAGCTGCTCGTCGAAGCCGACGCGGAACTGGCGCGGGCCGTAGTCGATCACCAGGGAGGCTTCGTCGTCGAGGCCGAGGCGCGGGACCAGGCGGTCGGCGAGCTGGTCGCGGGACAGGCCCAGTTCGGCGGCGATCTGCGAGACCTTCTCCCGGGCGCGGGTCCTGAGGGCCTTGAACTTCACCTTCTCGGCGATGCTGTTCAGGTGGGACAGGGCCACCTCGGTGCCGATGCCGGCCAGGACGTCCAGCCCTGTCACGGCCTTGGCGTGCTGGCTCTCGCCCGGCCAGTTGCGGATCAGCGGGGACAGCGCGCGGACCGTCGTGTCGTCGCCGAACCAGCCCAGCGCGGTGAGCGCCCAGCCTTCCTTCGACGGTGCACCGACCTCCTGCCACCGCTGGAAGACGGCCCACGCGAACTCGGCCAGCGAGTCCCGGTCGAGCGCGTCGCGGACGATCGGCAGGCCCGCGTAGACGTCGCCCGGCTTGGACAGGGCAGCCGTCATCAGGAGATTGCGGGCGGCCTCGGGGGGCAGGGCGTGCCTGCGGTCGCTCAGCAGGACCTGCGGGAGCAGCCTCGTGTCCGCCCACTCGCCGATGACCGGCAGCTTGGCGGGCAGCACGTCGGCGGGGTCCACCGACAGCAGCGCCCGCAGGCCTGCGGCTGACTCGGCATCGGGAGCGACGGCGACGACGTCCACGCCCATGCTCTGGAGCTGGCGGATCGCGGCCTCGGCGTTGCGGCGCAGGGCACCCGGTGCGCCCAGTGCGGCGGGGATGAGGAAGCGGGCGGCCGTCTCGCGATGCCGGCCGAGCCAGTCGAGGGCCACGCGCCGGGCCTGCTTGAGACGCACCAGCCAGTCGGCCATCAGCGCGGCCACCTCGGGGCTGGCGAACGGCAGCAGGATCACGGCGGCGTTCGTGGCCGACTCGACGATGCGCAGCAGCGGGGGCAGCGCGTCGAGGCCGAATCGCGCGGCCAGCCGCTTGCCGGCGGGCTCGGAGCTCCAGCCGAAGTTCGGCTTCCAGTCCGCCAGCAGGTGCCGCACCTCTTCCTCGGGCGCCATCAGGAACAGGTCGTTGGCGCGGAAGCCGATCCGGCGAGCCTCGTACTCCTTCAGCAGCTCCCGCCAGTCGTGGCGGTTGCTCCAGCAGGCGGCTTTCAGCCATTCCTCGCGTTCACCCGGCTGCCACACGACCGACGGCGCGGGCACCGGGACGTCCGGCACCACGACCGGCTTCACCGGAGCCCTGCGGTGCGGCCACGGCGGCGAAACCAGCAGCGGCGGCAACGCTTCCGCCGGTGCTTCTGGCACCAGCGCGGAGTCGATCGGCGTGAACCCGGCGGGCACCTCCAGCTGCGGGTGCGTCACCAGGTGGACGCCCAGCAACTTCCGCAGCTCGTCGTTGCCGGACGACCGCTCGGCCAGCAGCCGGGCCGCCCGCGCCGGGAACGCGCCCATCGCCGACAGCAACGCGGGCCGCACGTACTTGGTGTCGAGACGATCGAGCAGGATCGTGAACGCCTCGTCGGTGGGCAGCGCCGCGAGGACCTTGAGCACCCGCTTGCGGCCGTCCGCGAGTTGGTGTGGCCTGTCGAGCTCTTTCGCGAGCAACGGCGCCACGGCCGTCCCGAGCACGTACACCGCGGTGTGGAGGATGAACGTGCTGCCGGTCAACGACGCCTCGGCCTGCATGAACTCGTCGTAAGTGCTGGCGCTGCAGGGGAGAAGCCACCAGTGGGTCAACGAGTTCGGCTGCTGACAGGCCTCGTCGAACCAGTCGGCGCGCGACGGCACCAGATAGGCGCGGGCCATCACCGCGTCGAGCCCGGTCTTGCGCTCCAGCACGGCTTCCGCCGCGTCGCGCCCGGCGTCGTCCGCGACGGCCAAGGCGTAGCGGAGAGCCGTGAGCATCTGGACGTCCACACTCCCGTTGCTCAGGTGCACGGGGCCGTAGCGGGACAGGTGGGGTTTGCCCCAATCGGACTTGTGCGGCATCCACGTCGCGTTGACGTGCATGCCGATGCTCTCGATCATCGCGTCCACCGCGAACGTCAGCCCGTGGTCGGCGATCCAGTGGTGCACCGTCGCCACGTCGCGCCTCGTCATGACCGCGATCGCCGCCGCTCCAACGGGATTGACGTGCCCGGCGAGGTGGTCGCGCGCTGCCTGGACGAGGTCCTGGTCGGACTCCGGCTCGGCCATGACGCGGTCGAGGGTGGCGACCTGCCTGACCGCGCGCTGCCGGCCCTCGGCGGCCAGTTCGGCGTCGACGGAGAACACCGGTGCCGGATCGAACCCGCGCTGCCGCACCACCTCGCGCAGCCACGCCTCGGGCATGACCCAGGTGTCCTCGTCGGCGACAGGCGGCTTGGTGGGTGTCTCGGTGGCAGGAGGAGAAGCGAAGGTGGCGGCGGGTTGGCCGGCGTTGTCGCGGTCGGTGCTGGGCTGCTCGGCGGCGGCAGCCTGGGTTGAGCCGACGGGTCGGTAGCCGTTCTTCTCCTTCTCCGCCACCAGCTTCGCCACGTGCGTTTCGGCCGCCTCCGCGGACGCGAGCTCCTTGGTCCGGGTCTGGCCCGCGGTCTGCAGCCGTCCGAACCGGACGGTCACCACCGACCCGTCGCGGCCGATCTCCCAGAACTTCGCCGAGCCGCCGGAGACGAGCTCCCACCTGCGCACTGCCGTACCCCCTGGGGTCAGATTCCGGAGTTGATGCCGGACCGTACTCAGCCGGTCCGGCATCTTTTGGTCGTTCACAAGAACTTGTAGCTCAAACGCAGGTGCGTCACGCGTGCAGGGACTCCAGCTCCGCGAGGAGCTCGGAGGCGGTGACCGGGTCGGCGTCGAAGCTGTCCGGGCCGCCGTCGCGCGGGGCGGTCCAGTGGCCTTCGCCGGTCTCCGAGAACCACAGGGAGGTGAACTTGACCTCGGGGAAGACGTCGATCGCGCCCACCGCGATGCCGGGGTCCAGGGTGGCGACGAGCGCGCCGCCGGACGGGAGCGGGCGCGTGATCCACTCTTCGACGCCCGCGTCCTGGGGAGTGCCGCGCACCCAGCCTCGTTTGGTGAGGCCGAGGATCCTGCCCACCGGCACGGGCAGGTCGAGGTACTTGTGCAGTTGCGGGATGCGGGGTTCGCCGGGGGCGAAGGCGTGGGCCGGGCGGCCCAGTTGCGGGAACGGCTGGAGGATCTCGTAGTCGGCGAAGACCTCGCCCCACGTCTCCAGCGTGTCGGCGAGGTCCACCGGATGGGCCAGCCGGATGGTGGTGTTCGCCGGGAGGGTGATCTCGTCGTCCGCGGCGTTGGCGAGGGTGCGGTCTTCGGCCAGGCGGAAGGACAGGCCGTCGTCGGTGATCCAGACCAGGCGGCGGACGAGGTGCCAGAGCAGGGGATGCGCGGCGAGGACCGCGTGGAACTCGTCGGCGGTCCAAGTGCGCTGGGCGATCATGGCGCGTTCGAGACGCTGGATCTGGTCGGCCGCGATCGTCCTGACGTCCTTCTTCAACGCCGCGAACCGCTGATGTTCCAGCGGTGCCTTGTCCTGGTCGTCCTTGGCGGCAGGCTTGGGGAGGTCCTTGCGGCGTTTGCCGTCCGGGTCGAGCACGAACGGCTTGAGCTGTTCGTCGAAGCCCACGGTGAACTGGCGAGGGCCGTAGTCGATGACCAGTGAAGCGGCGTCGTCCAGACCCAGGGTCGGGATCAGGCGGTCGGACAGTTGGTCGCGTGAAAGTCCCAGCGTCGCGGCGATGTCGGCGACCTTCTCCTGGGCGCGGGCCTTGAGGGCCTTGAACTTCACCTTCTCGGCGATGCCGTTCAGGTGGGCGAGGGCGGTCTCGCTGCCGATCTGGGCGAGGACGTCGAGGCCCGTCACAGCCTTGGCGTGGGCGTTCTCGCCGGGCCAGGCCCGGATCAGCGGCGCGAGGCGGCGCACCGTCTCGTCGTTGCCGAACCAGCCGAGTGCGGTGAGCGCCCAGCCGTCCTTCGGCGGGGCCTCTTCTGCCTGCCAGCGGCGGAAGACCTCCCAGGCGAACTCGGCCAGCGACTCGCGGTCGCACGCCTCCACAGCGATGGGCAGACCCGCGTACACGGCGTCCGGTTTGGACAGTGCCGCGGTCATCAGCAGGTTCGTCGCGGTCTCCGCCGACAGGGCGGACGTGCGGTCGGCCAGCAGGACCTGGGGGAGCAGCCGGGTGTCGGCCCACTCGCCGATCGCCGGCAGTTTCGCGGGGAGGACGTCGACCGGGTCGACCTCGATCAGCGTGCGGATGGCCGCACCCGCCGCGGTGCTCAGCGAGGTGGCGACGGCGATGACGTCGACACCGGCCTCCAGGTGGAGGTGACGGAGGGCGAGCTCGGCGTAGCGGCGCTGAGGGCTTGCCGCGCCCAGTGCGGAGGGCAGCAGGAGACGGGCGGCGGCCTCGCCGTGCCGGGCGAGCCAGGCCACGGCGAACGTCCTGGCGGTTTTGAGGCGCACCAACCAGTTCGCCATCAGCTCGGCGACCTCTGCGCTGGCGTACGGGAGCAGGAGCACGCCGGACACGTGCGGGTTGCTCGCGGCCAGGCGGAGCATCGGGGGAAGGGCGTCCAGCTCGAACCTGGCCGCGATGCGCCTGCCCCAGCTCTCGCCGCCCCAGCCGTCGCCGGGCACCCAGCCGGCGAGCAGCGGGCGGGCGAGTTCTTCCGGGCCGTTCTCGAACAGCCTGCGGTCGCCGTGCCGGCCGGTCCGGACCTCCTCGGCCGCGTGCTCCCAGTAGGTGAGCGACGTGGTCCAGTCGCTGCCGCTCGCCAGCCACTCCTCGCGCTCGCCGGGCAGCCACGTGACGTGCGCGGCGGGCACCGGAACGTCCTTCAACACCACGGGCTTCGGCTGCGGGCGCGGGTGGCTCCACGGTGCCTGCGCGAGTACGCGGGGCAACGCCGAGGCAGGTGCCTCGGGCACCAGCCGCGAACCGGCCTCAGCGAGCAGCGCGGCGGTGTCCGCGGTCACTTCGAGATCGGGATGCGACGTCAGGTGCGCGCGAAGCAGGTGCAGGGTTTCGTGGTCGGAGGCCGCACGCGGCGCCAGGATCCGGGCCGCCCGCGACGGGAAGGCAGCCATCGCGGACAGCAGAACGGGCCGCACGTACGGTGTGTCCTTGCGATCCAGCAGGAGCGTGAAGGCCTCGTCCGTGGGCAGCGAGGCGAGCACCTTCAACGCGAACTTGCGCTCGTCCGGGTCGAGCTGAGCCGCGTCGATCTCCCCGGCGATGAACGGTGCGATCGCCGGCCCCAGCACGTGCAGCGCGGTGTGCATGGCGAGCGGTGACCACGTGAGGGTGCGGCCCTGCAGCCGCGCGAGCTGTTCCAGCGTGCTCACCGCGCACAGCGTCATCCAGTTGCCGGGCCGCCGCGGCGCGTGCGCGTTCGCCTCCTCGAACCAGTCATGGCGCGCCGGCACCAGGAATGCACGAGCCACCTGGCCGAACTCCGTGGCGCCGACCTTCTCCAGCTCCGCGACCGCCGCGTCGTGGGTGGCGGAGTCCGCTACCGCCAGCGCGTTCCTGACCTGAATCAGGTTCCAGCCGTCGACGTCGGTCGGGTCCGGGTGGCGATCGTCGAAGGACTCCAGGTAGACCTTGAACGTTCGTCCGGTCTGCGAGTTGTGGAAGCCGCCCACGAAGACGGTCGAGCAGTGCACCACGGCCGCGGCTGCGAACGGCAGGCCGTACTCCGCGATCCACCAGTGCACCGACGCCTTGGGCAGCTGCGCCACGCTGGCGAGCAGTGCCGCACCCAGGGGGCTCGGCCGTCCGTCGAGCTGGTCTTGCAGGACGCGCACCAGGGTCTGGTTCGATCTCGGATTCGCCATCGCCTCGGCGATCTCGGCGCCCATCGCCGCCACCCAGTCGCGGAACTCCTGCGCGCGAGAGGTGTCCAGCACGAACCGCGGCGCGGGCTCGAGGTGCCGGCGCCGCACCGCGTCCTTCAACCACGCCGAGGGCATCACCCAGGTGTCCTCGTCCGCGAGCACAGCGGCGGGCTGCTCGGGCTCCGGAGCGGTCACGGCGGGAGCCGAGACGCTCTGGTAGCCCTTCTTCTCCTTCTCCGCCACCAGCTTCGCGACGTGGGCCTCAGCCGCCTCCGCGGACGCCAGCTCCTTCGTCTGAGTCTGCCCGGCCGCCCCCAGCCGTCCGAACCGGACGGTCACCACCGACCCGTCGCGGCCGATCTCCCAGAACTTCGCCGAGCCGCCAGAGACGAGCTCCCATCTGCGCACTGCCATACCCCCGGAGTCGGTTCGAAGCTGATGTCGACGAACCGTACCCAGGGGGTCTGACAGTTTTGATGATCAAGCGAAAGTGCTGGTCAGAGCTCCCACCAGAGCGCGGTGTCCGGCGGAAGGAGCAACTGCCCGTCACGCACGCCGTAGTACGAGGACGCCAGCAGCACCGCGCCCGGATCCGGCAGCGAGACGACCTCTCCGGACAGGTTCACCGCGCACGCGAGGCCGTCCCGCTCGAACCACAGCACGTCGGCTGGCCCGTCGACCCACTTCACCCCGTCACCGGCACCCAGCGCGGGGTGCTCGCGGCGGATGCGCAAAGCGTTGCGGTAGAAGGACAACATCGAGTCCTGGTCATCCGACTGCGCCTCCACGCTGAGCTTCGCCCAGTCCGCGGGCTGCGGCAGCCACGACCCGCCGGTGCCGAACCCGAGCGACGGGCCGGACGCGGTCCACGGCAGCGGTACGCGGCAGCCGTCACGGCCGCGCTCGGTGTGGCCGGAGCGTTCCCACATCGGGTCCTGCAGCACCTCGTCCGGCAGGTCCAGCACCTCGGGCAGCCCGAGCTCCTCGCCCTGGTACAGGTACACCGATCCCGGCAGCGCCAGCATCAACGCCAGCGCGGCGCGCGCACGCCGCACACCGGTCTCGCCGCCGCCGTACCGCGTCACGTGCCGTTGCACGTCATGGTTCGACAGCACCCACGTGGTAGGCGCACCGACCGGAGCCACCGCCGCCAACGACGAGTCGATCACCGCTCGCAGCGCGTCGTGCTCCCACTCGGCCGTCAGGTAGTGGAAGTTGAACGCCTGGTGCATCTCGTCGGGACGCAGGTACAGCGCCGTCCGCTCGGCAGAAGGCGTCCACGCCTCCGCCACCAGCACGCGCTCACCGGGGTACGAGTCCACAACGGTGCGCCACTCGCGGTGGATCTCGTGCACGCCGTCCTGGTCGAAGAACGGCAACGGCTCCGTGCCCAGCAGTTTCAGCTGGTCGGCGTGCCCGATGTCCGGCAGCCCCGCGGCCTTGATCATCCCGTGCGCCACGTCCACCCGGAAACCGTCGACGCCCATGTCCAGCCAGAACCGCAGCACGTCGCGGAACTCCGCGCGCACCTCCGGCAGCTCCCAGTTCAGGTCCGGCTGCTCCGGCGCGAACAGGTGCAGGTACCAGGATCCGTCGGCCACCCGCGTCCACGCCGGCCCGCCGAACACCGACTCCCAGTCGTTCGGCGGCTGGTCGCCCACGCCCTCGCGGAAGATGTAGCGCTCCCGGCCACGCCCGGCGAGCGCCTCCTGGAACCACTCGTGCTGGTCCGAGCTGTGGTTCGGCACGATGTCGACGATCACGCGGATGCCGAGCTCGTGCGCGTCCGTGGCCAACGCGCGCACGTCGTCGAGCTCACCGAACTGCGGGTCCACTGCGCGGTAGTCCGCCACGTCGTAGCCACCGTCGGCCATCGGCGACGCGTAGAACGGCGTGATCCACACCGCGTCGACCCCCAGGTCGCGCAGGTAGGGCAGGCGTGAACGGATGCCGGGCAGGTCACCGACGCCGTCGCCGTTCGAGTCGGCGAAGCTGCGCACGTAGACCTGGTAGATGACGGCGTGTCGCCACCAGTCCTGGGACATGTCCTGAGCCTTCCGATGGGGTGTGTCAGCGGTCCAGGAAAGACGTTGCAAAAGTTTTCCGCAAGTCGACATGAGGATCGCTTGAGTTTTCGTTGCAAGCCTGCAAAGTTTTGCAGCCCCGGATAATGCGTTGCGGCATCCCCGTGTCATCCGTCAGAGTGGATCTCGACGAACCGGAGAAAGGAGCCAGCCGTGATGCAGCACATGTGTCATCAGCACGTCTGGTGCTCCCCGGCATGAGTTGACCCATGTCTCCGGGGAGCCGTCCCGTCGCCGTCGCGACGAGACGGCTTTTTTGTTGCCCGTTGGTCCAATCGGCACGGACGCCGCGCTCTGGACGCGGAGATCGAGGTTCGAGTCCTCGACGGGCAGCTGTGACCGAAGCCGAAGCAGTCGAGGCGCCAGGTTGTGATCCTGGTCGAAGCCGGTGCGAGTCCGGTCGGTCACCCCATCGCGCGGGACCCGGTGGTCACCTGGGCCTCATAAGCCCGGGCTGCCTGGTTCGACACCAGGACGCGCGATGCCCGACCCACGTCACGACGGCCGTGGAACGCTCTGCAACAGCGTTGACACTGGGTTCGACTCCCAGGTGGGTCTCGGCAGGACGGCGCGGAAGGCGTAGTGCAGGACACCGTTGGTGGCCAGCACGACGTCGTCTGTGATCGTCACCCGGCCACCGGCCTCCTCCACGAGCACCGGCAGGCACGCCAGGTCGAACTCGTCCAGTTCGGCGCCGGCGACCACGATCGCGTCGGCCTCACCGGTGACGAGGCTCAGCACCGAAACGCTGCCGTCTACCACCACGCAGCCTTCCAGCACGGGTTTGTCCTTGCCGTGCAGGCACACCCGAGCGCCGCGCAGCGAGTCCTGTGTGGACACGCGTGCGGTGGCTTCGTGAGAACCGGTGAACACCCGGCATCCGATCCCGCGTCCCGCCGCCATCGTGCGACCGAGCGACGGCAACGCCGACACCGCGATCGCCGGCCCGTGCGAGTCCCGCATGGCCAGGTCCACCGAGTACGTCGGCCGTCCGCGCACGAAGTCCGCGGTGCCGCTGATCGGATCGACGAGCCAGCGCCTGCCCGACGTCCCGTACCGCTCGGGACGTTCCTCGCCGGCGACCCCGTCGTCGGGCACGGCCGCGGCCAGCCTCCTGCGCACGAGGTCCTCGATCGCGAGGTCGATGGCGGTGACCGCGCTGCCGTCCTCCTTGTGCCGCACGTGCAGGGTGTCCGAGGCGAACGCGGCCGCCGCGAGCTCCGCGGCCTCCCGCACGATCCGCAACGCCAGATCCAGATCGGTCCACATGGCGCACGAGCTTGTCCGAGCGCGCCTGCCGCGCGTAACTGATGTAGCGTTGTGCTACATGATCGAGTTCGTGCTCGGCGAGTCCGACCTGGTCGACGTGCGGTTCGCCGTGTCGCCGCTCAACGAGCTCACACTCAGCCTGCGCGTGCTGAAGGACCCGGCCAGGTACCCGCTGCACCTGCCGTTCGCGCGCCGCATCCGGGACGTCGACACCGAGGTCCTGCTGGCCCTGTCCAACGACCGCGGCTGGACACCGGACTTCCTGAGCCCCCGCCCTCAGACGCCGTTCACGAAGATCGAGGACGAGTTCGCCGCGCTCCGGGAGGTGTCCACCCGCACGATGCGACGCCACCTCCGCGCGGTGCTCGGGGAGGTGCCCGCCGTGCTCCGGGACCGCGACCGGATGCTCGAAGCGCTGGAGACCTACTGGCACGTTGCGCTGGCCGGTCACTGGGACCGTATGCGCGCCGTCCTGGAAGCGGACATCGCGCATCGTGGCCGGGAGATGGCCCAGCACGGCCTGGCGGCGATGCTCTCCGGCATCTCCGAACGGATCACCTTCTCGAGCCCCGTCGTCAGGGTGCTGATCAAGGGCGTCGAGCCGCGGCGGGTCGAAGCGAGGGGACAGGGGCTCACCCTGATGCCCAGCCTGTTCGCGCGGCGCACGGCCGTGCCCGTCGATCCCGAGGCACCGCCGTTGCTGATCTACGCGGCCCGCGGCGCCGGCACGGTGTGGGAGACCGGCCGGGCGAGCGGCCCCGCGGCGCTGGTCCGCGTGCTCGGCCAGGTGCGGGCGGACCTGCTGGCCGGGCTGGGCGAACCGCGCTCGTCCACCGACGTCGCGCGGCGCACCGGTGTCACGACCTCTGCGGTGAACCAGCACCTGCGGGCGTTGCGCGACGCCGGTCTGCTCGCCTCGCAACGGCACGGCCGCAGCGTCGTGTACGCCCGCACCGAGCTCGGGGACGCCCTCGTATCCCATTCCTCGGGACGGGGAAGCAACTCCGCAGACCCGCCGTTCTCCCGGACATGAGCTTCGCGGAGGACTGGCAGACCTGGAAGACGGAGCGGGAGAAGAGCCTGGCCGACCCGTACGGGTGGCTTGCGCTGGTCTCGCTCGACTGGCTGGAGACCGCCCCTCGTGCCTATGAGGGCCTACCGGGCGTGTGGTGGCAGGACGACGACGCGGCGTACTGGCAGAACGGGGGAGAGCCGCAGCGGTTCGCACTCGTCCAGAGCGGTCCCGGCTCCCGCGTCGAAGCCGGTGACGTGGAGATCGAAATCGCGCGGCGCGGCGGGTACCTGATCCGCGTCCACGACCCGAAAGCCGAAGTGCTCCAGAACTTCCGCGGCGTGCCGTCGTACGAGCCGCAAGAGAAGTGGGTGCTCGAAGGCGTGTACGAACCGTTCGACGCACCTGTGCCCACAACCGTTGGTGCGGTCGTGGAAGGACTTAGCCACGTCTACGAGGCACCGGGCCGTGTGCGGTTCACGTACAACGACACCGAGCACACGCTGACGGCGTTCAACGGACGCAACGGCGGCCTGAGCATCCTGTTCACCGACGCCACCAGCGGTGTGACCACGTACGCGGCGAACCGATCACTCGCGGCAACCCCGGTGAACGGCAAGGTGGTGCTCGACTTCAACCGCGCCACGAACCTGCCGTGCGCGTTCACCGACTTCGCCACCTGCCCGCTGCCGCCCGCGGGCAACCACCTGCCGTTCGCCGTCGAGGCGGGCGAGCAGACGCCCTACGAGCGCGGTTAGAAGAACTCGTCCAGCAAGCGGTACCACGCAAGCGTTTCCGGGCGGGGGACGAGGCCGTAGGCGCGGTCGAACGCGGCTGCGGCCTCCTCGCCCAACTCCCGGTGCGCCAACGCGATGTCACGATGCCGATCGGACACGCCCAGCCGTGACACGTCGATCAGCACGGTCGAGCCGTCCGGGCGCAGCAACACGTTCGGCGGGCAGAAATCCCCGTGCGCCACCACGAGATCCTCGTCCTCCGGCGCGGTCGCGATCAGCCGGTCCAGCAACTCCTGCGGCGTGGCCCCGCGGTGGTCGTCGTCGAAGTCGTCCGGATCCACGAGACCCGCCTCGACGTTGCGCCGCGCCTTCTCCAGCACGACCGCCACCCGTGCGTCGAAAGGACACGACGCCACCGGCAATGCGTGCAACGACCGCAGCACCTCGCCCATGACAGTCCCCGCCTGCACGGGATCGACCGCGGCCAGCGAGGGCGCGCCGACGTCGGCGAGCACGAGCCAGTCGTCCGCGAACGCCCTGATCTCCGGCACCTCGAAGTGCTCGCCCAGCCACAGCAACCGGTCGCGCTCGTCCACTCCGGCGCGCTTCACGTAACTGGAACCCACCCGCCACACGTCACCGGACAGGCCTTCGTGGTCGCGCGACCACACCGCGTCCACTCCGACCGCGCGCAACACGTCCCCTGGAATCTCCACCCGTTGATCAAACCATTGAAGTCACCCGAGTTCCGGTACCGCGAAAACCTTTACCTGGCCCCGTGGCGGCGGAAGGTGTCAGACAAGGGGAAACTGGGGGAACCATGAAGAAGATCGCAGTTCTGCTGTGCGCTCTGGCCGGTCTCACCATCAACCCGCGGCTCATGCCGCCACGCCGGACTGCACGTTCACCGACGCGTTCTGCGCGTGGGACCAGGTCGGCTACCAGGGGGTCAGGTTCAACGTCGTGCCGCTCGGCTCGTCCGCGTGCGTCGACCTGGCGGAGCACGGCTGGGGCGAGCGGATTCGCTGCGCCTGCAACAACAGCAACCTGACCGCGTCACTGTTAACGAGCATCGACTGCACCGCCCGGCCCTACCCGATCGACGGCAAGACCGGCCGGTCCGATATCACGTTCAAGGCGAACAGCGTGTTCATTCAGCGGTGAGCGAACCCCGTTGACCTCCAGCTAAATGGAGGTTCGACGCTTTTGACATGACGATCAAGTACCTCACCGTTGCCGTTCGCATCCTCTTCGGAGCGCTGTTCGCGTTCTCCGGCTTCACCGGGCTCTTCGGCCTGGGATCGCAGTCGATGGAGGGCATGCCCGCCGAGGCCATGGCGTTCGCCACCGCTCTCGGCGAGAGCGGGTTCATCATGCCCGTCACCAAGGTGGTCGAGCTGCTTGCCGGAATCATGTTGCTGACCAACAGGTTCGCGCCGCTGGCGTTGGCACTGCTGGCGCCGCTCGTGGTCGGCATCTTCGGCTTCCACGTGCTGCTGGCACCCAGCGGCGCGATCATGGCCGTGCTGCTCGCGGCCGCCGAGATCTACCTGGCCTGGGCCTACCGGGACTCGTTCAAGCCGATGCTGAAGGCACGTCACTCGCAGGCGACACCGTCGCCGTCCCTGTCCAGGTCGTAGATGTCACTGCCGATGACACGGATCGGGCCTGCGACGTACGCGGGCCCGTTCCCGCTGCCACCGGCGCAGTCGACGTCTGACGCGATCGGCACGCAGCCGCTGTAGTTCGGGTCGCACTTCGGCTGCGGTGCCGGAGCGGGAACCGGCTGAGGCTGGGGCTTGGGTTGCGGCTGGGGTTGGGGCTGGGGTTGCGGCTTCGGCTGAGCGACCGCCGGGGGAGTGGTGGTCGTCGTCGTAGTCGTTGTGGTGGTGGTAGTTGTGGTCGTCGTGGTCGGCTGTGCCACCGTCGTAGTCGTCGTGGTGGGCGACACCGTCGTCGTCGGACCCGACGCGGAACCGTTGTCCGAACCACCGATCGCAGCGCCAACGATGCCGACCACGAAGAAGAACGCCAGCAGGCTCGCCGCGCTGATCACCACCGGCACCACCCACGACTTGGGTTTCGACGGCACCGGCACCGCCGCGCCACGAGGAACGTCACGCGGCATCCGCAGGACGATCTGCAACAGCCCGTTGCCGCCGCGCTGGACCAACGCCGCGCACCCGGTCGACCCACCACCGGACTCCACGTGCAGCAGCACCGGCGCATACCGTTGCGACATCAGGAAAGTCAGCTCACCCACGCGCTGCCCGTCGAGCCGCACCTCGATACCGCGCTGACCGCGGTGTTTGCCGACGGCGATCCCGCACCACGTCAGATGCACGGCGACGTGCCGCGTCACACCGTCCGGAACGGCGTACCGGGCCAGCACGTCCTGGTGGTGCTCCTCGCCGGTGACGGTCACCGTCACCTCTCCGGGCACCATCACCAGTCCGGCGGCCGAGTTCTCGATCACGTCGCGCTCCCTCGGGGTGGGCGTTCGTACGCCTGACCATCGAGGGACTTCGCCAGGTGTTACCGAGAGTGCGGCGAAGTTGTGCCGATCGAGTGAAAACAGCCTCGACGTGTCACGAAGCGTTCGTGATCAACGATGTAAACCCTTCCCCGTGAGGGTCAGACGCGCTGATCAGGCGCTTGTCCGCCGCACCAGCGACGTGGGCAGCAGCACCGTCGGCGGCAGCCCCTCCTCGCCCTCGATCTCGGCGAGGAGGCGCCACGTCAGCATCCGCCCGAACTTCTCCATGTCCTGCTTCACCGTCGTCAGCGGCGGCACGGCGGGCACCGAGTCGTCGAACCCGACCACGGCCACGTCGTCCGGCACGCGGCGCCCGGCGGCGTGCAGCACCTGCAACGCTCCGAGCGCCATGATGTCCGCGGCCACGAAGACCCCGTCCAGGTCGGGCTGCCGCGCCAGCAACGACGTCATCGCGGCAGCACCGCCCTCCGGCGTGAAGTCGCTGTACGCCACCAGGTCCGCCCGCCGGCCCGACATCGCCCGCCGCCACCCGGACAGCCTGTCGAGCCCGACGGCCATGTCCGAGGGGCCGGCGATGGTGGCGATTCGCTGGCACCCCAGGGAGATCAGGTGCTGCGTCGCGTCCACCGCCCCGGTGAAGTTGTCCGAGTCGACGTACGGCACCGGCCCGCCCGCCAGCGGCCGCCCGCCGGCCACGACCGGCAAGCCGTTGTCGTACAACAACGACAGCAGCGGGTCGTGGCCGTGCAGGCTGATCACCAACGCGCCGTCGACGTGCCCGTTGGTCAGGTACGACCCGACATCACCAGGCTCGCTCATCATCAGCACCAGCTGTGTGCGGTGCCCAGCCAGCTCGGCGTGCACCCCGCGCATGACCCCGGCGAAGAACGGGTCCGTCAGCACCCGGCCGCTCGGTTCGGAGACCACCAGCGCGATGGCGTGCGCGCGGTGTCCTGCCAACGACCGAGCGGCCTGGTTCGGCGTGTAGTCGAGCTTCACGACCGCCTTGCGCACCGCCTCCCGTGCCCGGGAGCTCACGTGCGGCGCACCGTTGAGCACCCGGGACACGGTGGACTTCGACACCCCGGCAAGCCGGGCGACCTCGTCGATGCCGGGGCGCGTGGTCATGACGCGATTGCGTTGCTGCGCGCCACTGCGGAGAACCAGCGGGCACTCATCTTCGGTGTCCGCACCTGCGTGTCGTAGTCGACGTGGACGATGCCGAACCGCTTCGCGTAGCCCTCGGCCCACTCGAAGTTGTCCATCAGCGACCAGCAGAAGTAACCCCGCAGGTCCACGCCCGCGGCGATGGCGGTGTGCGCGGCCCGCAGGTGCGAGGCGATGTACTCGGTGCGTTCCGCGTCGTCGACTCCCGGCTGGTCGGGGTACGCCGCGCCGTTCTCGGTGATGTACAGGGGAATCGACGGGTAGTCGTTGTGCACCCGCAGCAGCACCGACGTGAGCCCGTCCGGCCGCACCTCCCAGCCCATGTCCGTGACCGGCGCGTCACGGCGCGGGAACGAGTGGTCCCCGACGCCGACCCACGGCGACGGCCCGATCTCGCCGGGCTGGGCGCTGACGTAGTGCTCGGTGTAGTAGTTGACGCCGAGCATGTCGAGCGGGCCCGAGATCGTCTTCAGGTCGCCCTCGTGGATCACCGACGAGAACCCGAACGGCTCCAGGTCCTCCAGGACGTCGGCGGGGTACTCGCCGAGCAGCAACGGGTCGAGGAAGATCCGTTGCTGCAGGCCGTCGAGCCGCCGCGCCACGTCCCGGTCGGCCTCCGACGACGGATCGGCCGGGATGATCGGGTACATGTTGAGCGTGATGCCGAGCTCCTTGCCGGCGCCGCGGATCACTTCGCCCGCCAGCCCGTGGGCCAGCAGCAGGTGGTGCACGGCGGCCACGGCGGCGTCGGGCTCGGTGCGGCCGGGGGCGTGGATTCCCGCGGCGTAGCCGAGGAACGCCGCGCACCACGGCTCGTTCAGCGTGGTGAAGCCGTCGACGCGGTCGGCCAGCGCCTCGACCACCGACTCGGCGTACTCGGCGAACCGGTGGGCGGTGTCCCTCTCCGCCCAGCCACCGGTGTCCTCCAGCTTCTGCGGCAGGTCCCAGTGGTAGAGCGTCGGCCACGGCTTGATGCCGTGCTCCAGCAACGTGTCCACGAGGCGGCTGTAGAAGTCCAGCCCGGCCTGGTTGACCGCCCCGCCGTCGGGCCGCACCCGTGGCCACGCGATCGAGAACCGGTAGGCACCCAGACCGAGATCGGCCATCATCCGCACGTCCTGCTCGAACCGGCGGTAGTGGTCGGCACCGGGTTCACCGGTGTGGCCGCCCACGATCTTGCCGGGCACGCGGCAGAACGCGTCCCAGATCGAGTCGGTGCGGCCGTCGACGTCGGTCGCCCCCTCCACCTGGAACGCAGCCGTCGCGGCTCCCCACAAGAACCCCTTCGGGAAAGCGATGTTCTCCACCTTCACCCCTTCACAGCGCCTTGCATCACGCCCGCGACGATCTGCCGCCCGAGCACCAGGAACACGATCAAGACCGGAACAGTCGCCAGAGTCGTTCCGGCGAGCACCAGCGAGTAGTCGACGTAGTAGCCGCTCTGCAGCTTCTCCAGCGCCACCTGGAGCGTCGGGTTGTCGGCGTTCAGCACGACCAGCGGCCACAGGAAGTCGTTCCAGGACTGCATGAACGTGAACACGCCGAGCATCGCGGCGGCGGGGCGGGCGGCGGGCAGTGCGACGTGCCAGAACGTCCGCCACAGGCTGCAGCCGTCCATCCGCGCCGCCTCGACGAGCTCGTCGGGCACCGCGTCGACCAGGTACTGCCGCATCCAGAACACACCGAACGCGGTGACGAGGTTCGGCACGATCACCGCTTCCAGCTCACCGGCCCAGCCGAACTCCGCCATCGCCATGTACAGCGGGATGATCCCGAGCTGCGTCGGCACCGCGAGCGTCGCCACGACGAAGAGGAACAGCACCCCCCGGCCGCGGAACCGCAGCTTGGCGAACGCGAAACCGGCCAGCGCCGACAGCACCACCACCGACAGCGTCACCGTGCCGGACACGATGAAGCTGTTGCCCAGCGCCTTCCAGAACGGGATCGTGTCGAACACGCGCGTGGCGTTCGACCAGAAGTTCCCGCCGGGGATCAGCGTGAAGTCGCCGGTGAGCACCGAGTTGTCGCGACTCGCGACGAGGTAGGACCAGTAGAACGGGAAGGCCGAGCCCAGCACGAACGCGGCCAGCACCCCGTAGACCACGAAGGACGGACGTTTCATCGCACGGCCCTCCTCGTGAGCCAGAAGTTCAGTCCTGCCACCGCGATCACGATCAGGAACAGCGTCCAGGCGATCGAGGAGGCGTAGCCGAGGTCCAGTTGCTGGAACGCCGACTGGTACATGTAGAGCACGACGGTCTGGTACTGGTGCTCAGCGCCGCCGCCGCTGCCCCCTGCCGGGTCGTACAGCTTGGGCTCGGTGAAGATCTGCAGGCCGCCGATGGTCGACGTGACGATGACGAAGATCAGCGTCGGCTTGAGCATCGGCAGCGTGATGCTGAAGAACCGGCGCAGGGCACCCGCGCCGTCGACGGTGGCCGCCTCGTGCACCTCGCGCGGGATCGCCAGCATCGCGGCGAGGACGATCAGCGCGTTGTAGCCGGTCCAGCGCCAGTTGACCATCGACGCGATGGCGACGTGGCTGCCGAACGTGTTGGCCTGCCAGTCGACCGGCGGAATTCCCAGTGTCGTCAGCACGCTGTTGACCAGCCCGAACTGCGGCCCGAACAGGTTGCCGAAGATGATCGTCAACGCGACGAGCGACGCGACGTAGGGCAGCAGCACGCCCATCCGCCACGCCGTCCTGGCACGCAGGTTGGCGCTGAGCAGTGCGGCGAGCACCACCGCGACGATCACCTGCGGGACGCTCGACAGCAGGAAGATGCTGAACGTGTTGAACAGCGCGTTCCAGAACTGGCTGTCGGTGAACAAGGTCCGGTAGTTGTCGAGACCGACGAACGTCGTCTCGTCGGCGCCGAGCTCCCAGTCGAACAACGACACGTAGGCCGTGTACAGCAACGGGAAGAGCCCGATCGCGCCGAACAGGACGAAGAACGGCGCGACGAACAGGTACGGCGACACCTTGTTGTCCAAAGCGGACAGCCGGTGCCGCGGGGGCCGCGAGCGGGGCTGGTGCACCCGCTCGCGGTCCGGCCTGGTGAGAACGGCGGTCACTTGGCGACCTTCTGAGCCTCCGCGACCGCGGTCTTCCAGCCCTCGTCAGCGCTCTTGCCCTGCTCGACCGACTGCAGCGCCGGGCTGAACACGTTCTCCTGAACCTGTCCGTCCTTCGGGCCCTTGTACTGCGCGGCACCGACCTTCTTGGCCTGCGCGGCGAACAGCGCACCCGCCTTGATGTCACCGAAGTAGGCGTTGACCTGCTCGAGCAGCGCCGGGTCGTCGAGAGCCTTGACCTGGCTCGGGAACGTGCCCTTCGCCTTGAACGCCTTGATCTGCTGCTCCGGCGCCGTCAGCCAGGCAGCGACCTCGGCGGCCTTCTTGGCGTTCTTGCTCTGCTTCGGCACGGTCAGGTACGAACCACCCCAGTTGCCGCCACCGTTCGGGAACGCGTCGGTGACCGCCCACTTGCCCTTGTTCTCCGGCCCGGCCTGCGCCTCGATCACGCCGAGCATCCACGACGGGCACGTCTTCGTGGCGAACGCGCCGGCCTTGAAGCCGGAGTTCCACTCGTTGCTCCACGCCACGAGCTTCGCCGACTGGCCCTTCGCGACCGCGTTCGTCACCGCGGTCCAGTCGGCCTTGATCGCCGGGTTGGAGTCGACGACGAGCTTGTCGGACTTGTCGAAGTAGCCGAGCTCGTGCTGGTTGTGCATCGCGTTGAAGACCTGCGAGGCGCTGTCGAACCACGCCACCCCGCCGGACTTCGCGATGAACTGGTCACCGGCGGCGAAGTAGCTGTCCCACGTGGCGAACAGCGCCTTCACGGCCTGGGGGTCGGACGGCAGACCGGCCTTCTCGAAGAGGTCCTTGCGGTAGCACATCGCGAGCGGGCCGATGTCCGTGCCGTAGCCGATCTGCTTGCCGTCCTTGGTGGCGGCGTCGGTCTTCCACTTGAGCCACCGGCCGTCCTCGATCTTCGGCCCGATCTCGGCGAGGTCGTTGAACTGACCGGCCTTGTCCATCACCTGGCTGAGGTAGCCCTCTTCCACGGCTTCGATGTCGGCGAGACCGGAACCCGCGCCCAGCTTGGTGAACAGGTTCTGGTGGTGCGGCGCACCCTGCCCGGTCTTGCGCTGCGTGAGCTTCACGTCCGGGTGGGCCGCCTCGTACTCCTTGAGGAGCTCCTCGTACCCGAACTCGTTGAACGTCGCGATGGTCAGCTCGGTCTTGCCGTCCTGGCTCGTCGCTCCACCGGACGAACAGGCGGTGGCGGCGGTCAACAGGAGGAGCACGCTGACCCAACTGCGGTGGCGCACGGGAGAACTCCCTCGGTCTCGGCGGCAAATTCTGGGAGCGCTCCCAGAAGTTTTACGGAGTGTTTCCCGCGCGACACGAGGGTGTCAAGGCATCTAAGGTTGATTTCTGGGAACGCTCCCAGGTTGTTACGCGCTCGCCCGCCGGACGAGGGACGTCGGCAGCAGCAGTGACGGAGGCAGCCCCGCCTCGCCGGCGAGCTCCGCGAGCAGCCGCCACGTCATGGTGCGGCCGAGCTCCTCGACGTCCTGCCTGATCGTGGTGAGCGGCGGCGACGCGCTGGAAGCGAACACCGAGTCGTCGAAGCCGATCACGGCGACGTCCTCGGGGATGCGCTTGCCGCGCGCATGGAGCACCTGCAATGCGCCCAACGCCATGATGTCCGCTGCGACGAACACCGCATCGAGCTCCGGCGCCTTGTCCAGCAACCGTTCCATCGCCTGGCCGCCGCTCTCCGGCGTGAAGTCGGCGTGCTCGACGAGGTCGGCGGCGATCTTCGCCTCACCCAGCCCGCGCTTGAACCCGCTCAGCCGGTCGGCGCCCACGGCCATGTCCTTCGGTCCCGCCACGGTGCCGATCCGCTTGCGCCCCAACGAGACCAGGTGCCGTGCGGCTTCGAGTCCGCCGGTGAAGTTGTCCGCGTCGACGAACGGGACGCTGGTCGTCCCGAGCGGACGCCCGCCGGCCACGACCGGAAGCCCGATCTCGTTCAGCATGGCCACCAGCGGGTCCTCGCCGTGCAGGCTCACCAGCAACGCCCCGTCGACGTGCCCGCTGCTGAGGTAGTTGACCAGATCGCCGGTGTCCGCCGGCTGGCTCATCATCAGCAGCAGCTGCAGGTGCCGCCCGGCGAGCTCGGAGTGGATCCCGCGCAGCACCCCGGCGAAGAACGGGTCGCCGAGCACACGGCCGGACGGTTCGGAGACGACGAGCGCGATCGCGTTGGCGCGGTGACCGGCGAGGGCTCGTGCGGCCTGGTTGGGCGAGTAGCCGAGCTGGGCGATGGCGGCGTGCACGGCCTCACGGGCCTTGGCGCTGACGTACTGCTCGCCGTTGATCACGCGCGAGACGGTCGACTTCGAGACCCCGGCGACCCTCGCCACCTCTTCGATGCGGGGGCCGGGACGTCGTTTGGCCGTCTCGGTCATGCAGCCATCTTAGGCTGCCTGTCCCGTCCATGATCTCCGGTCCACGGCGGTTCTCCCCTTCGCGACGGCGAGGGAAAAGTTTCGAAGATCGTCCGCACAAATTCCGCACAGCGGTCCGATGTTCTGGCACCATGCCCCCCGAGGAGGGCTAGTGCGGTATCGGCTTCTTGGGCCGCTGCAGATCTGGCGTGGGGGCTTGGAACTGCGGCTGGGCGGGCCCCGGCAACGGGCGCTGCTGGCAGCGTTGGCCCTGCACGTCAACGAGACTGTCAGCTTTGAACACTTGAGTGAAGCGGTGTGGGAATCCCCGCCCGCGGCACCGGAATCGAACATCCGTACCTACGTGGCCGCCCTGCGCAAGGTGGTGCTCGACGAACTGGTCACCGTCCCAGGTGGATACCGGCTCGTCGTCCCCGCCGACGAGGTCGACGTCTTCGTCTTCACGCGGCTGTGCGCGGCCGGTGACGAGGCGCTGCGGCAGGGAGACCACCGGACGGCGGTGGCCCGGTACGAGGAGGCGCTCGCGTTGTGGCGCGGCCCCGCCCTCGACGGTCTCACCTTCGGGGCGCGCCTCGACGCCGAGCTGACGTTGCTCCAGGAACGCAGGCTGACGATCGCGGAGCAGCACGCGCGCCTGGCGATCGAGCTCGGCCAGGGCGAGCGGCTGGTCGCCGAGCTGCGCCGGCTGACCAAGCAGTTCCCGTTGCGCGAACAGCTGTGGCTGCAGTTGATGCACGCGCTGCAGCGGGCGGGGCGGCCGGCCGAGGCGCTGCGGGCGTTCGAGGACCTGCGGGTGCTGCTGGCCAGTGAGCTCGGCACCGATCCCGGCGCCGAGCTGAGGGAACTGCACGAGCGGCTGCTGCGCGGGGACGAACCGCGGCCTGCGTTGAACACGCTGCCGCGCGACGTCGCCGACTTCACCGGCCGTGCCGTCGAGATCGAACGGCTGACCAGGGCTGTCACCGGGAAGTCGGCCGTGGTGATCTCCGCGATCGACGGCATGCCGGGCGTCGGCAAGACGACGCTGGCCGTGCACCTGGCGCACCGGCTGGAGTATCCGGACGGTCAGCTGTTCATCGACCTGCACGCGCACACTGCGGGCCGTGCACCCGTTGAACCAACGGATGCGCTGGACGTGTTGCTGCGCGCGCTCGGCCTGGAGGACATCCCGGTCGGCCTGGACGAACGGGCCGCGTTGTGGCGGCTCGAGCTGTCCCGGCGGCGCCTGCTCGTCGTGCTGGACAACGCGGCGAGCGCCGACCAGGTGCGGCCGCTGCTGCCGGGCGTGCCGGGGTCGCTGGTGCTGGTCACGTCACGGGCGCGGCTGGTCGAGCTGGAAGGTACCTCGACGCTCACGCTGGACGTGCTGTCCGAGGCGGAGGCGCTGCAGCTGTTCGCGACGATCGTGGGCGACGAGCGCGGCACGGATCCGGCGGCCCGTGAGGTCGTGGAGCTGTGCGGCAGGCTGCCGCTGGCCGTGCGACTGGCGGCTGGCCGGTTGCGTTCCCGTCCGACGTGGACCACCGCCCACCTCGCGACGCGGCTGCGCGAGGGACGATTATCCGAACTGGACGCTGTCTTCGCGTTGTCGTTCGGCCAGCTGCCCGCCGGGCACCAGCGGCTCTTCGGCCTGCTGGGACTGCACCACGGCACGGACTTCGACGTGCACCAGGCCGCGGCGCTCGGTGATCTCGGCCTGCTGGAGTGCGACGGGATGCTCGAGGACCTCGTCGACGTCCACCTGCTCGAGGCGACCACGCTCGGCCGGTACCGGATGCACGACCTGCTCCGCCAGTACGCGCAGTCCAAAGTGGACTCGTCGCGGGCGCCGCTGACCCGGCTGCTGGACCACTTCCTGGACACCGCGAACCAGGCGACGCGGCTGATGTCGCCCGCGGCCCGCAGGTACGAGGTCGACATCACCTACCGCCCGGAGTCACGGCTCGTGCTGCGCGACTACGACCACGCGGTGGAGTGGCTGGAGACCGAACGGCAGACACTCGTTGCCGCGGTTGCGTTGTCGCTCGACGGTGATTGGCGTACACACACGTGGCAGCTCGCCCGCGCGATGACGTTCTTCTGCATGGTGCGCGGCCACACGCGGGACTGGGCGACGATCAACGAGCTGGCGCTGGAGGCCGCGAAGGACAACCCGGCGGCGCTCGCGATCACGACGAAGAACTACGCGATGGTGTTCTGGCAGACCGCGCGGTACTCCGACGCCATCTTCCACAACGAGCGCGCGATCGAGATGCTGCGCGAGCAGGGCGACCTGCAGGGCGTGGCGGGCACGCTGAACAACCTCTCGCTGGTCTACCGGACGCTGGGCCGCCACACCGAGGCCGCCGAGCTGCTGGAGCAGGCGATCACGGTGGCGCGGGAGCTGGGCGACCGGCACCTCGAGTCGCAGGCGATGAGCAACGTCAGCAACATCTACAGCGCTTTGGGCCGCTACGACGAGGCGCTGGAAGCCTGCAACGGGGCCCTGGCGCTGATGCGCGAACTGGGCAGCCGCCGCGACGAAGCCGACACCCAGAGCGCGCTGGGCATGATCCTGCACGCCATGGGCAGGCACTCCGAGGCGCTCGGAGCGTTGAACTCGGCACTGACGGCGGTGCGCGCGATCGGTGACGTCACGACCGAGACGGTGGTGCTGAACTACCTCGGCGAGGTGCTGACCGCGGCCGGGCGTCCCGAGGAGGCCGTGGTGCAGTTGCGCGAGGCGCTGGAGCTGGCGGAACGGATCGACGACCGGCGGGAGGCGGCCAACGCGCACAAGCACCTGGCCAAGGCGGTGGCGGACCCGGCGGAGGCGGCCCGCCACGAGAAGGAGGCCGAGGTTCGCTTCGCCGCTCTAGGCACCGACTGAGCGCGGTCCAGGCCTGCCACCCGGCAGCACCGCGCCGCGTGGCAGGCCGTCCCGCAGCAACGGCAGCAGCTTGGGGTGCTTGCTCATCAGCACCGCGGCGGTGCCGTTGCGCTGCTGGACCCTGCGGCAGAAGTGGGGCGACAGCGGGATGCCGAGGTACGCCTCCGCCCGTGGCCCGTAGACGACCTGGTCGTTCTTCCCGCACCACGCGGCGGCGACCGGGCGGCCGTCCAGCCAGAGGTAGCCCTCCACGTACACCGCGCCCTGCAGGCGCGCGGCCTCGCTGAAGGCGACGCTGAACGTGACCTGGGGAGACAACCTGGTGCCGGCGTCGGCGGTCCACCACGTGCCGACGTCGAGCACCATGCCCTCCATGCTCGCGTGCGCCCACTCCGAGTCGTCGACGAGCGTGCGGAACGGCGCTTCGAGCACGGTGAGGGCCGCTGTGAGCTCCTCCACCCGCTCATGGTGCGTCGGACAGCGCGATTTCGCTGCCCGACCTGGAATAGCTAACTGATCGTGACGACGATGCTGAGCTGCAGCGGGCCCGCGTTGCCGGTGATGGTGCCGTTGGTCGCCTTCGGTCCTGCCTGCAACCGGAGTTTGAACTTGATCGTCTGACCCGGCGCCAGCGTCTGGCCACCGGTGCACGTGACCGTGCCCTTGCTCGCGGGACAGCCGATTGATCCCTCCGGCACGTTGCCGGGCCCGACCGTCTTGATCTCGTCGGGCAGGGCCAGCGTCAACGTTGGCACCGTGGTCGGTGCCGAGCCGGTGTTGGAGATGCCGATGTTCATCTCGTCGGGCGGGCCGTTGGTGGACATGGCCATGGTGGTGGGCGCGGTGGCGGACAGCTTGGCCTCGCCCACCGTGACGGTGGTGGTCGACGTCGCCGCCGGTGGGTTGGGCCCGTTCGGCTCGGTGATCGGCGTGGCGCCACCGGCGGTCGTGCCCGCGGCGGTCGTGCCCGCGGCGGTGGTGCCGGAGGTCGTGGTGGAGCCGGGGGTGGTGGTGGTCGGCGTGACACCGGCCGTCGCGATCGTCGAGGTGATCGGTGCTGCGGCATGGGGAGCGTTCCCGTTGTCGGAGGTGACGACACCGGAGCCCGCGACGACCACGACGGCCGCGGCCGAAGCGGCCACACCGAACCACGAGGTCGCACTGATGGACACCGCCGTGCCCTTGCCCGCCGCGGCCAGGTAACCGGCCGTGCCCGTGCCGAGCACGATCGGCGCGATGACACCGCGCAGCGCGCCGTTGACGTCGGCCAGTTCGCTCGCGAGCTTGCGGCATTCGGCGCAGTCGTCCATGTGCGCGTCGAGCTGGACGGCCTCACGTCCCTTGAGCCCGCCGCGCGTCCACGCGCCGAGCTTCGTCACGGTCGCGCGGCATCGTTCCGCCGGTTCCTGGGCCACGTGCGCCTGCAGGAACGCCTTGCGCAGCCCTTCGCGGGCCCGGAAGGCCATCGCCGAGACGCCGTTCGCGGTCAGTCCGAGCAGCGGCGCGATCTCACCGGGCGACTGGCCTTCGATCGCGGTGTGCCACAACACCGTCTGCCAGCGTTCGGGCAGCGACGCGAACGCCGTGGCCGCGAGCGCCTGGTCGAGGTCCTCCACGGCCTTGTCGCGGAACGGCACGCTCGTCGCCCGCACGGCACCGGGAACCTCCTCGATGTCGCCGGCCAGTTCGAGCCGCTTTTCCTTGCGCGTCCGGTCATACGCCGCGTGCCGCACCGCCGTCAGCAGGTACGGCCGGAACGCCGCGCCAGGGCCGCCGCCGGTGCGAAGCGCGGCGAGCACTTTGGCGAACGCGTCCGACACCAGATCGTCGGCGTCGGAGGAAGAGTTCGACAGCTGCATCGCCAGAAGGTTGGCAGCACGGACGTGGCGCTCGTAGAGCTTGCCGTAAGCCTCGATCTTGCCTTCGCGCACGGCGTCGATCAGGTCGGCGTCCGACGGCGGTCGACCACGCTGCCCGATCAAAGATTGCCGCCTTACGTCATGCACAGGACTGATGTGCGGACCCTATCGAGATGACTCAACGCGAACAATCCACGCATCCGAATCCGATGTAATAAGAAACCGTTGGGACGGACCTAAGTCTTGACCAACACAGGTCCGATGGCCCTATCACGTTCCTGCGTTCGCCGTCGTGACGGACTTCCTGACCGAGCTGCCGGTGCGCGTGGCCGTGCCGATCGAACGGCACAGCCCGCTCTCCGACCGCCGTGCGCTCGCCCTGGTCACGTCCGATGCAGACGTGACGTGGCTGTGCCACCCCGCCCCGGACTCGCCCGCGTTGTTCGCAGCACTGCTCGGCGGATCGGGCCACTTTTCCATCAGGCCCCAGAAGGACCAACTGCCGTTGGGCCAACGGTACGTACTCGTCGCGATGACGGTGCAAACCCGCTGGACGGGCCTGCAGGTCACCGACCACCTGTCCGCGGGCCTGGTGGGCACCGTCGAGGGCAGGGTGCCCGCGGTGGTGGAGTTCGCGCCCCGCCCCGACTTCGGCCGGGCACCCGTGGTCCTGGAACGGATTGCCGACGCTCTTTCTCTCGCCGGTACGCCGATCGTGCTGCGCTCACCCGGCGTGGAATGGGAGATCGCCGACGGCACCGCCACTGCTGTGATCACCCCACCTTTCGTCATGGAACTGGACCTCGGCTCACCGTCCGAAGAGGACACCGACTGGCTCGGCTGGTCGGCGGCTGCCTTCCGTCGAGCGCGACCTGGTGCGAAGATCCGCGCTCACGTTGCGCGCCCTCTGCCACCGCGACACCGGCGCCGTCCTGGCCGCCGCCACGACGTCGCTGCCCGAGCAGATCGGCGGCGTGCGCAACTGGGACTACCGCTACTGCTGGCTGCGCGACGCCGCTGGTGATCGACAGCCTCCCGGGTTACGCGGGGTCCGGCCCGGTGCGTGTCGGCAACCTGGCCGACACGCAGGTGCAGCTGGACGTCTTCGGCCCGATCACCGACCTGGTGCACGACCTGTCACTGTCCCGGGGCTCGCTGGGTGACCGCGACTGGGACGTGGTCACCGCGATGGTGCGGGCTGTGGCGGCCCGGTGGTCCGAACCGGATCACGGGATCTGGGAGGAACGCCACGTGCCGCGCCACCGCGTCTACTCCCGCGGGATGTGCTGGCAGACCCTGGACCGCGCCATCGCCCTGGCGGCCCGCTTCCGCAGGTCCGCCGACCCGGACCGAGTGGTGCTGCGCGACAAGATCGCCGCTGACGCGGGGCGGCGTGCCGGCGCGGAGGAGCTGTTCGAGAGCCTCGTGCGGCTGACCGGGCCGACCGGGCTGCTGCCCGAAAGTACGACCCGGTCGCCGAACGATCACTCGGCAACCACCCGCAGGCCTACTCGCACCTGGGCCTCATCAGGTGCGCGCGGTTGCTCGACGGATGACGCGCGTCAGTGGCAGTGCCCGTCCCGGCCGAGCGTCTGCTCGGGCGTCACGCCGGGACGGGTCCACTGGGGCACCGGCCGCCCGGTCGGCCCCCAGGTCGAGTTCCCCTCCGCGTCCGTCCGCCAGAACCACGCGGCGTCACGCCCCTCCGGCCACCCCTCGGGCTTGTCCTCCCACTTCTCACCACGCCCGTAAGGCGTCATGTCGAGCAGCCCCAACGACCCGTTGACCCGCTCGGTCCCGCGCCCGGTGGTCCGATACGTGAGGAACACCTGCTCCCCGTCCCGCAGGAAGCACGAGAGGTACCCCATGTCGCCCCCGATCGGTGCGGGCAGCCCCCGCACCGAGTACCAGGGCTGCGTGTAACCCATGAACTCGACGAACGGCGCCACCTCGTCCCAGGCGCCCACGGTCAGGATGGCGAACGAGACCCCGCGAGCGTGGAGGTACGCGGCGTTCTGCAGGTGCCAGGGCACCCAGGTGCAGCCCTCGCACTGGCCCTGGTGCGGCGCGCCGTCCCACCACATGTGCTGGTAGACCACGAGCTCGTCGCGGTCCTCGAACAGCGAGACGAACGGCACCGGGCCGTCGGGTCCGACGACGAGTGCCTTCCCGTCGATCTCCACCATCGGCAGCCGGCGGCGTGCCGCGGCGATCGCATCGCCCTCGCGCGTGTGGGCCTTCTCGCGAACCAGCAGCTCATCGCGGGCGGCTTCCCAGGTGGCGAAGTCGACGACGGGCGGTTTCATGGCGTCCTCCAAGCATGTCCGTGGCGCTTACTCAGTCATGTCGAAGCTGAATCCGCCATCTCGACATCTGCGGATGACCTCGCCACAACCGCCATGCCCGCGGGCTGGCCGGCGAGTGGTGGCTGTTGGCCTCCCCGAACCGCAATCGCACCCGAGCACCGCCCAGCCGTCCGCGCTCCAGGTGGATCGTCCCGCCGGTGGCCTCGGCCGCCGCACGGGCGATGTCCAGCCCGAGCCCGGTCGACCCGCCTCCGCTGCGGCCCCGGTGCAGTGTCCGGCTCGCCGAAACGGGGCGTGCTGTCGCGGCTCGGTGCGCGGCTCGGCAACGGTTTCGTGCAGCTGGTACTCGCGCTGTGGCGTTGTTCTGGCTGGTTCCGGTGTTCGGCCTGCTGATCGCGTCGTTGCGCGACGTGTCGGCCAACACCGCGAGCGGCTGGTGGACGGTGTTCGCCAAGCCGGCCGAGCTGACGCTGGAGAACTACGCGGGGCTCGTCGCGGGCTCTTCGGCGCCATCACCGGCGTCGTGCTGTTCCACGTCGCGTTCGGCCTGCCGTTCGCCATCTTCCTGCTGCGCAACTTCTTCACCGGCATCCCGCGCGACCTGATCGGTCTCGCGGCGGTGGCGGCGCCGGTGGCCAAGCCGGCGATCGCGTCGCTGACGATCTTCCAGTTCCTGCGGGTGTGGAACGACATGCTGGTGGCGCTGGTGATCGCGGACCAGGACTCGGTGCCGATCACCGTGGCGCTGCGGGCCCAGCTGCGTCAGTTCGGCACCAACATCGACCTGCTCGCGACGGGCGCGTTCCTGTCGATGATCGTGCCGCTCGCGGTGTTCCTGGTGTTCCAGGCTGCACTTCTTCGACCTGGACGACGGGCGGCGGATAGGGCCTCGCGGACGCCGTCGCCGAGATGGGGGTGTGAAGGCCGGTTGCCGCCCCCGTCGCGGCAACCGGCCTTCGTGACGTGGCCGGCTCCTCTCCCCCCTTGGATCAGGTGCCGACCACGAACCTGATGACGATTCTTTAGCCCGAACGGCGGTGGCAACAGCGACAACCCGCACAACCCACCGATACAGTCGGGTGTACAGGAGGCGTGTGTGGACGGGTCATTCGGCGCGCTGCTGCGCCACCACCGCCTGGCTGCCGCGTTGACGCAGGAAACGCTCGCCGAGCGGGCCGAGATCAGCGCGCAGGCCATCGGCGCGCTGGAACGCGGCGCCCGCCGGTATCCCCACCGCGAGACCGTCGCCCGCCTCGCCAGGGCGTTGCGTCTCACCCCGGACCAGTACGGCGACCTGATCACCGCCGCGTCGAGGCCGCCGGTGCCCAGGGCGGATCCCGAACCGCCGGACGAACGCACGGTCGCCGCGCAGCTGCCCGCGGGCGTGCAGGGGTTCACCGGCCGCGAAGACGTCCTGCTCACGATGGACGCGTTACTCGCGCACGAGCCGAATGCCGTGGTCGTGTCCGCGATCGCGGGCATGGCGGGCATCGGCAAGACCACGCTGGCGGTGCACTGGGCCCACCGCGCGCGGTCCCGTTTTCCCGACGGACAGCTGTTCCTGAACCTGCGCGGCCACGGCGGCGGTGCCCCGGTGACCCCGCTGGAGGCGTTGACGCACCTGCTGACCGGCCTCGGGATGGAGCGGGCCAAGGTTCCCTCCGACGTGGAATCGGCAGCGGCCACGTACCGGACGCTGCTGGCGGACCGCCGCGTGCTGGTGGTGCTGGACGACGCCGTCGACGCACGTCAGGTCCGGCCGCTGCTGCCCGGCTCGCCGGGGTGCCTCGTCCTCGTCACGAGCAGGTGCCGGCTCGACGGCCTGGTCGCGCGAGACGGGGCCCGGCGGATCCAGCTGGAGCAGCTGAGCCGGGACGCCGCCCGCGCGCTGCTCGTGCACGTGCTGGGGGAGCAGCGGGTGCTCGCGGAAGAGGAGGCCGTCGCCGAGCTCGTGGACCTGTGCGCGGGCCTGCCGCTGGCGTTGCGCATCGCCGCCGCGCACCTGCTGGGCGGCCGGTCGATCGCCGGTTACGTGACGGCCCTGCGTTCCGGCGACCGGCTCGCCTCACTGGCCGCACCCGGCGACCCCGACACCGCGGTGGGCGCGGCGTTCGACCTGTCGTACGCCGCGCTGGACCCGCAGGCGCGCCGCGTGTTCCGCCTCATGGGCCTCATGCCGGGCCGGGACCTGACCGCCGACGCCATCGCCGCGCTGACCGAGCTCGACGCCGCGGAGACCGACCGCTGCCTGTACGCGCTCACCGCCGCACACCTCGTCGACGAGCACAGCCCCGGCCGCTACACGTTCCACGACCTGCTCCGCCTGCACGCCGCGCACCTCGCCGACGCCGAACGCGAGGCGGCGACCGAACGGCTGTGGGGCCACTTCGCGCTGACCCTGCTGAACGCCGGCGAACGCGTCGACCCGCGCACGTACCGCCACGTGCTGGCCGAGGACTACCGCCACACGGCGTTCATCGACGACACCATCGCGAACACGTGGATCGACGTCGAGACCGAGAACCTCGTCGCCACCACCCACGCCGCCGCGGCCGCCGGCCACACGAGGCTCGCCGTGCAGCTGCTGATCGCGTTGCACCCGCAGTTCGAGCGCCACCGCATGGAGTCGGTCTGGCTCGCCACCGGCACGGCGGTGCTGGAGGCCGCGCGCCGCAGCGGTGACCTGCTCACCGAGGCCCACGCCTTGCGGATCATCGGCGACGCCCACTGGTGCGCCTGCGACTACGAGCAGTCGCTGACGTTTCTGGGGGGGGCGCTCTCGGCCGCGGAAGCTCTGGGCCACACCGAGTTCTACCGCGTCGTGCTCTGTGCGCTGGGCAGGACGTCGATCTCGATGGGACGGCCGAGGGACTGCGCCGACTACTACCAGCGGGCGCGGGAGCTGTGGCGGCAGGACGGCCGCCCGACTGACGGCTCCCTCGTCCTCGGCGACGCGTACTGGGAGCTCGGCGAACTGGACCAGGCCTACGAGCTGCACACCCAGGCGATCGACGCGGCCCGGCGGAAGGGAGTCCGCTTCGGCGTGCTGCTGGGCGAAACCCACGCGGGCCGTTCCTGCCAGGCCCTGGGCCGCCTGGACCGCGCGATCGAACACTACGAGGCGGGCCTGGCGCTGTGCCGCGAGTTCGCCGAGCCCGCCGAGGAAGCGGGCAACCTGGCGAACCTCTCCGGCGCCTACCGCGACCAGGAGAAGTACGACCTGGCCCTGGACACCGCCCGCGAGGCACTGGACATCGCGACCCGCCTCGGCATGCGGCGCACCCAGATCAGCGCGTGGCACGTCCTCGGCAGCACCCACCTTCTGCTCGGCTACGACACCGCCGCCAGGACGGAACTGCGGACAGCACTCGACCTGGCCATCGCCGCCTCCCACTCGCGGGGCCGGTGCGACGCCCTGATCTCGTTGGCAGCACTGCACCTCCGCCACTCCGAACACGACTCCGCACGCGCGCTGGCCTCGGAGGCGCTGACCATCAGCCGCGGTACCGGGCATCGGCTGGTGGAGGGAGAGAGCCTGCGCACGCTCGCCGAGGTGGATCTCGCGCGGCGCCGCTTCGACGACGCTTGCCGGCACGCGGAGCAGGCCGGTGCGTTGCACGCGAAGTCCGGCTACCGGCTCGGGACGGAACGGGTCGCGGATCTCGTGCGCCGCATCGCCGAAGCCCGTGCCGGCTAGGCGGGCGGCTGGAGCCGGCTGACTAGCTGCCGAAGCTCGCGGTCGACGTCAACGTCGAGCAGGCGGAGCTCGCGTTCTGCCCGGTCTCGCGTCTCCTGGTCGAAGAGCGGTTCGAACCACGGGAGAAGCACCCACATCTCGACGCTGGCGTTGAGCCTGCTCAGCTCCTGAAGCCGCCACAGCCCGTAGGACGGCTTCGGGTCGCTCACCAGCCGTCGCGCCGCTTCCACAGCTCCGTGTTCGGCCAGCATCTTCTTGAAGAAGTGCGCGGGATACCCGAGCTGGGCGAGTTCTGCCACGCCCCGGTTCATGTCGCGGCTGAACCGCCGTGCCAGTTCTGCCTGCTCTTCCTCTGCCATGCCAGTGCATCGCGCCACCACGCCTCTGCGTCAGTGCGTCAGCGCCGCCGCCAGCCCGGCCGCCGTCCCACGCACCGCCGGTGTGTCATACCGGTCGCACTCGGCCAACGCCCGCACCCTCATCTCGCGAGCATCGGCGGCCTCCCCGGTCGCGTTCGCGAGTTCCGCCAGCCGAGCCATGATCTCGATCCGATGATCGGACAACCGAGTCTCGTCCAACGCGGACAGCAACTCCACCTTGGCCTCGTGAAGCCGGCCCACGTCCATCAGCACGATCCCCCGGTTGTGCCGCACGCGCGCGACACCGGCCGTGGTCCCGTGCTTCGAGAACAACGACTCGGCCTCGTCGAGCAGCTCCAGTGACGCCAGCACCTGCCCGGCGGCTGCAAGGGTGGTCGCCAGCCGGATGAGCATCATCGACAGCAGCTCGTCGTCGCCACCGGCCTCGCGGTGCTGCGACACCCCGCGTTCCTGCACCTCGATGGCCTCGTCGACCGAGCCGACGGTGCTCAGCATCAGGCCCAGCAACGACAGCGCCAGGTTCTCCCCGATCAGGTACCCCGCCTGCTCGAACAGCTCGACGGCCCGCCGTCCCAGCCACACGGCCTTCTCCGGTTCGCCCACGCGGCGCCGGATCGCCGAGCCGTAGTACCAGGTCCACGCCTCCGTGAGCGTGTCGTTGGCCATTATCGCCGCCGCCTTTTCGTGCACGACCAAGGCGTCGTGGGGCTGGCCGCACAACGCGTAGAGCGCCCACGAGAGGTAGTTGAGCTGTTCGGCCGTGTCGCGGGCACTGCCCAACGCCTGCGCGGCTTCCACACCCGCGCTGAAGACCTCGCGCCAGAGCTCGCCCACGCCGTGCATGTCCGAGTACCAGTGCATCGCCTTGGCCAGTGCGAGCACCTGCTCGTGTTCGCCCAGAGCCACCGCCGAGCGCAACGCACCGCGCCAGTTCTCCAGCTCCAGCGCGAGCCAGCGACCGGCGGACTCCCTGTCCTGCACCGGTTCCGGGTTGTCGTGGTCGAAGAGCCGCCCCGCCCGGGTGGCGACGGCGAGCAGCCAGTGCCGCAGCCGGGTCCCCACCTCCCGCACGACGGCCGGGTCCTCGTCGAGTTCCATGCGTTCGACGGCGAACACGCGCAGCAGGTCGTGGCACGTGTAGCGGCCCGGTGTCTCGCTGATGCCGAGCAGGCTCGCGTCGGCGAGCTCCTCCAGCGCCTCCTCTGCGCGCTCGGCGAGCACCGCGGCCAGCTCCGTGCTGATGTCCGAGCCGGGCACCAGCGCCAGCCGCCGGAACAACGCGGCCGCACCGGGTCCCAACTGGTGGTAGGAGATCTCGAACGCCGCCCGCACCTGGAGGTCGCCCGCCCGCAGCACCGACAACCGGCGCCGCTCGTCCTCCAGCTGCTCGGCGAGGTGCCTGATCGTCCACTGCGGTCTGCTCGCGAGCCTGTTGCCGGCGATCAGCAACGCGAGCGGCATGCCACCGCACAACTCCGCGACCCGCTCGGCCGACGACGGCTCCGCCGCCACGCGGTGCTCGCCGGCCACCGCGCCCAGCAGTGCGACCGAACGGTCCAGCGGCAGCATGTCCACGCAGAGCCGGTGCCGGGCGTCGAGGCCCGTCATGGTGTTGCGGCTGGTCACGAGCACGAGGGTGCCGGGGCTGGAGGCGAGCAGCGGGCGCACCTGGGCCTCGTTCACGGCATTGTCCAGCACGAGCAGCACCGTGCGGTCGCGCAGCATCGAGTGGTACAGCGCCAGCTTGTCGTCCGCGTCGGCGGGGATCTGGCGTTCCTCCAGCCCGAACGCGCGCAGCAGCCGGTGCGCCGCCCGGTCCGCCGGCAGCGGGGCGGAGTCCATGCCGCGCAGGTCGAGGAACACGCACCCGTCGGCGAACCGCGAGCCCAGGCGGTGCCCGGCGTCGACGGCGAGCGCGGTCTTGCCCGCACCCGGCGCGCCGTGGATCACCGCGAGCTGCAGCCGTGACGCCGACGCGGCGTCCTTGGCGAACCCGTCCACCTCCTTGCGCTCGGCCTCGCGGCCGGTGAGCTCGATGAGCACCGGCGGCAGCGTGTACGACGACATCGCGGCGACCGCGGCCGGAACCTCTGGCTTCGCCTCCGCCGCACGGGTCCGCCCGGCGCGCGCGAGCGACGTGAACTCCGCGGCTTCCTCGCCCTGCAGACGGAGTCCGCGGACGAGCAGCTGAACTGTGCGGAGCTGCGGCGTCTGCGTCCGGCCGCGTTCCATGTCGCTGATCGCGCGCATGCTCAATCCGGTCCGTTCCGCCAGTTCTTCCTGCGTCAGCGGAATGCGCGACCGGTAGAAGCGCAAGAAGTCCCCGAATGCCGATGTCCCCACGTTGTGTAGAGACGCCGGAAGCGGTGAAACGTTGCAGGCGAGACCACTTCTGCCGGTAGTTCTTCCGGTTGTTCAACAAGGTGTACAACTGTGGTCGCAGTCAACTTCGAAACTGTGTCACTTGTTTCAACAACGCGGATTACCGACGAAGTCCCGCACAAATTGCTTCGTCTCGCGGAAGGCCTGCGCGCTCGACAGGTCACCGGTGTGCTCTGGCTCGTCGCCCTGATCTGGCTGGTGATCGAGTGGTACGGCCATTATCCCATTGATCTGGACGTGTACCGCCTCGGCGGCAGGGCTTGGCTGGACGGCGCCTCGCTGTACGTCGGCTTCACCGGGCCACCGCTCGACCCGCGGCTCCCGTTCACCTACCCGCCGATCGCGGCGGTGTTGTTCAGCGGGCTGAGCGTCGTGCCGGAGGGACTGCACAACCCGCTCGTCGTGGCGTCCGGCTTCGTCGTGCTGACCGTCGTGTGCGTCGCGGTGGCGGGCGAGGTGCGCCCAGGTCTCAAGTGGACGGCCGGTCCGCTGGCCGCGATCGCCGGGCTGGCACTGGACCCGGTGTGGATGACGTACGGCTACGGCCAGGTCAACCTGTTCCTGCTCGGCCTGGTCGTGATCGACTGCCTGCTGGTGACGGACCGGCGCCGGCGCGGTGTGCTGGTGGGCGTCGCGCCGGCGATCAAGCTCACCCCCGCCGTCTTCGTGCTCTACTTCCTCGTCAAACGCGACTGGCGGGCCGCCATGACCTCGATGGCGACGTTCGCGGCCCTCGTCGTCGCCGGCTTCCTCGCCGCACCGGAGGACTCGGTGCAGTACTGGTTCCACTCCCTGCTGAACCCCGACCGCATCGGCGACATCTCGTTGTCGACGAACCAGTCGATCAAGGGCCTCGTCCGCGACCTGGGCCTCGCACCGGGCATCGAAACGCTGGTGTGGGCCGTGCCGGCCGCTGCCGCCGTCGCCGTCGCGGTGTTCGTGGCCCGGCGGACGCGGGACGATCTCGTCGCGCTGTTCGCCATCGCGGCCGCCGGGCTGCTGGCCTCCCCGGTGTCCTGGCTGCACCACTGGGTGTGGTGCGTACCCGTGCTGGTGTTCCTCGCCCTGCGCGGCAACGCGTGGCCGGCGTTCGTCGCCGTGTTCCTGGTGTTCGTGACGCGGCTGCACGACTACGACACCTATGTGTGGCTGGCGATCGCCGCACTGGTGGTGCTCGCCGTGAGGTACGCCGGCACTCGTGTCGCCGTGTGGACACCGTTACCCGTGGAACGGCGAGAAACCGAGATTCGATGGTTCGCCGCGTCCGAGCGCGTCGACGTGCTCGGCGAGGTTGAACGCGTCGCTCAGCGAACCTCCGCCGTCGAGCAGTTCGATGACGTGACTCTCGGTGTTCTTGATGGCCAGCGCGGCGTCGAGGAGCGATTCCAGCCGTTGTGGGTCAACGACGACGAGGCCTTCGTCATCGGCGAGAACCACGTCGCCGGGGTTGACCGTGACCCCGCCGCAGGTCACCGGAACCTGGAGTTCCCCGAGCTGGGACGCGGTACCGGCGCGCGGCGTGACGAACCGGCTGTAGACGGGCAGCGCGCACGTCGCGACGTAGGACATGTCGCGGTAGCCGCCGTCCACGACGATGCCGCCCAGCGACCGCGCCAACGCCGCCCGCGCGAACATCTCGCCGCCCAGAGCGGTCTCGCGTGCCCCGCCGTCGACCACGATCACGTCACCGGGCTCGGCCGCCTCGACCGCGCGCAGCACGGCCAGGAAGTCCTCCCGGCACCGGACCGTGAACGCGGGCCCGAAGACCTGGGTCGTCGCGGACCGGGCGCGGATCGCGCCGTGCACGACCCGCGTGGTCCGGTCGGCGTCGCAGATGGCGGTCGTGTCGACCGCGCGGAACCGTTCGAGCAGTTCGTCGTTGACCGGCATGCCGCAACGATCGCACCCGGCGGGCTCAGCGGGCGAACGCGAAGGGCGTAGCCGGCCAGGGACCGTCCACTCCAGACCGGAGTGCGCGGTGAACGCCGTGCCGTTCTCAGACCTGGACGAGCCCGAGTTGCCTCAACTGCGCGAAAACGTCGACGACGCCCCAGATCTCCGCGATCCGGCCGCCGGAGAAGCGGAGGATGAAGATCTCGCTGTAACGGACGGACCTGCCCGTCGGCGGCACGCCCCGGTACTCGCCCTGATGGGTGCCGGTGACCGTGTTCCGGTAGACGACCTTGTCGCCCTGCGCGATCACGTCCTCGATGGCGACGTGGATGTCGGGGAACGCGCGCAGGAGAGTCGCCCACACCTGCTTGAGCGCCTGCACCCCGGACAGCTCGCCCGGCACCGGCGCGTGGAAGACCAGGTCCGGATCGGCGACCTCGTCGATCGCCTTCGAGATGGCCTCCGCGTCACCGCTGTTGACGGCGTCGTGCAGGCGGCTGAACGTCGTTTCGTTGCTCGTTTCGATCGTCATGCCCACAGGACGGCGCGTCGGGCCCGGTTGTGACAGCCGTGCAAGACCTGCAACGGTCCGGCCCGCCGCAGCGATTCACCCGTGAGGGGGAAAGCAGACCTGCGGAGGTACCCCCATGCATGCGACCAGACGGCTCACCGCCGCGGCGGCGGCTGTCCCTCTGATTCTGTTCAGCGCGGCGCCCGGAGCATCGGCGGCTCCCTTCTCGGTCGGCGCTGACGTGCTGGTCAGCGGCCCGTCGACGTTGACGGCCTGCCCCTTCGGCGCCTCTGCCGACTTCGCCGCGGCCTACGACAACACCGAGGTCGAGCCGCAGGTGGCGGTCAATCCCGTCAACCCGGACGAGATGATCGGCGTGACCCAGCAGGACCGCTGGCCGGACGGCGGCGCGCGTGGCCTGTCCTCGTGGATCACGCACGACGGCGGCACGTCGTGGGCCAAGCTGCCGGACGTGCCGTGGAGCGCCTGCCAGGGCGGCCCGACCCGGTTCGGCCGCGTCACCGACCCGTGGGTCTCCTACGACAAGGTGGGCAACGCCTACTTCATCGGCCAGCCGATCGACTCGGCCGCGCTCGGCCTGTCCGCGATCTCGGTGACGAGCCTCGACCGGTCCACCGGCACGTGGCGGCCGCCGCGGATCATCCAGGAGGACGGCGGCGAGCGCGGCATCTTCAACGACAAGGTCTCCATCACCGGCGACCCGACCCGGCCCGGCCACGCCTACGCGACGTGGTTGCGCGGCACCTATCCCAACGACGGCCGGCAGCACCCGGTCGCGGACCTGCACTCGTTCGCCTACCGCGGCATGCCCATGTTCTCCCGGACGACCGACGGCGGGCTGACGTGGTCGAAGCCGGTGCCGATGCGCAACTCGAACAACTTCTTCCAGGGCAACCAGATCGCGGTCGGCCCGGACGGCACGCTCTACAACGTCACCGCGAACCTCTTCACCGGCGCCGGCTTCAACGACAACGGCGTCTACGTGGGCGTCATGACCTCCCGCGACGCCGGTCTGCACTGGTCGGCCCCGGCGCGCATCGCGCCGATCCGGACCGCCCAGCTGGTCGTGCCCGACGACAACTTCCCGATCCGTGCCGAGGACTACCTGCCCGACATCGCGGTCGACATGACCACCGGCGCGATCTACGTCGTCTGGTCCGACTCGTTCGGCACCGCGGTGAACAAGGTCGTGCTGGCCAAGTCCACCGACGGAGGCCGGCACTGGAGCGGCCCCACCGCGGTCGCCACCGGCGGCCCCGGCGTGCAGTCGTACAACCACGCGATCGACGTGTCGGACACCGGCATGGTCACCCTGACCTACTGGGACGACCGGAACAACGTGCTCGGTGACGGCGTCGCCACCACCGACGTCTGGCTCCGCCACTCGCAGGACGGCACCCTGAGCTGGCAGCCCGAACAGCACCTGCACGGGCCGTTCGACCATTACGCCGCCCCGATCTCGTACTTCGCGCCCGGTGATCCGAGGGGGCTGTTCCTCGGCGACTACATGGGGCTCGAGACGATCTCCGGCAACAGCACCATCGCGTTCTTCACTTCGACGATCGCCGACGGTGCCGACGCGCACGCGGTGCGGCTCGACCACAGCTGAGCACCACGGGCCGGTCGTGGATCGTGGTCCACGACCGGCCCCCGGCGAGTACCTGCGGCTGCTGCACGAACGGGTTCTCAGCGGTTCGGCCGTGCTCACCCTGTACGGCGCGGACCTGCGGCCGAACGACCTCGACGTGGTGCCGTCGTTCGATCCCGCCAACCTGCGCCGGATCGCCGACTGGTGCGAGCAGCGTGGAGCTGGCGGGTGTGCCCCGTGTGGGTGTGGGGCCGAGCCGCACCCCAAGGACGTCGAACGGGCCGCGCAGTACGTGATCGTGCGCGAGGCCGTGCACCGCGGGGACCAGCCTCGCGGAACCCGCTGGCTCGACAGCTGATCCCTGCGCCGATTCCTTTCGCTGCCGCCCGATGTCTATTCCTCCGAAGGACGTCGGCTGGAGCCAGAGGAGACGGACGTGTCCACCCGAACCACACCCGCAGATGTGCCGGCGGCAGAGGAGAGATCGCGGCGAACGTGGGTGCTCGCGATCACCTCGATCGCCTCGCTGCTGGTCGTCCTCGACGCACTGGTCGTGGCGACGGCGCTGACCGCGATCAGAACGGATCTGGGCGCCTCGATCACCGAGCTGGAGTGGACGGTCAACGGCTACGGCCTGAGCTTCGCGGTGCTGCTCATGACCGCCGCGGCCGCGGGGGACCGGTGGGGACGGCGGCGGGTGTTCGCGGCGGGTGTCGCGTTGTTCACGCTGGCCTCGCTGGTGTGCGCGGTCGCGCCCGACGTGGAGACGCTGATCGCCGCGCGGGTCGTCCAGGGCGCCGGGGCCGCGTTCATCATGCCGCTCGCCCTCGCGTTGCTGAGCGCCGCGTTCCCGCCCGCCCTCAGGCCCAGGGCACTCGGCGTCTTCGGGAGCGTGAGCGGGGTCGCCGTACCGCTCGGGCCACTGGTCGGCGGCGCCGTGGTGGAGGGGGTCTCGTGGCCGTGGATCTTCTGGATCAACGTGCCGCTGGGGGCCGCGCTGCTGGTCCTCGCTTTGACACGCGTCGAGGAGAGCCGCGGACCTGATCGCACCCTCGACCTTCCCGGGCTGCTGCTGGCGGGCGCCGGCACGTTCGGCCTGATGTGGGCGCTCGTCCAGGGCGGCTCGGCGGGATGGGCCGTGGCGGGGCTGGTGGCGATCGGGCTCTTCGTCGCCTGGCAGCGCCGGGCGGCCCATCCGATGCTGCCGCTGCACCTGTTCCGCTCGCGCAGGTTCGCCGCCGCCAACGTCGTGATCTTCTTCCACTGGGCTTCCGCGTTCGGGGTGCTGTTCTTCATCGCCCAGTTCGTGCAGGAAGCACTGGGGTACGGGCCGCTGGCGGCGGGGCTGGCGCTGGCGCCGTGGGGACTGACCACGGTGATCGTCCCGCAGTGGGTGGGGCGGTCGGTCGGCCGGTTCGGTGAGCGGCCGTTCATCGTCGCGGGGCTCGGCCTGCACAGCCTGGCCATGGTCTGGATCGCCCTCGTCGCCCATCCCGCCGCCGGCTATGCGGCGATCGCGGCACCGCTGGTGCTCTCCGGAACGGGCATCGCGATGTGCCTGCCCGCCGTGCAGAGCGCCGTGCTGACATCGGTGGCGCCGCAGTTCCTCGGCAAGGCGTCGGGTGCGTTCAGCGCCATGCGGCAGCTCGGCGGGGCGTTCGGCGTGGCGGTGCTGGTCGTCGGCTTCACCGCGGCCGGCAGCTACGCGACGCCTGAGGAGTTCTCGAACGGTTTCACGGCGGCCGTTCTGACCGGCGCGGGCCTCGCGGCCGCTGGTGCGCTGGCCGGAGCCGTCATTCCACGAAAGGGGTAGTTGGTGTCCGATCTGAAGGCGCATGCCGACCTGTTGCGCGAGCTCCACCACGGAGAGATGCTCGTGCTGCCGAACGCCTGGGACGAGCCCAGCGCGGAACTCGTGGTGGAAATGGGTTTTCCGGTCGTGGCGACGTCGAGTGCCGCCGTGGCCGAGACGCTCGGCCACCGCGACGGCGAAAGCGCGCCCTGGCAGGAGATGTTCGCGGCCGCCGCCCGGATCGCCGCCGCCGTGCCCGTCCCGGTGACCGTGGACGCGGAAGCCGGCTACGGCCTGGTACCGGACGAGTTCGTGGCCCGGCTGCTCGAAGCCGGTGCGACCGGCTGCAACCTCGAAGACACCGATCACCGGGCTGGTGGCCTCGTGGACGCGGCGGCGCAGGCGGATCGGCTCGCCGGGGTGCGCGCTGCCGCCGACGCCGCCGGGGTCCCGATCGTCGTCAACGCCAGGATCGACGTGTTCCTGCCGTCCAGCGGCGTTCCCGAGCAGGACCGGTTGGACGAGGCGGTGCGGCGCGGCCGTCTCTACCGGGACGCGGGCGCGGACTGCGTCTACCCGATCGGCGGCTCGACCAGCCACGACCTCACCAGGTTGATCGCAGAGGTGCAGGCGCCGGTCAACGGGAACACCACCGACTCCCTCGACCTCGACGCGTTGCGGTCGCTGGGAGTGGCCCGCGTGTCCTACGGCCCGCGGTTCTACCGGGGAGGGTTCGCCGGCATGCGCGGCGCCCTGGAGAAACTCGCGCGATAGCGATTCCTTTTGCCGGCCGGAGGAGTCCAATGAAGAGTTGGTGACCCACGACCAGGGGGAGTGACGTGACATCTGTGGCCAGTGCGAGCCTGCACGACGAGTTCGGCCTGCTGCGCGACGGGCTGCTCGCGCACTGCTACCGGATGACCGGCTCGTACCAGGACGCCGAGGACGCCGTTCAGGAGACCTACCTGCGAGCGGTGCGCGGCGCGGCCGGCTTCGAGGGACGTTCCTCGGTCAAGACCTGGCTCTACCGCATCGCGACCAACACCTGCATCACCGCGTTGAGCCATCGAAGCCGGCGGGTGCTCCCTGCCGGCCTCGGCGCGCCGTCGACGGACCCCGGCGTCCGCGCCTACTCCGACGAGTCCATCGCCTGGCTCGAACCGCTGCCCGACGCCGTGCTGAACCACCGCGACGACGAACCGGCCGAGGCCGCCGTGCAGCGCGAGTCGGTGCGCCTCGCGTTGATCGCGGCGCTGCAGCACCTGCCGGTGCGGCAGCGTGCGGCGCTCCTGCTGCGCGAGGTCCTCTCGTGGTCCGCCGCCGAGATCGCGGAGACGCTCGGCATCACCGTGCCCGCGGTGAAGAGCCTCCTGCAACGGGCCCGCAAACGGCTGGACGAGCTGGACCTCGCCGACCAGCGCGTGGAACCACCGGACCTGGAGCTGGAACGCGCCCTGCTCGACCGCTACCTCACCGCGTTCGAGGCGGGGGACTCCGCCGCGATCCGCGCCGTCATCCACGACGACTTCAGCCTCGAGGCCGTGCCGCATCCGGTCTGGTTCAAGGGCGTGCACGTGTGCATCCCGTTCCTGGAGCGCACTTTCGCCTCCCCGGGCTGGCACGTCCGGCTGCTGCCCACCCGTGCCAACGGCCAGCCGGCCATGGCCGGGTACCGCCCCGACGCCTCCGGCGACCTGCGGGCCGACTGCCTGTGGGTGCTCACCCTCGTCGACGGCCGCTTCTCCAGCGCGACGAAGTTCGAGAACCCGGCCTTCGTCACGGCCGCCGGCCTGCCCGAGCGGTGGCCACGAGTCCTGCCGTCGGTGTGATCAAACCGCGTGCCAGCGGGTGAGGCCGATGACCTCGCCCGCCACCTCGGTGACGTCCTTGCCGTCGGTCGGAACGCGAACCACCCACTGCGGCGCGTGCGTCTCCAGGTGCCGGGCGGCGGCGGTCCCGCGCGTCACGTGCGCCTCGTACTGGCCGCCCGTCTCCCGCAGGCCCAGCCGCTGGCTCGCGATGTCGTCCGCGGCGGTCAGCAGAACGCCGGTCACCTCCACGTTCCCGCCCATCGCGCCGACCACCAGGTCGCGTTCCAGCACGCTGACGGTGTTCGTGTAGATGAGCCGCCGGTAGCCGAGCGCCGCGTAGTTTCCCCACAGGGAAGCCAAATTCCGCCTGGTCATCTCCGTGCGGCTCGGGTCGTCCGGTGGCGCCGGGTGGGCCTGGTCGAGGAAGTCGCCCTCGATGAAGCAGTGGGACACGGCCGCGTCCCGCAACTGAGCCGAGATCTCCCAGGAGACCGTGGACTTCCCGACGCCGGACCGGCCGCCGATCAGCAGCACGGAAAAACGTTCCACGGTCATGTCCTCCGGGTCAGCTCTCGAGCCACGAAACGTGCTGTCGCGCGTGGATTCCGAAGCACGTGCAGCGTCGCGTGCCCGGCGTGTGCCGCGATCGCGTTGATGAGGAGCGGCCGATGGCGACGGCGCCACGACCACACCCACAGCCAGAAATCGGCCCGTTCCCGTGAGCGGAGCAGCGCCCGCCAGGCGCACCCCGGGAACGAGTGGTCGAGCAGCAGGACGGTGTCCGCCCGGCGGAGACGGACGTCGAGGACGTCGTAGGGGCCGAGGTCACCGTCCATGATCCACCGGTCGGTGTTGGCGAGTTCACCCTGGACGACGGCCCAGCGATCAGGGGGAGTCGCTTCTAGATCCGGCCCCCAGAAGTGCTCGTCGAGTTCGATGACGGGGAGCCCGGTCGCGGTGCCCAGGGCGGCCGCGAGAGTCGACTTCCCCGCGCCGCCGCGGCCGCGGATCACAACGCGCTCCATGAACGCAATCGTGCCAGTACGACGCAAACGATTAGCACGGACTTGAGACCGGTGGAACTGAACCGAATGTCGGCAATAGTTCGAAACACCTTGAGTCGGCTGGCCATGACGAGTTAGTTCGGATCCATGTCGGTGGAATTCCGGGTGCTCGGCGACGTCGAGGTGCGCATTGATGGCCAGAGCGTCGACGCCGGTCGCGCGCGGCAGCTGTGCGTGCTGGTGGCGCTGCTCCACGACGTCCGGCAGCCGATTCCGGTGGAACGGATCCTGAGCCGGGTTTGGGGGGACGACCCGCCGAATCGCGGCAAGAACGTGCTGTACGGCTACCTCTCCCGGTTGCGCCGGGCACTCGCGGCAGCTGGTGACGTGACAGTGGCCAGGCAACACGCGGGGTACGTGCTCACCGCCGATCCCATGGCGGTGGATCTCCACCGTTTCCGGGAGCTGGTCGCCGAAGCCAGGACGGCGGACGACGAACAGGCGGTTCTGTTGTTCAACCGCGCGCTCGCGCTGTGGCGGGGCAGGCCGTTCGGCGGGTTGTCCACGCCGTGGCTGGACGAGCTGCGCGCCACCCTCGAATCCGAGCGGTTCGCCGTGGTGCTGGACCGCAACGAGGTGGCCCTGCGGCTCGGCAGGCAGGACGACGTGCTCGGGGAGATGTTCCGCGAAACCACGGCACACCCCCTGGACGAACGCCTCGCGGGGCAGGTCATCCTGGCACTGCACAAGTCAGGACGGCACGCAGACGCCGACCGGCACTACGCCGAGCTGAGCCGCAGGCTCGCCGACGAGCTCGGCGTCGACCCGAGCCCGGCCGTGCGGGAACAGCACGAGCAGTCGCCGGCCGCCCTGAAACGCCGGCCCGACATGCCGGTGCCACGCCAGCTTCCCGCGCACTCTCCGTTCTTCGTCGGGCGTGACGGGGAGCTGGAAGTGCTCGACGACCTGCTGCGCCGGCATCGGCCGTTCGTGGCGATCAGCGGCGCCGCCGGAGTCGGGAAGACGACACTGGCCGTGCACTGGGCGCATCGCGTGCAGGAATCGTTCCCCGACGGCCAGCTTTACGTGAACCTGCGAGGGTTCGAGCACGCCGGGGCCGCCGTGTCGCCGGCGGAGGCGTTGCGGACGCTTCTCACGATGCTGGGTGTACCGCCCGATCGTGCGCCGTCGGACATCGACGCGATGGCGGCCACCTACCGCAGCATCCTGAATTCGCGGCGGTTGCTCATCTTGCTGGACAACGCGCGGGACGTGCAGCAGGTCCGCCCTCTGCTGCCGGGTGACGGCGTTTCGATGGTGGTCGTCACGAGCCGCAACCACCTGGCGGGTCTCGTGGCCGGGGAAGGCGCGCACCTGATCACGCTGCGCCACATGGATCTCCGCGAGGCACGCGCGTTGCTCGAACAGCACCTCGGCCGCGACCGGATGGAGGCGGAGACCCAGGCGGTCGACGAGCTCATCGCGGGCGCGGGGTTCCTGCCCCTCGCGCTCGCGGTGCTCGCCGCCAGGGCGTCGCTGAACCCCACCTTCTCCCTGAAGGCACTGGCAGGTGAGCTGGACAGCCAGCAGTCGCGTTTGGACACTTTGGACGACGACGACCCGAAGACCAGCGTGCGTGCCGCGATCTCCTTGTCCTGCCGGCACCTCGGACCGACGGCGGCGCAGGTGTTCCGGTTGCTCGGCCTTCATCCGGGCCCCGGCGTCACCGCCGCGGCGACGGCGAGCCTGGCCGGGCTGTCCGGCAAGGAGGCGGAGGACGCGCTGGACGAGTTGGCCCGCGTGCACCTGACCGAGGAACACCGGCCGGGCCGGTTCGCCTTCCACGACCTGGTGAGGGTTTACGCCGCGGAACGGTTCCGGCTGGAGGTCCCGGCGCCGGCGAGGAACGACGCGTTGCGCCGCCTCCTGGACCACTACCTGCACACTGCCGTCTCCGGGGCATTGCTGTTGCGTCCCATGAGAGACCACATCGACGTGGATGACGCGGCACCGGGAACGTGCCCGGAACCGCTGAGCGACTACCAGGCCGCGTGGCGCTGGTTCGAAGACGAGATCGCCGCCCTGCGCCGGCTTCTTCCCCTCGCCGCCGCTGAAGGTTTCGACCAGCACGTGTGGCAGCTCGCCTGGACCACGGCGGACTTCCTGGACCGCCAGGGCCGGTGGCACGACTGGATCGAGCTCGGGACGTACGCGCTCGCGGCCGGGGCGAGACTGGCCGACCGGCGAGCGCTTGCGAGTGCCCATCGCGGTCTCGGCCAGGCGTTCATCATGCTGCGTTCCGTTCCACAGGCGCGTGCTCACCTCATGGCCGCACTCGATCTCGACGGCACCCGTGTCGGCGAGGCGGGCATTCACCGCGACCTCGCGCTGATGGCCGACACGCAAGGCAGCTTCACCGAGGCACTCGAGCACGGCCAACGCGCACTGGAGATCTATCGGGACTGCGGTCACCTCGCCGGTGAGGCCGCCGCGCTGAACCAGGTCGGCTGGTACCTCTGCCAGCTGGGCAGTCACCGCCGCGCGCTGGTGGCGTGCGAGGAGGCACTCGTGCGGCATCGCGGGATCGGTGACTGGACAGGCGAGGCGGTCACCTGGGACAGCCTCGGCTTCATCCACCACAACATGGGCGCCAACGCCCGTGCGATCGAGTGCTACGAGAGGGCGCTCGCGCTGTACCGGGAGCTCGGCGACGTGTTCGAGAACGCAGCGACCCTCACCCGGCTCGCCGACACGCACCTCGCGGAAGGGGAGACGTCCGCGGCACGAGACGCGCTGCGGTCCGCGTCGGCTTTGCTCGACAACCTGAGGCATCCTGACGCCAGAGCCGTGCACGCGAGGCTTGAGGCTCTGGACGCGGAGGATGAGCGGCTGCCCGGCCCGCGGGCGTGACGCGCGCGGAAGCAGACCGCCTTGCCACGGTCCAACGGCCGGGGCAAGGCGATGTCCTACCAGCGGTGCGCGACGTCGATCACCAGGCGCCCGGTCGACCCCGGCCCGGTGAGCGTGAACACGCGGAACGGCAGGCGGGCCCGGACACCCATCCCGAACTGCGTCTGCCCCTCGAACGTGCCGAGGAACGCGACCTGGCGGAAGGTCGTGAAGCCGGCGACGTTGACGGCCTGCATCGGGTTGGCCGGTTGGTAGGTCGGGTTGTAGTACTGGTCGTGCGCGGCCGAACCGACGAGCACGTCGAGGAAGGCGCCGCCCGCCAGCGGGACGGGGAAGCCGCTGCCCTGCTGGTGCACGGTCGGCACGTAGGAGACGTGGTACCACTCCGGAGCCGGGCCGCCGGTCATGTCGACCACGAGCCGGTCGTAGCAGTCGTGCCGTCCGGCACGCACGTCGTTGATGGTCGCGCTCGTGTGCGCGTGGCTGGGCCCTGCTTTCGGCAGTGAGCCCCAGGTGATGCCGCAATACGGTGCGGCGGACGCGGACGGCGCGAGCAGTCCGGCCATCATCAGCAGTGCCGCCAGTGCGGCGCCGCGTCTCAGGATCTTTCCCATGTCGTTGGTCTCCCTTCGAGCTGTCCCCTTGCATCTAGTGACGTGCATCACAGGATGAGGTTGTCTGTTGGCTGGGCGGCGCTCCTCCGGTCGACGGCGCAGCACCATCCGACCGGCTGGGTCGTCCGGCCGGTTCACCGGTGCCGCGCGCAGCGTCTCGGACCGAGGATCGGGGTGACCGTTCAACGACAACAAAAGACGGAGTTGTGTCGCCGTGCGCACCTCGATCGACCGCCCGGCCTGGAGAACCCTGCTGGGCCACGTCCGGCCACATCGCCGCACTGTCCTTTTGGGAGGAACACTCGTCCTGCTCGGCGGGCTCGCCGCGGCGGCCCAGCCTCTCGCGGCGAAGGCGCTCGTGGACCGGCTGGGCACCGGTGACGCGATCACCGGCCTGCTGGCGCTGCTGGTCGGCCTCGCGCTCGCCGGCGCCGCGATCGCGATGGCCGGTGACTACCTGCTCGAACGCGCGGCGGAGTCCGTCGTGCTGGTGGCGAGGAAGCGGCTCACCAGGAAGCTGCTCTCGCTGCGCGTGCCCGCCGTGCAACGCGCGCAGCCGGGAGACCTGCTGTCCCGCTTCACCGGTGACACGACGTTGCTGCGCGAGGTGTGCACCAGCGCGCTCGTCGGACTGGTCACCGGTGCGGTCACGACCGTAGTGATGGTCGTCATGATGGGCGTGATGGACCTCGCCCTGCTCGGCGTCACCCTGGCCGTGCTCGCCGTGGTCGGCCTGTTCGCCGGCGCCGGTCTGCCGATGATCGAGAAGGCGTCCCGCGCCGCCCAGTCCGCGGTCGGGGACACGGGTGCGCGACTGGAGCGCGTGCTCGGCTCCTTCCGGACCGTCAAGGCCGCGGGTGCGGAGACCGGGGAGATCGCCGCGATCGAACGCGGGGCGGAGGACGCGTGGCGTGCCGGTGTTCGCTCCGCGCGCTGGGAGTCGCTGGTGCACGGGTCCAACACCCTGGCGGTCCAGGCGGCCTTCCTCGCCGTGCTCGGCATCGGCGGGGCTCGGGTCGCGACAGGAGCCATCTCACTGTCCACTTTGGTCGCTTTCCTGCTGTTCCTGTTCTACCTGAACGAACCGATCGGGCAGTTGCTGCACGCGGGCAGCAGTCTGTCCGTCGGGCTGGCGGCGGTACGCCGCCTGGCCGAGGTCGAGGAGATGCGGTCCGAGCCCGCCGGAGTCGCCGGCGCCCGCACGGAGTCCGCCGCGAAGGACGGGAGCCGTCTCACTTTCGAGGACGTCCGCTTCCGCTACGGCCCGGAGCTGCCAGAGGTCCTCCGCGGTATCAGTGTCGACGTTCCCGCGACGGGAATGACCGCGTTCGTCGGTCCTTCGGGTGCGGGGAAGTCCACGCTCTTCGCGTTGGTCGAGCGGTTCTACGAGCCGTCGGCCGGCCGGATCCTGCTGGACGGCCGCGACCTCGCGGAGTGGGACCTGGCGAGCCTGCGCGCCGGTGTCGGCTACGTCGAACAGGACGCGCCCATGTTGTCGGGCACGTTGCGCGACAACCTCGTCTACGGCAGGCCGGACGCCACCGACGAGGAGATCCGCGACGTCGTGGCGCAGACCCGGCTGGACTCGCTGGTCGAGCGCCTTCCGGAAGGGCTGGACACCGCGGTCGGGCATCGCGGCAACTTCCTGTCCGGGGGCGAGAGGCAGCGGGTCGCGCTCGCTCGTGCGCTGATCCGCCGTCCCCGCCTCCTGCTGCTCGACGAGATCACCTCGCAGCTCGACGCCGCGAACGAGATGGCGATCCGCGACGTGGTGACGGCCGCGGCGAAGACGATGACCGTTCTCGTGGTGGCCCATCGGCTGTCGACGGTCACGCAGGCAGAACGGATCGTGGTGGTGGACAACGGAAAGGTGCGTGCGTCCGGCACTCACGACGAGCTCGTCGCGAGTGATCCCCTGTACGCGGACTTCGCCGCCACCCAGCTGCTCACCGGCGAACGCGAGTGACTCTCAACGGAAACCGCTGCGCCTCCACCTGAGAGACGCCCGCGCTCCGAGCACCAGTCCCACCGCGATGGTCAGCAACTGGACACGCTGCACCAGCCCGGCGCCGGGCTGGTTCACGAGGACGGCGGACAGCACGCCGGTCGTGGCCAGCAGGGCGACCACCACCCTGGCACTCCACCGGCGGGTGCTCCGTTCGAGACCCGCGGCGGCGGCGAGGGCGCTGCCGAACGTCAGCACGCTGGTGACCTGGTGCAGCCGATGCCCGAGCGACACCGTTCCCGCGGCCTCACGGGAGCGGCACAGCGCGTCGACGCTTGCCGCGCAGTCCAGCGACAGCACCGTGTCGGCGAGGGTCGCGACCGCGAAGACGAGCACAGCCGCGATGACGAGCCGCCCGCGCATCCGGCGGGCGGCGAGGAACAGGCAGCAGGCGGCCAGCGCGTCGGTGACGCGGAAAACCCACCGGTACGGCTGGTCGTCGGCGAGCAGCTCGCTCACGTAGCTGTCCACCGTCGACAGCCCTGTCGGCAGCACCAGCTCGAGGAGCCAGCAGGAATACAGGAGGGCGGCGGCGACCAGCCACGTTCCCGGCCGGTCAAGCCGACGGGGCAACAAGTGGCCGGAAGGCCTTTCCAGTTCCAACGTCGGATCCCCCTCACCCCTCCCGCCATGCTACGTCTCTGATCGACGTTGTGTGGCCGGACGCCTGTCACCAGCATGTTCGGCAGGCGCCTGCGGAGCACGCTCCGACCTCAATGGAGTCGACCGTCCATTGAGGAGTGAGGAACGCGAACCACCGTGCAGGGGGCCAGGTACCGGCCGGGTAGCGGGTTGGTTCCGGCCCGCTGGCCGGTGTGGTCGGCGGTCCGCCACCGAGACAACCCGACCCTTGGCGACCACCTACCCAACTGGCGCCACCCGCCCGCCACATGCCCACGCCCCGCAACCGAACCACAGAACTCGGGGTCGGCGAAGCCGCCCCTACGCAATCTGACGTACACGAGATCAGAACGTGAGCGGATGAAGCACGCCCACCCGCCAACGAGAGTGGGTCGCGACACCACGAGCAAAGGAGTGCATCGCGATGACTACCACCCGCAAGCTAAGACCACATCTCATTTGGGGTTGTCGTGGGTGAGCAGGTCCAGCTTGATGGCTCGGCGGTAGCAGATCACCGCGCAGGCCAGCTGGGCGAATGCCGTGAAGTGGGCGGCCTTGCGTTCGTAGCGGCG